>NZ_JALQCX010000053.1:0-21184 GCF_023241665.1 Pseudomonas morbosilactucae | reverse complement strand
GTGTCAGGTAGAGCGTTGGCCCACGCAGCCATCGCCGAGAGCCGAAAATCCCCCCTCGTAGGAGCCGGCTTGCCGGCGATCAGGTCACCCAGCCTTGCACCGCCCTGCAGGACGCCATCGCTGGCAAGCCAGCGCCTACAACGGGGGGGTGGGCGTAGGTTTGGGGCGGGCATAAAAAAAGGGCCGCACCCTGCCAAGGAGACGGCCCGAAAAGTCGTGGCTTGTTGCTCGGTGTCAGCGCGCGGTAATCACCGACAGTTTGGTGATGCCCGCCCGCTCGATGGACGCCATGGCTCGCGCCACTTCGCCGTAGTTCACCCCGTCGTCGGCCTGCAATTGCACGCGCACGTCCGGGTCTTTGGCCTTGGCCGCCTGGAGGTTGAACTCCAGCAGGTCGGCCTGGATTTCATCCTTGTTGATAAATACCTTGCCAGCGCCGTCGATGCTCACCACCAGCGGGTCTTTCTGCTCCACCGGGGCCACGGCCTCGGTCTTGGGCAGGTTAATGGGAATAGCGTTGGTCAACAGCGGCGCGGTGACGATAAACACCACCAGCAGCACCAGCATCACGTCCACCAGCGGCGTGACGTTGATCTCGCTCAGCACCTCATCGCTGTCTTGGGTGGAGAAGGCCATATCAGGACGCCTCCTTCACTTTCTGCGCGCTGCCCTGGGCGGCCGCCTTGTGCGCCGTCGGGTGGATCAGCACGCGGAACGAACTCTTCTGCGCCAGGCTGTAGAAGTCATGGGCAAAGTCATCGAGGTCGGCGGCGGTCAGCTTCAGGCGGCGCAGGAAGTAGTTGTAAACCAGCACCGCCGGTACCGCGACCGCGATCCCCACGCCGGTGGCGACCAACGCCGCACCGATCGGCCCGGCCACGGTTTCCAGGCTTGCGGAGCCCGCCGCGCTGATGCCTTTAAGGGCTTCCATGATCCCCCACACGGTGCCGAACAGGCCGATAAAGGGCGAGGTGCTGCCGATACTGGCGACCACCGCGAGGCCGGTTTCCAGGGAACGTCGCTCACGCACGATCTGCTGGCGCAGGGCGCGCTCAAGGCGGTCCTGATGGTTAATGGCCTGGCTCAGGTCGGCGGCATGGGGCGCATCACCAACCTGGATCGCGGCGTAACCGGCCTGGGCCACACGGGCGGCAGCGCCAGGGTGGGTTTCGCTCAGCTCGGCCGCCGAATCCAGGCTGGAGGCCGCCCAGAACTGTTTATGAAACTTGCGATCCTGGGCCTTGAGACGGGCGAACTGCACGCCCTTGAGCAAAGCCAGGCCCCAGGTGGCGACGGAAAAGACCACCAGCAGCCAGATCACCGCGCTTTCGATGGATTCCAGTGGAGATGCCAGTAACGTCATGATGTGTTCCCTCTGTGTAAGCGTTTAGCGCGAATTAGGAGCCGGTTGGCCGGCAATAGCGGTGTGCAGGGCACAGCGCATCAATGAATCTTGAAATCGATGGGTACGCTGACCCAGCCGTCCTGGGCCACATCGCCCTGCTTGGCCGGCACGAAGCTCCAACGCTTCACCGCCGCCAGCGCGGCATCGTCGAGCTGCTGGCGACCGCTGCTTTTCTGAACCTGGATCTCACCCGGCTTGCCGCTGGCCAGTACATGCACCCGCAACAGCACCGTGCCTTCCCAACCGCGACGCTGGGCCAGGGACGGGTACTCCGGCGCCGGGTTCTTCAGGTACGCGGCGTTGGCCGAAGCCGGGGTCACCGGGGCCGGAGCCGGCGGTGCAGGTGGCGCAGGAGCAGCCACCGGCGGCGCGGGCTGAGGCGGCGCGGCTTGCTGCACCGGCTTGGGCGCAGGTTTTGGCTCAGGCTTGGGCACGGGCTTGGGTTTTGGCTTTGGCACCGGCTTGGGCGGTGGCGGCTTGACCGCCAACTCGTCTTCCACGGGCGGCGGAGGCTCGACCACCGGCTGCACGGGTTGCGGTGGCGGCGGTTCCACCACCGGCGGTGCCGGCTGGGAAAACTCGATGGTCATCGGCGGAATTTCCGGCGGCACGATCGGCAGCACCGGCGTCGGTTTCTGGCTGACCCAGAAGATCACCGCGCCGTGCAGCAACAGTGCAACCACGCCCAGCAAGATCGCCTCACGACGGCGCAACACCCCCTTCGGGGTTCTCTGCAGTCGCAACTGGCCCAGCGGCGAGCGGTGGGGCCGGCCGAGGTCGACCAACTCGCCGCTCGGTGCCTGGCGCCATAGCACCTCTTGGGCACTGGCGGCGGTCTGGACTTTGCCCATTGATTAACTCCCTACGGTCTTTTGCGAATAACCCGACAGCGGCGCCTGACACCCCCCGCGTAACGCTGTCGCGGAGTGAATGATCGACGCCACAGGCTTATCCCTTAAAGTAATCTTTAAGGCTGCATATAGATCGAAATGGAATATTTGAACTCAACGAATCGGGCAAAGCCCCGTGGATCAAGGGCTCCAGAGCAGGCACAAAAAACCGATGCTTTGCGCGCATTAAAAGTATTCCCGCAAGGCATCAGAAAACCGCCTGCGGGTGCCGGCCCAGAGCCCTGCCCCAGGCCGTTGCGCCTCTTACCTCGATGCGCCCGTGGCTCCCAGCACCCGCAACTGCTCTTGCAATGCCTTGCCGGCCTGGCTCAAGCCCGCGGCGGCATACAGCGCCAGGCGCACGCCCTGGATGTCCGGCAAGCCACTGTCGGCGCCCAGTACCCGATGTTCCGCCGTGACCACCCGCACCGGCAGCAGGCTGATGCCCAGTCCCGCCGCTACCGCCGAGCAGACGCTGGCCAGGCTGGCGCTGGAATAGCCGATGCGCCAACGCCAGCCGCCGGCCTCCAGGTGCTGCAGCATCTCCTGGCGGTACAAGCCGCCGACGGGAAACGCCACCAAGGGCAAGGGGTCACGAGCAAACGCCGGATTGCCACGGCTGTCGACCCAGCACAACGGCTCGGGCCAGGACACCAGGCAGTCGTCGCTGTGGCCCATCTGCTTGACCAGCAACAGGTCGAAATCGCCTCGGCGATACCCGCGCAGCAACTCCGGGCCCAGGCCACTGGTGACCTCCAGGCGCACCCCGGGGTGTTCCTGGCCAAAGCGCGAAAGCAGGGGCATCAGGCGCTCGGCGGCAAAATCCTCCGGCACCCCCAGGCGCAGCACGCAATCGCTTTGCTGGTTACTCAGCACATCACTGGCTTCGGCGTGCAGCGCCAGGATGCGTCGGGCATAAGCCAGCAGGCGCTCGCCTTCGGTCGTGGCCACCACCCGCCGCTGATCACGGTCCAGCAACGGGCAGCCCAGGTTCTGCTCCAGCCGGCGTACTTGCTGACTGACAGTGGACTGGGTGAGGTTCAGGCGCTCGGCGGCGCGGGTGAAATTCTGGCAATCGGCGACCGCCACAAAGGTGCGTAACAACACGGGATCCAGCATGGGTTTCACCATTACAGATGCCACTGCTTGGCATGCTTATATTTAATTTCAGAATACTTTAGCGCTTCACCATACTCGGCCCCTATTCCCAGGCACAGCCTGTCGGCGGCCGGGCGGCCAGGGCTTTGCAACAGACGCCGCCAGACGGCGATCGCGCGACGCTGGCGCCCACTGAAACGGAGAACACATGACCCTGCATGACGATCAACACTACCTGCAGCGAGCCGTGGACCTGGCCAGGGACAATGTCGCCCGGGGCGGCCGGCCATTTGGCGCGGTGCTGGTTCGCCAAGGCCAGGTGCTGGCCGAGGCGGTGAATGAAATCCACCTGACCCAGGACCCCACCGCCCACGCCGAGATGCTGGCGATCCGCAGTGCCAGTCGCCAGTTGGGCCCACGCCTGGAGGGCTGCGTGATCTACGCCAGCGGCCAGCCCTGCCCCATGTGTTTGAGCGCCATGTACCTGAGCGGCGTATCGCGGGCCGTGTTCGCCGCCGACAATCGACTGGCCGAAGGGTTTGGCCTGTCCACCGCAGGGATCTACCAACAATTGAGTCTGGCGCCCGAGGCCCGGCAATTGCCCGTGGAGCATCTGCCGCACGCGGCGATGGCAACCCTCTACCAGGCCTGGCAGGTGCAGCATGAGCCAGGCTAAACCTTCCCTGACCGGGCTTGGCGGCTGGGCCCTGCTGCTGGCCCTGGGCTTGAACCTGCGGCCGATCCTCAGCTCCATCAGCCCCCTGCTCAATGACATTCGCGGCGCCACCGGCATGAGCTTCCAGAGCAGCGCCTGGCTCACCAGCCTGCCGGTGATCTGCATGGGCCTGGTGGCGTTGCTGGGCGTGCGCCTGGAAGCGCGCCTGGGGGAACGTCGCGGCGTGGCCCTGGGCCTGCTGCTGATTCTCCTGGCATGCCTGGCCCGGCTGTTGGTGGGCCAGGCCGCCGCCCTGTTGCTGGCCACGGCCCTGCTGGGCGGTGCCGGGGTGGCGTTGATCCAGGCCTTGGTGCCGGCGCTGATCAAGCGTCAGTTCCAGCAGCGGGTGGCGCTGGCCATGGGGGTCTACTCGGCCGCCTTGATGGGCGGCGGTGGCCTGGCGGCGCTGATCAGCCCAGTGGTCGCCCAGCACTTCGACCACTGGCAAGCGGGCCTGGGTATCTGGCTGCTGCCGGCCCTGGCGGCGTTGCTGCTCTGGTGGGGCATGCCCCTGGCTGCTGGCCCCAGGCACACCGGCAGCGCTCCGGCGGCCCGGCTCTGGGGCAATCGTCGGGCCTGGTTGCTGGCGCTGTACTTTGGCCTGGTCAATTGCGGCTACATGAGCATGGTGGCCTGGCTGCCGGCCTACTACCTGCAACTGGGCTGGAGTGCGACCCAGAGCGGTTCGCTGCTGGCCTTCATGACCATCTTCCAGGTCATTGCTGCCTTGCTGATGCCAGCCCTGGCCCAACGCAGCATTGATCGCCGCCCGCTGCTGAGCATCAGCCTGGGCGCCCAGGCCCTGGGGTTCAGCGGCCTGGTGCTGTGGCCGCTGCAAGCGCCGCATCTGTGGGTGGCGCTGGTCGGCTTCGGCCTGGGCGCCTGCTTTGCCCTGAGCCTGATCCTGACCCTCGACCATCGCCGCGATCCACGCCAAGCCGGGCAACTGGCGGCCTTTGTCCAGGGCGTGGGTTTTTTGATCAATGCCGTGTCGCCATGGATGAGCGGCTGGCTGCGCGAACTCACCGGCAGCTTCGTCAGCGCCTGGTGGGTGTTGACGGTCATCGTGTTGAGCATGCTGGTGCTGACGCGGGTGTTCAGCCCGGCCAGCTATCGCCACGCCCCCGAGGCGGCCACGCCCGGGCCGGCGCTGGAAGCCGGCCGCTAAGCCTGCGAGGTCGCTGATGCCCGTCACCGGGCTTACACAGCGACCGTCATCACGCCTACAATTCGCGCCCAACGAACGCCCGGTCCAGCAGGATCGGGCGCGTGGCAGACGAATTCAAAGGCGGGGTGCCGGCAATGACCATGGACTGGAAAACCTGGGGGATCGAAGCGGGCTCATCGGTGGATGAGGCGGTCATTGCCCTGGTGCAGCAACACCTCGGCGTGAACCTGCCGCCGCTGTACCTGGACCTGGTCAGCTACGCCAACGAGGCGTCGCCGGAGTGGTCGACCTTCGACTACGGCGGCCAGCAAACCTGCATCAGCGAGTTCTTCAAATTCACCGCGCAGGCCGAGCCCTATTCGTTGCTGTGGTACGCCACCGGCCAGCGTGTAGCGGGGCTGGCGCCAGGCCTGATCCCCATCGCCCGAGACGCCGGCGATCAACTGGTGTGCCTGAACACCACTGGCGCCGCCATCACCGTGGCGCTGTTTGCTCCCGACAGCGGACACACCTACCCGGTGGCCGCCGACTTCCAGCAATTTGTCGAGCAATGGCGCCCATGAGAAAACGTCCCCCACTCCAGTACTCGCTGCAAGCCCTGCGCGTGCCCAGCGGCTGGACCATCACCCTCAACAACCTGTTTGACGTGGAGCTGACGCCCGACACCGCCCACTGGTTCAGCAGCTCGGTGTTGCTGGGAGGCTGCCGCCGCAGCACCGGTTACTGCTTCGATTCCCGGGTCGAACCCGAAGGCGACCCCGAGGGTGAATTCGTCGTCGAGTTCCTGACCCTCCGCTACGACAAGCATCAGCAACCGATTCAGCATTCGGAGGTGTTCCTGGAGGAATTCAGGACCCGCAGCAAAGCCGAGTACATCGCACGCATCGAGCGCTACATGCTTGAGCATTGAGCACCGAACGTTGATCACTGAGCGAACGCTGCGCTCCCCACAAGGCTTGCCCCGATGAAATGCATCGTCGTGCCCACCACCGCCGAAGCCATGGAACGCCTCGATCTGGACCAGTGCCTGCCCGGGGATCTGTTGGAGTGGAAACTGTCTGCCCAGGACTATGCCGCGCTCTGCGACAGTGGGGTGTTCAGCGCCCTGAACCAGGCCCTGGGGATTCTGATCGACGACTACGAAGACGCCGCGATTCAAGGGCAGGCGGCGCTGAGCCTGGCCCTGGCGACCGTCTCGCCAATCGTGGGCGAGGCCGCGCTGGGTCAGCAGTGGGTGCAGTTGAATCGAACAGCCCTGGCGTACAACACCGGGCTGTTCTTTTACTTCTAGGGCCCAGGCCCGACCACGCCCGCAGGCCGCCCCGTAGCCCTCGGGATCAACGGCTGGCGTTGGTGGGTTGCAGGCTTTGCGACGGGGCGAGCACCGCGGTTTCGGAGCGCGGCGTGCCCTTGGGCACCCAGTCGTAACTCACCGGCAAGGCGCGGTACACCCAGTTGCTGATGGCGTCGCTGCCCGGGGCCTTGCCCAGGTAAGGGCTGACGTATTCCCAGACAATGTCCCCCCCCTGGGTGACCTGGAAGAAGCGCCCGTTCATGCCTTCGTCAATCAAGGTGTTGCCGTTGGGCAAACGCCGCGCGCTGCTGATGAACGAACTGTAAAAGGCCCAGCCCGGCTGCTTGGAGTTGGCGGCGGTGTATTGCCAGACGATTTCATTCTTGATCGGGTCGATTTCCAGCACCCGCGAACCGGCGATCAGCCCCAAGGGCACCGAGGGGTAACCGGCCGAACCCTGGTTATCGAACACCAGCAAGTGGCCCGCGCCCGGCAAGCCGGCGGGGATGATATGGGCATCGTGCTGACCGACAAACTGGTCCACCGGGCGCGGCAGTTGCCCGGCGGTTTTCGGGTTGATCGGCGGCAGGTTCGGCCCCAGGCGCCAGACCACCTTGCCGCTGTGTTTGTCGAGGATGGCGACGAAGTTGGCGTTGCGTGAATCAATCAACAGGTTGTCCGGGGCGAAGCGTTGGTCACCGGCATCGAACCAGCGGTTGGGGCCCACCACGCTGAGGTTGTTGATGTGCAGGTAGTCCGGGTTGTCGCTGGCGTGCACCAGCTTCAACTGCGCTGCGGTGAAGCCGAATTCCTTGAGGTGCTCGGACGCCAGCCATTGCCATTTCACCGCGCCGTCGGGGCTGACTTCATAGATCACATCATCGATCACCTGAGGCACCTTGAAGCCCGCCACCTTGTGCACCTTGTTGGCCAGCACCAGGGTATTGCCGTTGCTCAGGCGACGCTGGTCATGATGCTGCTGGGCAGCACCGCCCGGCGCCTGGTCGCCCCACTGCCAGACCACCTGGCCGTCCCAGTCCAGCTCGCCGACGCTCTGATTGCCCAGGCCGTTGCCGGCCGAACCGAGCTTGCCGGGGTCTTTGTCCTTGAGCTGCAACAGCACTCGGCCGCGTTCACCGCCCACCAGTTGCGGGTCGATGATGGCCGAAGGAAAGCCCGACTGCGGCCAGGTCTTGACCGCGTTGCCGTTCATGTCGATGAGGTGGGTCTGTTTGTCGGCGCCACTGAAAATCACGTACTGGTTATAGGCCTTGGCCGGGTCGTAACGGGTCACGCCGGTGGGGTAGACACTGGGCGCCGCCAGGGCATTGGCGGCCAGCACGGCGCCGCCCAACAGCAAAGGTAAAGCGGTTTTGATGCGCAACATGGGGTCACTCCTGTGCGGTTCGAACCGCGCCGCACAACGCGGCGCGGGCAGCATGCAGCGGTCTTAGAAGTCGTAGCGGCCGGTCACGCCCAAGGTCCGTGGAGTGCCCAGCAAGCCCTCGTAGGCGCCGTTGGAGCCGGTCCAGAGGGTGGTGTAGTAGGTCTTGTCGAAGGCGTTTTTCAGCCACAGCGAGACGTCCCACTGACCTTGCTCGTAGTCGCCACGCAAGCCGGTGGACAGGTTGACCACGGCGTAGCTGGGGATCTGCCCGTAGTCGGAATCCTCGACGGTGCCCACCGCCTTGGAACGGAAGGCGTAGCTGGCGGTGACGTATTCCTCGAGGCCGTTATCCAGGTTCCATTTGTATTCGCCGTTGGCGTTGGCGATCCATTTCGAGGCCCCCACCACTTGGTGGCCGCTGAGGTCGCAAGACGCCGGCGCCCCAGGCCGCAGGCTGACTTCCGGCGGGCACGGCGCGTCCTTGTACGACAGGTAGCGCACGTCGTTGTACGAGCCGTTGAGGTTGAGGGTCAGCCCACGCAGCGGCACCAAGGTGCTTTCCACTTCCACCCCGCGCGAGCGCACCGAACCGGCGTTGGTCAGGTACTGCACGCGGTTGGCGTCGTCATAGGCGTTGGTCTGGTAGCCGTTGACCTGGGTCCAGAACAGGTTGGCGTTGAGCTGCAGGCGCCGGTCCCACAGGGTGCTCTTGAAGCCCAGCTCAGCATTGTTGGCCCGCTCCGTGCCGACCAGCAGCGAGTCGGCGCCTGCCGTGGGCGCCGTGCCCACCGCGAGGTTGACCCCGCCGGACTTCTCGCCGTGGGACAAGGTGGCGTAGCCCAGCAGGTCATCGGTAAAGCGATAGCTGAGGTTCAACAACCCCGAAGGGCTGGTGCTGTATTGGTTCAGGTCACCGGAGTCGTAGGCGCCGGCGCGACCCTGGCGCACGGCAGCGGCAGCACCGGCCACCGCAGCGCCACCCACCGGCGCGTTACGGCTGACCCAGGCGCTCTTCTCTTCATAGGTCCCGCGCAACCCGGCGGTGAAGTCCAGGCGCTCGGTGAGGTGCCAGGTGCCCTGGGCAAACAGGGCGAAGCTGTCGGTGCTGATGTGCCCGTTGCCGACACTGCTGACGTTGGCCAGGGCGCCGGCAGGAGTGCCGTTCCATACATCCGCCTGGGGTCCGTAGTAACTGAAGGCCTTGTTGTCCAGGTCGGAACCGAAGTAGTAGGCGCCCAGCACGTAGTCGAAGAAGCCGCCGCTGGGCGAGGCCAGGCGGAACTCCTGGGACCACTGTTTATCCTCCACCGACACGCCACCGTTACGCAGGGCGGGCACATTCAGGCCATCGTCGTTGCGCGGGGTGAAGTTCCACCAGCGGTAGGAGCTGACCGAGGTCAGGGTGAAGTCGCTGGGCAGGGTCCAGTTGGCCTCCAGCGAAGTGCCGCCCTGGAACACCGTCACCTGCTGGTCGCTGTCCAGGTTGACCTTGCGCTTGGAGCCGTCGACCAGGGTTGCGCCGGCCGCTGCCGCCCGGGTTTCGTAACGGTTGACGCCGTTGATGGTCGGCCCGGTGCTGTACAGCACCCGGGTGCCGGCGCTGGAATCCTCTTCGTTGTAGTCGCCGATCCAGCGCAGGTTGAAGTCCTCGTTGGGCTTGTACAGCAACTGCCCGCGAAAGCCCTGGCGCGATCCGCCGTTAAGGTCGTGACCGTTGTATTCGTTCTTGATGTCGCCGTCGCTGCGGGTGCGATAGGCCGAAAAACGCCCCGCCAGTTCATCGTTCAACGGCCCGGAAATGGTGCCCTTGGTCTGGAAGTAGCCGTCCTCGCCCACCGAGGTTTCGATGCTGCGTTCCGGGGTGAAGCTCGGTGCCCGGGTGTTGATGTTGATCACCCCGGCGGTGGTGTTCTTGCCGAACAGGGTGCCCTGGGGCCCGCGCAGCACTTCCAGCTGCTCGATGTCCATCAGGTCGAACACCGCCATGCCCGGGCGACCCAGGTAGACGTTGTCGATGTACAGCCCGACGCTGCCTTCCAGGCCGTCGCTGGCCGGGTTGTTGCCCAGGCCGCGGATCGACACGCTGGACTGGCGCGCATGCATGTAGGCGACGTTGACGCTGGGCACCAGCTGTTGCAGGTCCTGGATGCGATAGACCCGCTGGCTTTCCAGGGCCTGGCCACCGATCACGCTCATGGGGGTCGGTACGTTCTGGGCGCTTTCTTCGCGACGGCGGGCGGTGACGGTCACGGTTTCCAACTGGTCACCCGACGCTTTGCTCTTGGCCGGCGCGGCCTGGGCCGGGCTCTCGGCCGGGGCTTCGACCTCGGCGGCATATGCCTGGGACCAACCGGCACTGCCGGCCAGCAACAGGGCCAGCGGCAGGCGCTTGAGCCGCCGAGGGGAAAGAGGTGAGGCAAGGTGCAACGGGCTCATGGGGCGGCTCCTGGTCAGAAAATATACAGAACCGTATATTCCTTAAAGTTATTTATTTATGTTTTTACAAAGATTTACTGCATAAGAGATTGCCTTTATAAGGAGTCCACCTAATGCATAGCCAATGCATTTCCCCGATATTTTTAATGTGAAAAATGCATATCGACTTGCGCCAGCTCCGACACTTCATCGCCCTCGCTGAACAGCGCAGCTTTGTCGCGGCGGCCATGGCGGTGAACCTCTCGCAATCGGCCTTCAGCCGCAGCATCCAGGCACTGGAACACAGCGTCGGCTGCCAACTGGTGGATCGCGGACGCAAGGACCTGGCGCCGACCAAGCAGGGGCAGGTGCTGCTGGAGCACGCGCGGCGGCTGGTCAGCGGCGCGCAGCAGATGGCCAACGAGATCAGCCAGTTCAATGGCCTGGAGGCCGGTGAGTTGCGCTTCGGCTGCGGCCCGGCACCGGCTTCGGGGCTGATCCCGCGGGCCATCGGCCACTTTATCGGGCGCTACCCCAAGGCCCGGGTGCAATTCCAGGTGGATGACTGGCAGAGCCTGAGCAAACGCCTGCTGAGCGAGGAGTTCGAATTCTTTGTCGCCGATACCCGGTATTTCGAGGCCAACCCGGATTACCTGACCCAGCGCCTGCGCCCGCGCAAATGGCATTTCTGCTGCCGCGCCGGCCACCCTCTGGCCGGCCGCGACAGCGTCAGTGCGGCGGAGCTGATGAGCTACCCGCTGGCAGTGACCATCCGCCCGCCGAACCTGCGCAAGGTCATCGTCGACCTCAGCGGCCGCCCGGACTTCACGCCCAATGTGGAGTGTGAAAACAGCTACAGCCTGCTGGGCGTGGTGCTGCGTTCGGACGCCATCGGCATCGTCGGCTCCTACAGCGATGCGCTGCACCACGCCAAGGGCGAGTTGGTGTGCTTGAAGATCGACGAACTGGCCGATGACCTGGAAGAGCTCTACACCCGCTACGGCATCGTCAGCCGCGCCGGCTACCGGTTATCGCCACTGGCCGAAGCGATGATCGAAGAAATCAAACGCACCGACGAACTCGACGAAGACATCTGCACCCTCGACAACCTCGCCGTCTGACCCAGCGCCAGGCAGGAGCCGGCTTGCCGGCGATGAGGCCCTCGGGTTTTGCATCGCTCTCAAGGCCGCTATCGCTGGCAAGCCAGCTCCTACAAGGGTGGGGTTTGTGGGGATGGCGCCTGTGCACACGACCCACCGTAGGAGCCGGCTTGCCGGCGATGAGGCCCTCGGGTTTTGCATCGACCTCAAGGCCGTTATCGCTGGCAAGCCAGCTCCTACATAAGGTGGGGTTGGGTTGGGGTGTTGCGTAAAACGCATCGAAAGTATTCGGCAAATGCGCTTGCTGAAAGGCACCGCCGGAGGCGAAAAACGTCGCCTGTCTTTTGTTCGGTGAACACCATGTCCAATGCCCCAAAACCCCTACGCAATGTGCTGTACATCATGTGCGACCAACTGCGACGGGATTACCTGTCGTGCTACGGCCATCCGCACTTGCACACGCCGAACATCGATCGCCTGGCCGCCGCCGGGGTGCGCTTCAGCCGCGCCTACACCCAGGGCACCATTTGCGGCCCGTCGCGGATGTCGGCCTACACCGGGCGTTATGTCAGCAGCCACCAGGTGGCCTGGAACGCCGTGCCCCTGCCCCTGGAAGAACTGACCCTGGGCGATTACCTGCGGCCCCACGGCATCCGCACCGCGCTGGTGGGCAAGACCCACGCCACGGCGAACATCGATGCCTTGCAACGCCTGGCGATCAACCCCGACAGCGAGCAGGCCGAAGCCTTGAACGAGGTGGGCTTCGAAGCCTATTTCCGCCATGACGGCATCTACCCCGACGACCCGGTGTTCGACGATAAACGCGAGTCCGCGCCCTACACCCATTACCTGCGCGACCTCGGCTACGACGGCCGCAACCCTTGGCACGACTGGGCCAACGCGGCGGCCGGCGAGCAAGGCGAGATCCTCAGCGGCTGGAAGATGCGCAACGCCCATTTGCCGGCCCGCGTGGCCGAGGCGCATTCGGAAACGGTCTACACCACCGAGCGCGCCATGGACTTCATCAGCGAACAGGGCGAGCAGCCCTGGTGCCTGCACCTGTCCTACATCAAGCCCCATTGGCCTTACCTCGCCCCGGCGCCCTATCACGCGCTGTACGGTGCCGAGCAGGTGCTGCCGGCGGTGCGCGCCGAAGCCGGCGAGGCCAGTGACCACCCGGTGTACAACGCCTTTCGCCAGCACGAAGAGAGCCTGAATTTCTCCCGGGACGAGGTGCGCCTGAACGTGGTGCCGACCTACATGGGCCTGATCAAGCAGGTGGACGATCAACTGGGCCGCCTGTTCGATTTCCTCCAGAGCAATGGCCGCTGGGATGACACCCTGATCGTCTTCACCAGCGACCATGGGGATTTCCTCGGCGACCACTACCTCGGGGAAAAAGAGTTTTTGCTGGAGCCGGCAGTGGGCGTGCCCCTGATTGTGCGCGACCCACGGGCAGCCGCGGACGGCAGCCGGGGCAGCGTGGATGAGCGCCTGGTGGAAACCATCGATGCGCTGCCCACCTTCCTCGAGGCCCTGGGCCTGCCAGGGGCGGAACACCGGCTGGAAGGCCGCTCACTGATTCCGCTGTTGCACGGCACCGCCGAGCACTGGCGCCGCTACGCCATCAGCGAATACGACTACGCCTTCCAGGCGCCGGCACGGGAGCGCCTGGGGCAGGCCATCGACCGCTGCCGCATGACCATGGTGCGCAGCGAACGCTGGAAGTACCTGGCCTACGACGGCTTCCGCCCGCAGCTGTTCGACCTGATCAACGACCCGCAGGAACTGCATGACCTGGGGGCCGACCCGGCGTATGCGGCGGTACGCGAAGAACACCTGGGCTACCTGTTCGAATGGCTACGCGGCCTGAAACGCCGCACCACCATCAGCCACCAGGAAATCGACCTGCGAGGCCAGCGCTTCCGCTACGGCGAACCGGAGAGCGAAAAGCTGGTGCAGATCGGCGTCTGGTAAACCATCCCCCTTAACGCAAAAACGGGACGCCGCGCGTCCCAGGTGGGATTACCACGCACAGCGTGGTAACCAGGGTGGTGAGGTGCTCTGCGCTCCGCGCCCTTTGCCAGCGACGCGGAGCCGAGGGTCAGAGGCCGCGGGTGGTTTGGCTGCGCTGACCGTGGACGCCCACCGGAACGTCGCCCTTGAGGGTCACGCGGCGTACCACGCGGTCCTGGGTGCCGTAGTCGTCCACGGCGTAGTGCTGGGTCGAGCGGTTGTCCCAGATCGCCACGTCACCGGCGTTCCAGCGCCAGCGCACGGTGTTTTCCAAACGGGTTACATGGCTCTGCAACAGGTTGAACAGGTGCGCCGAATCGGCCTGGGAATAGCCCTTGATGCGTTTGACGAAATGCCCCAGCACCAGGCTCTTTTCGCCGCTTTCAGGGTGTACGCGGACGAGCGGGTGCTCGGTCTCGAACACGGTGGAGGTGAAGACTTTGCGGTAGCGCTCCAACTTTTCCGCCGAGACGTCCGGCTTGGCCGAGGCGTAGTCGTATTCGTTGCTGTGCACCGCCCAGAGCTTGTCCGCCAGGTCCCGCAGTTCTGCCGACAGCTCGTTGTAGGCCGTGGCGGTGTTGGCCCAGACCGTGTCGCCACCGGAAGCCGGGGCCACCACCGAACGCAGGATCGAGGCCTTGGGGTAGGCGTCGACGAAGGTCACGTCGGTGTGCCAGGAGTTGGCCCGCTGGCCTTCGGCACCGTCCAGTTCCAGCAGGTAGCGGGTGCCGTCACGCACCGGTACGGTCGGGTGCGCCACCGGCTCGCCCAGCAGGTGGGAAAAGGCTTCCTGGCTCTGGTCGTCGAGGTGGTTCTGGCCACGGAAGAACACCACCTTGTACTGCAGCAGCGCCTGCTGGATGGCTTCAACGGTGGCGGCGTCGAGGGCGCCGGAGAGTTGCACGCCACGGATCTCGGCACCTATACGGCCGGCGACCGGGTGGATATCAAGGGCGTGGACAGCGGGTTTAACGGCTAATGCGGCATGGCTCATCGGGAAGACCCTCATCGGACGACTGGCGGTTTAGGCGGCAGCGAAACAACGCTCTATCTATATTCAATTTAGATCTAATAGATATTTGCATGCTTCGTTGACGGAATAAGAGCTTGCATTTAAAACCTCACTCCTCACTGTCGCAAATGCCTTCGGGCTATTTTTTGGATGCCGGGAAAGCATATGGATCTTCGCCAATTGCGCTACTTCATCGCCCTCAACGAACACCGCAGTTTTGTGCGTGCGGCGGACGCCATGGGCATCACTCAGCCGGCGTTCAGCCGCAGCATTCAGGGGCTGGAACAGGAGTTCGGCTGCGTGCTGGTGGACCGTGGCAACAAGGACCTGCGCCCCACGCCTGAAGGCCAGGTGGTGCTGCAACACGCCCTGACCCTGGTCCAGGGCGCCGCCTTGCTGAGCAGCGAAGTGAGCCAGATGACCAAGCTCGACGCCGGCGAATTGCGCTTCGGTTGCGGCCCGGCGCCGGCGGTGAAACTGGTGCCCGACGCGGTGGCGCAGTTCACCAATGCCCACCCCAAGGTGCGCACCTGCTTCCAGGTGGATAACTGGGAAAAACTCAGCCGCAGCCTGAGCCGCGAAGAGATCGAATTCTTCATCGCCGACATCCGCCATTTCGAAGCCGACCCGAACTTCCAGACCCAGGCCCTGACGCCCAAGCGTGGGGTGTTTTTCTGCCGCCCGGGGCACCCGCTGCTGGCCAAGGAAAGCCTGTCCACCAACGACATGTTCGACTACCCGCTGGCCACCACCCTGATCCCCCCAGGGATTCGCAAGCTGCTGGCCAACCTCAGCGGGCGCATGGATTTTTCCCCGACCATCGAGACCGAACACTTCCCGGCGCTGGTGAAAATCGTGCGCCAGTCCAACGCCATCGGCGTCGGCACCGCAGAGTCGTTCAGCGAAGACATCGAGCAGGGTTCGCTGGCGCTGCTGCACTGGCGCAACCTGCCGCAGAACATCGAGGTGTTGAACGCCCGTTGCGGCATTGTCAGCCGCACCGGGTTTCGCTTGTCGCCGGCAGCGCGGGCAATGATTGAAGTGCTGGTGGCTGTGGATAAACCGGAACAAAGCATCGCCGTGTGAAACAGCATCGCCGGCACAACCGCCCCCCGCAGGAGCCGGCTTGCCGGCGCTCGAATCAACCTCGATAACGTTGTTTTACAGGGCCGCCGCAGCCAATGATGGCTGCACCCAATCGCTGACCTTGAACGGCTTGCGAATCAGCCGCTGCTGGGACGCCAGGTCGACTTTTTCCTGCAGGGTGCCGAGGAAGGCGGGGTCCAGGGTCGAAGGGAAGACTTCCGCCAGGTTCTGGTCCTGCAGGTCCTGCTGCAAGATTTGCGGCGGGTAACTGGCCAGGCCCGAGACCAACTGGATGTAAGCCTCTTTGTTGCTCTCCTGGGTCAGCCATTGCACGGCCTGTTGCTGAGCCTTGAGCAGTTTGTCCACCACCTCGGGGTGGGCGTCGACAAACTTGCCGGACCCCACCAACACGCTCTGGATACTCCCGGCGCCCCCCAGGTCCTTGGTGTTCAACGGCAGCTCGGCCAGGCCCTTGATTCGCAACGAGGCCAGGCCGCTGCTGCCCCAGGAGGCATCGATCTGTTTGGCCGCCAGGGCCGCTACCGCCGCCGAGAAGTCGAGGTTGACGATTTTCAGGTCCTTTTCGCTGAGGCCCTGGCTGGCCAGGGCGGCATCCAGCGACAACTGGGTGGCGGTGCCACGGAACACGGCCACGCGCTTGCCCTTGAGGTCTTGCAGGGTCTTGATGCCGGAGCCCGGCACTACACCCAGGTATTGCTTCACACCCCGGGCCGTGGCGCTGAGCAGCCGGGTGTCGAGGCCGTTGGAACGGCCGATGATGGCCGCCAGGTCACCGAGGTAGGCGAAGTCCACCTGGTCGTTGGCAAAGGCTTCATTGATGACCGGGCCTGCGCCCTTGAAAAAACTCCACTGGACCTTGATGCCCTGGTCGGCAAAGGCCTTCTCGAAAATCTGCTGCTGGCGCAACACATCCACCACCCCGCCGCCACTGTGCTGGGTGCCGGCACTGAGGTCGGGCACGGCGATGCGGATCTCCTTGACCTCGGCGGCCTGGGACAGCAGCGGCAGGCAGCCCAGCAGCCCCGCCAGGGCCGGAGCGGCAAAGAGGCTGATGACACGTTTAAAAGGAAGGTTCATGGGTACGGCTCCTGCTGCATCGGGCGTTGAGGTGCAGAAGGTAGGCGCTGAAGGGATCAACACTTAAATACTATAAATTCACATTTTAATAACTTAATCGAATAAACCAGCGAACACGCGGCTCTGCGCGGGTTATGCATAAACAGCATCGAAAATATTCTTCAAATGCATTGGATGCGCGCCAGCGAGAAGCCTTAAATGGCCCTTCTTATCTCCCAATAGCATTGATAAGTTTTTTAATAGATCACAAAAGCATATTGCAGGCATCGCTCCGGCGCCGCTCCCTCAAGCGGACCGCCAGCGCCCGCAAGGCCGTGCCGAACCCGACGACGGAGGTCATTCATGGCCCGTGTTTCTCTCCTCAGTTTGCCCCTGGCGGCACCGACGTCCGGGCGCCTCCAGTGGCCTGTGATCAGCCAGCGCGTGCTGCCCTGGATTCTGCCCCTGGCCCTGTTCGGCCTGTGGTGGCTGGCCAGCCATCAGCACTGGATGAGCGAGCAGATCCTGCCCGCGCCGAGCCTGGTCTGGAGCAGCGCCGTGGAGCTGTTCTCCGGCGAATTGTGGAGCCACTTGTGGATCAGCCTGCAGCGGCTGTTCTGGGGCTTGCTGGCCGGTATCAGCGCCGGGGCCATACTGGGCGGTGCCCTGGGTTTCAGCCGGCGCCTGGAGCGCCTGGTGTTCCCGATCTTCAGCGCCCTGGCGCAGATTCCCACCCTGGCGTGGATCCCGCTGTTCATGGTGTTTTTCGGCATCGGCGAAGTGCTCAAGCTGGTGGTGCTGGTCAAGGCCATCGTGGTCCCGGTGACCCTGCACACCCTGGTGGGCGTGCGCGATGCCCAACCCAAGCTGCGCGAGGCGGCGGCGGTGTTGCGCTTGCCGCCGCGCCTGCTGATCCGCCGCCTGGTGCTGCCCGCCGCCCTGCCGGCCTTCATGGCCGGGGTACGCCTGGCCCTGGCTGCCGGCTGGACCTCACTGCTGGCGGTGGAGCTGCTGGCCTCCAGTGAAGGCATCGGCTACCTGATGGTCTGGGCCCGCCAACTGTTCATGCTGGACATCGTCTTCGTCTGCATCCTGGTCATCGGGGTGATCGGCGTGACCATGGACCGCAGCATCAGCCTGCTGGACAAGAAACTGGTGCACTGGCCGCACCCGGCCACCGCCGAGATCCGCCGCGGCCCACGCTACGCCGGCTGGCAGCGCCTGCAACCGTGGATCCTGCCCGTAACCCTGCTGGCCCTGTGGCAAGTGGCGACGGCTCAGGAATGGGTCGACAGCCAAATCCTCATCAGCCCCCTGGCGGTGCTCGACACGACTTGGAGCGGTTTGCTGGACGGCAGCCTGCTGGGTGGCCTGGGCCTGAGCCTGGGGCGCACCCTCGGCGGGTTGATCCTCGGCGGCAGCCTGGGGTTCGGCCTGGGCCTGTTGCTGGGCCTGTCGCGGACCAGTGAGCGCCTGCTGGGCCCAACCCTGGCGGCGATCCGTCAAATCGCCATCTTCGCCTGGGTGCCATTGCTCACCGCCTGGTTCGGCCTGGGGGAACTGGCCAAGTGGGTGTTTGTCGGCCTGGCCGCGTTCTTCCCATTGTTTATCGCCACCCAGCGCAGTGTCGCCAACCTCTCGCCCCAACTGGCGGAAGCCGCCCAGGTGCTGCGCCTCAACCTCTGGCAACGGCTGCGGCGCCTGGTGCTGCCCGGGGCCGCGCCGGGGATTTTTGCCGGCCTGCGCCTGAGCCTGATCTACGCCTGGCTGGGCACCATCGGCGCCGAATATTTCATGCCGTCCAACGGCGGCATCGGCAGCCAGATGATCGGCGCCCAACAACTGATGCGCATGGACCTGATCATGGCCGGCATGCTCCTGGTGGGCCTGACCGGCGCCCTGCTCAACCTGATCGGCCAACACCTCGAAATCCGCGCCACCCGCTGGAGACATGCATGAACGCGCCCTTGGTCAGCTTCAATCACGTAGGCAAAACCTTCGACGTCGCCGGTGGCGAGCTGGAGGCCATCCGCGAATTCAACCTGGAGATCGCCGAGGGTGAATTCGTGGCCATTGTCGGCTCCAGCGGCTGCGGCAAATCCACCCTGCTGCGCTTGCTGATCGGCCTGGACACGGCCTTTCGCGGTGAGATCCGAGTCGACGGCAAAGCCGTCAGCGGCATTGGCGGCGAACGCGGCATCGTGTTCCAGGAACACCGGCTGTTCCCCTGGCTGACGGTGGAAGACAACATCGGCCTGGGGCTGGTCAACGAGCCGTTGAGCGCTCAGGACAAGGCGCAACGGGTCCGCGAGTTTATCGAGTTGGTGGGCCTGACCGACTTCACCCGCGCCTACCCGCACCAACTGTCCGGCGGCATGGCGCAACGGGTGGCCATCGCCCGCGGCCTGGTGGCCAGCCCACGGATCCTGTTGCTCGACGAACCCTTCGGCGCCCTCGATGCCCTGACCCGCCAGCAGATGCAGGACGAGCTGCTGGCGATCCGCGAGCGGGCGAAAATCACCACGGTGCTGGTCACCCACGATGTGGAAGAAGCGATTTTCCTCGCCGACCGCGTGGTGGTCATGGAACCGCGCCCGGGGCGGATCAAGCGGGTGGTGGACATCGCCCTGCCCCACCCACGCCAACGCAGCAGTTTCGACTTCCACCAGTTGCGCGAAGAACTGCTCCATGAACTGACCAGCGACGATCACTACCAGGCCCCGGCGCCGGTGCAGATCCGCGACTTGCCACTGACCTTTATCGCTTGCTGACACTGCCTGCCACACGAGGGTGATTCGATGCCGCAACGTCCCAACTTTTTGGTCATCCTGGCCGACGACCTGGGCTTCTCCGACCTGGGGGCGTTTGGCGGCGAGATCGCCACGCCGAACCTCGACGCCCTGGCGTTCAACGGCCTGCGCCTGACGGATTTCCACACCGCGCCCACCTGTTCGCCGACTCGCTCGATGCTGCTCACCGGCACCGACCACCACATCGCCGGCATCGGCACCATGGCCGAGGCGCTGACCCCGGAGCTGATCGGCAAGCCAGGCTACGAGGGTCATCTCAATGACCGCGTGGTGGCTCTGCCTGAGCTGCTGCGCGAGGCCGGCTACCAGACCCTGATGAGTGGCAAATGGCACCTGGGCCTGACTGCGGAACTGGCGCCCCATGCGCGCGGGTTCGAGCGTTCGTTCTCCCTGCTGCCTGGGGCGGCCAACCATTACGGCTTCGAACCGACCTATGACGAACAGACCCCGGGGCTGCTCAAGTCGACCCCGGCGCTGTACATCGAGGACGACCGCTTCGTTGAGCAGTTGCCTGAGGATTTCTATTCCTCCGACGCCTTCGGCGACAAGCTGCTGCACTACCTCAAGGAGCGCGACCAGAGCCGGCCGTTTTTCGCTTACCTGCCCTTCTCGGCGCCCCACTGGCCGTTGCAGGCACCGGCAGAGGTGGTCGCCAAATACCGCGGGCGTTACGACGCCGGCCCCCGAAGTGCTGCGCCTGGAGCGCCTGGAAAAACTCAAGGCCCTGGGGCTGATTGAGGCGGACGTGGAGCCTCATCCGCTGGTGGGCCTGAGCGCCGAATGGGCGGCCTTGAGCGATGCGCAACGCCAGGTGTCGGCGCGGGCCATGGAGGTCTACGCGGCGATGGTCGAGCGCATGGACTGGAACATCGGCCGGGTGGTGGATTACCTGCGCCGCCAGGGCCAGCTGGACAACACCTTTATTCTGTTCATGTCCGACAACGGGGCCGAAGGCGCGCTGCTGGAGGCCTTCCCGAAGTTCGGCCCGGAGCTGCTGACGTACCTCAACCAGCATTACGACAACAGCCTGGAGAACATTGGTCGCGCCAATTCCTACGTCTGGTACGGCCCGGCCTGGGCCCAGACCGCCACGGCGCCGTCACGGTTGTTCAAGGCCTTCACCACCGAAGGCGGGATTCGCGTGCCGGCGCTGGTGCACTACCCGCAGTTGAGCCTCAAGGGCCAGATCAGCCACGGTTTTGGCACGGTGATGGACATCACCCCGACCATTCTCGACCTGGCCGGCGTGCGCCACCCCGGCAAGCGCTGGCGCGGCCGAGACGTGGCGCCGTTGCGGGGTAAATCGTGGCTGGGCTTTCTCTCCGGCGAAACCGCCCAGGTGCATGACGAACACACGGTGACCGGCTGGGAACTGTTCGGCCGCCGGGCAATTCGCCAGGGCCAGTGGAAGGCGGTGTACATCCCCGGCCCCGTGGGCCCGGCCACCTGGCAGCTGTATGACCTGAGCCAGGACCCAGGGGAAATTCACGACCTGGCCCAAAGCCAACCGGACAAACTCGCCACCCTGATCGAGCATTGGCAGCGCTACGTGGAAGAAACCGGAGTGATCCTCAGCGAATCGCCGTTCCAGCCCGATTGAGCCAACCCTTGCCGGCGACGAGGCCCTTGGATTTTGCGGCGCTCTCAGGGGCGCCATCGCTGGCAAGCCAGCTCCTACAGCCATCCGACCAACGCGGCCCTTGCCGGCGAT
>NZ_JALQCX010000052.1:0-52770 GCF_023241665.1 Pseudomonas morbosilactucae | reverse complement strand
GAGCCGGCTCGCCGGCGATGGGGTCTGTGAATATGGCGCAAGGCTTGTTGGCGCCATCGCTGGCAAGCCAGCTCCTACACCAGATCACGATTCACACCCACCCTGTAGGAGCCGGCTCGCCGGCGATGGGGCCTGTGAACATGACGCAAGGCCCGTTGGCGCCATCGCTGGCAAGCCAGCTCCTACAGCGGATGCGGGGTTTGGGTGCATCAGTTGTCCACTTGCCGTAACCGCTTGTAGAGGGTGTTGCGGCTGACGCCCAGGCGTCGGGCCAGATGGGAGATGTTGCCGCCCACGGCCTGCAGCTGGCGCTGCAGGTCGGCCATGTCGTCCAGGTCCATGCGGCTGGTGGGGAGCGGGGTGGTGACGGGCTGCATCTCCAGGTCGACAAAAAAATCATCCGGCAGATGTTCGGCCCGCACCGGCTGGTCCTCGGCCATGGCCAGGGCCACCTGGATCACGCTGCTGACCTGGCGCAGGTTGCCGGGCCAGGGGTGGCGTTCGAACAGCTCCAGCACATCGCGGCTCAAGCCTGCCCATTGGCTGGGCTCGCGGTGTTGCTCCCAGATCCGCTTGAACAGCGCCTGCTTGTCGCTGCGTTCGCGCAGGGGTGGCAGTTCCAGGGTCAGGCCGCCGATGCGGTAGTACAGGTCTTCCCTGAAACGCCCCAGTTGCACCTGTTCGCGCAGGGCGCGGTTGGTGGCGGAGATGATGCGCAGGTCCACCGGGAACAGTTCGCTGCTGCCCACCGGTTGTACACAGCGCTCTTGCAGCACCCGCAGCAGCCGTGCCTGGGTCGGCAGGGGCATATCGCCAATCTCGTCGAGGAACAGCGTGCCTTGGTCGGCGCTGCGGATCAGGCCGATGCTGCCCTTTTGGTTGGCACCGGTGAAGGCGCCTTTTTCATAGCCAAACAGTTCCGACTCCACCAGCTCGGCGGGGATCGCCGCACAGTTCACCGCGACCAGCGGCCGTTTGCTGCGCGAACTGGCCTGGTGCAGGGCGGTGACGAAGATCTCTTTGCCGACCCCGGTTTCGCCGTGGATCAGCAGCGGAATGTCCTTCTCCAGCAGGCGTTCAGCCTGGCGCACGGCCTTTTCCACCCGGCTGTCGCCAAAGTGCAGGGTGCCGAGGCTGATGGCTTCGTGGCCGGGCGTGGCCGTCGGGCTGGCGGCTGCGGCCGCTACCCTCGTCTGGGTCGGCGCCAGCAACGGCCGCTTAAGCAGGCAGTGGAAGCGATTGCGCCCGGAGGCCTGCAGGGCAAAAGGCAAGCCCTCGGGCTGGTTGAGCAGTTCAGACAGCGAGACCTGGAACAGCTGTTCGATGCCGACCCGGGACAGGCTGAGGCCCAGCAGATTGTCGGCGCGGCGGTTGGCGGAGAGCACCTGGCCGCTGTCATCGAAAATCAGCAGGCCGGCCCATTGGCTGTCCAGGTTGTTCAGCCCGGTGTTGAAGGTCAGTTGGAAATGCCGCCCTTGGAACAGATTGAGGATCAGCCGGTTCTCCACCGTCTGGCTCATCATTTTGACCATGCCCAGGGTGTGGGAGGGCGGCAGGTAACTGTCGCTGGACACATCCAGCACGGCGATCAGCTTGCGCTCGGCGTCGAAGATCGGTGCCGCCGAACCGGTCATGAAACGGTTGGCCTTGAGGAAGTGTTCATCGTGTTCGATGTGCACCGCCTGGGCACAGGCCAGGGCGGTGCCGATGGCGTTGGTGCCGGTGCAGTGTTCCTGCCAGTTGGCCCCGGCCTTGAAGCCGCGACTCAGGGCCGGGTCGATAAAGCGCTGGGTGCCCCAGGACGTCAACACCTGGCCCTGGTGGTCGGCGAGCATGATCAGGCAGTTGGAGTTGCTGAGGATGTTCTCGTAATAGGGCAGCACTTCCTGGTGGGTGGTGTGCACCAGCGATTGCTGGCTGTCCAGCAATTGGGCGATGCCCTGGGCCGGCAGCGGGTCGAAGGCCGGGGCGCTCTGATGGTCGAGGCCGAACGCCCGGCATCGGTTCCAGGAGTCCTTGATGATGGTGTCGTGGGGCAGATTCGGGGCGGGGGAGCTCATGGCGGTCAGCCTCTGAAACGCTTTTTTGTTGTTATGGGGCGTACGCCGGCAAGGAGGGCGGTGCCCAAGCGTCCATTCAGTGTTGTTCACAATTGTTCATTGTCAACCGAGTGGCTGTTCAATTGTTCAGTCGAAACTGTTCATTTGTGTTCAGCACTGAAAATTGCCCATGGGCGATTTTCTCCTAATCCGATGCACATCAATGGCTTGGCAGGGAGCATGGGGACTGGCACGAAACTCGCTCTGCTGTCCCGGTCGCTTGACTCCAATAATAAAAAGGCCGAGCCATGTCATTAACACTGGAGCACGTCAGTCGCGTCGTCGAGGGCCAGACCTGGATCGATGATGCGTCGCTGCGTTTTGAACCCGGGTCCTTCAATGTCCTGCTGGGGCGCACCCTGTCCGGCAAGACCAGCCTGATGCGGCTGATGGCCGGCCTGGACAAGCCCGACAGCGGGCGCATCCTGATGAACGGGGTGGACGTCACCCAGCGCCCGGTGCGCCTGCGCAACGTGTCCATGGTCTACCAGCAGTTCATCAACTACCCGACCATGACCGTGTTCGAGAACATCGCCTCGCCGCTGCGCCAGGCCGGGGTGTCGGCCGAGCTGATCCAGAGCAAGGTGCTGGAAACCGCGCAGATGCTGCGTATCGAGAAATTCCTGCAACGCCATCCGTTGGAACTGTCCGGCGGCCAGCAGCAGCGCACGGCCATGGCCCGGGCCCTGGTCAAGGACGCCGAGCTGATCCTGTTCGACGAGCCCCTGGTCAACCTCGACTACAAGCTGCGCGAAGAGCTGCGCCAGGAGATGCGCGAGCTGTTCGAGGCGCGCCACACCATCGCCGTCTACGCCACCACCGAACCCAATGAAGCCCTGGCCCTGGGCGGCACTACCACCATCCTTCATGAGGGCCGCGTGGTGCAGAGCGGCAAGAGCGCCGAGGTCTATCACCAGCCGCAGACCATGCTGGCTGCCGAGCTGTTTTCCGAGCCGCCGATCAACCTGATGCCCGGGCGCATTGCCGGCAATGAAGTGAGCTTCGCCAATTTCGTGCACTTCCCGCTGAACGTGGACCTGCGGCCGATTGGCGAGGGTGAGTTCCGCTTCGGTGTGCGCCCGAGCCATATCTCGCTGGTGCCCAGCAACGACGACGACCTGGAACTGGCGGTGACCGTCGAGGTGGCGGAAATCAGCGGCTCGGAAACCTTCCTCCACGTACGCAACGAGCATTTCCTGTTGGTGCTGCACCTTCCCGGCGTCCACGAATACGACGTCGACGCGCCGATCCGCATCTACATCCCCACCCACAAACTGTTTGTCTTCGATGCCCAGGGCCGTTTGGTCCAGGCCCCGGGACGGCGTGTCGCGAGGGTTGCCTGATGGCTGAAATTCGTTTGCAAAACCTCGCCCACAGCTACAGCCGTCACCCGGCCGCGCCCGAGGACTACGCGATCCGCGAGATGAACCATGTGTGGGAGCAGGGCGGCGCCTATGCCTTGCTCGGGCCGTCTGGCTGCGGCAAGTCGACCCTGCTCAATATCATCTCCGGGTTGCTCAGCCCGTCGGAAGGCCAGGTGCTGTTCGACACCCGGGTGGTCAATGACCTGACCCCGGAGAAGCGCAACATCGCCCAGGTTTTTCAGTTTCCGGTGGTCTACGACACCATGACGGTGTTCGACAACCTGGCCTTTCCCCTGCGTAACCAGGGCATGGCCGAAGCGAAGATTCACAGCAAGGTGCAGGAGATTGCCGAAGTCCTGGATTTGCAGGCCCTGCTGAACAAGAAGGCGCGCAATCTCAGCGCCGACGAGAAGCAAAAGGTTTCCATGGGCCGCGGGCTGGTGCGCGACGACGTATCGGCGATCCTGTTCGACGAACCGCTGACGGTGATCGACCCGCACCTGAAATGGAAACTGCGGCGCAAGCTCAAGCAGATCCATGAGCAGTTCAACATCACCATGGTCTACGTCACCCACGACCAGCTCGAAGCCTCGACCTTCGCCGACAAGATTGCGGTGATGTACGGCGGGCAGATCGTCCAGTTCGGTACGCCGCGGGAGTTGTTCGAGCGCCCGAGCCACACCTTTGTCGGCTATTTCATCGGCAGCCCGGGAATGAACCTGATCGAGGTGCGCGCCGAAGCCGGGGGCGTGCGCTTTGCCGGCACCCATGTGCCGTTGTCCGAGGCGCTGCAGCGGCGCATCGCCGAGACCGATTACAGCAGCCTGAAAGTCGGCATTCGCCCCGAGTTTGTCCATGTCTGGGATGAACCTTATGAGGACGGGCTGCAGGCCGAGGTGGTGCACGTCGAAGACCTGGGCACCTACAAGATCATGACCTTGAGGCTTGATGGCGCCCTGCTGAAAGTGCGCCTGACGGAAGACAAGCCAGTGCCCCAGGGCCAGGCCTGCATCAGCTTTCCGGCCCAATGGCTGATGGTCTATGCCGATGACTACCTGCTGGAGGTGCAGCCATGAACAAGGTGCAGAACAATAAGGCCTGGTGGCTGGTATTACCGGTGTTCCTGCTGGTGGCCTTCAGTGCGGTGATCCCGATGATGACCGTGGTCAACTATTCGGTGCAGGACATTTTCGATCAGTCGAGCCGCTATTTCGTCGGTGCCGACTGGTATCGGCAGGTGCTGCTGGACCCGCGCCTGCACGATTCGCTGCTGCGCCAGTTCATCTACTCCGCCTGCGTGCTGCTGATCGAGATTCCCTTGGGCATCGCCATCGCCCTGACCATGCCCAGCAAGGGGCGCTGGTCGTCCCTGGTGCTGATCATTCTGGCGATCCCGCTGCTGATTCCGTGGAACGTGGTGGGCACCATCTGGCAGATCTTCGGCCGTGCCGACATCGGGCTGCTGGGCTCGACCCTGAATGCCATGGGCATCAGCTACAACTACGCGGCCAACACCATGGACGCCTGGGTCACGGTGCTGGTGATGGACGTCTGGCACTGGACCTCGCTGGTGGCGCTGCTGTGCTACTCGGGGTTACGGGCCATTCCGGACGTGTACTACCAGGCCGCACGCATCGACCGGGCCTCGAGCTGGGCAGTGTTTCGGCATATCCAGCTGCCGAAGATGAAGAGCGTGCTGCTGATCGCTGTGATGCTGCGCTTCATGGACAGTTTCATGATCTACACCGAGCCTTTTGTACTGACCGGCGGCGGGCCAGGCAATGCCACCACCTTCCTCAGCCAGACCCTGACCCAGATGGCGGTCGGGCAATTCGACCTGGGCCCGGCGGCGGCGTTTTCCCTGGTGTACTTCCTGATCATCCTGTTGGTGTCCTGGCTTTTCTACACCGCCATGACTCACTCCGACGCCAGCCGCTGAGGTCGCCATGAGCAAGAGAAAGCTGATTCCGCTGCTGATCTACATCCTGTTCCTGCTGGTGCCGATCTACTGGTTGCTGAACATGTCGTTCAAGAGCAACACCGAGATCCTTGGCGGCCTGACCCTGTGGCCCCAGGACTTCACCTGGCACAACTACAAGGTGATCTTCACCGACCCCAGTTGGTACACCGGTTACCTCAACTCGCTGTACTACGTGAGCTTGAACACGGTGATCTCCCTGAGCGTGGCGTTGCCGGCAGCGTATGCGTTCTCGCGCTACCGCTTTCTCGGCGACAAGCACCTGTTCTTCTGGCTGCTGACCAATCGCATGGCGCCGCCCGCGGTGTTCCTGCTGCCGTTCTTCCAGCTGTATTCCTCCATCGGCCTGTTCGATACCCACATCGCCGTGGCCCTGGCCCACTGCCTGTTCAACGTGCCGCTGGCGGTATGGATCCTTGAAGGCTTCATGTCCGGGGTGCCGAAGGAAATCGACGAGACGGCCTACATCGACGGCTACAGTTTTCCCAAGTTCTTCGTGAAGATCTTCGTCCCGCTGATTGGCTCGGGCATCGGTGTTACGGCGTTTTTCTGCTTCATGTTTTCCTGGGTCGAGCTGCTGCTGGCGCGGACCCTGACGTCGGTCAACGCCAAACCCATTGCTGCGGTGATGACGCGCACGGTGTCCGCCTCGGGGATCGACTGGGGCGTGTTGGCGGCGGCGGGGGTGCTAACCATCTTGCCGGGCATGCTGGTGATCTGGTTTGTCCGTAACCATGTGGCCAAGGGCTTTGCCCTGGGCCGGGTCTGAGGAATCGATGATGGAATGGATGGCCTGGACCACCCCCACGGCAGCCTTCTTTGGTGCCATCGCCCTGTTGCTGGTGGGCATGACCAGCTGGGAATTGCGTTCGCCGAGCATTCCTCGGCGCGGCTTTCTGCCGATTGTCACTACCCGTGGCGATCGGCTGTTTATCGGTCTTCTCGGCAGCGCCTACCTGCACCTGATGGTGATAGGCGTGACCGACTGGAGCATTTGGGTGGCGTCCGCGCTGTCCCTGGTGTGGCTGTTGGTGGTGATGCGTTGGGGTTAGCCGGGCACCCTTGCTTGGCGATCCCGCTCCGAAATCTAACCAGGAGGTCTCTATGTTCGACAAAAACAATAAGCTGCGACATAGCGTTTCATTGGCAGCCATGCTGGCGCTCAGCGGGTTGAGTGCTGCGGCCTGGGCCGATGCCTATGAGGACGCGGCGAAGAAGTGGATTGGCAGCGAATTCAAGCCGTCTACCCTCACTGAAGCCCAGCAGTTGGAAGAGCTGAAGTGGTTTATCAAGGCCTCGGAGCCGTTCCGCGGGATGAAGATCAACGTGGTCTCGGAAACCCTGACCACTCACGAGTACGAGTCCAAGGTGCTGGCCAAGGCGTTCAGCGAAATCACCGGGATCAAGCTGACCCACGACTTGCTGCAGGAAGGCGACGTGGTGGAGAAGCTGCAAACCCAGATGCAGTCCGACAAGAACATCTACGACGGCTGGGTCAACGATTCAGACCTGATCGGTACACACTTTCGCTATGGCAAGACAGAATCCATCACCGACCTGATGGCCAATGAGGGCAAGGCCTACACCTCGCCGACCCTGGACCTCAAGGACTTCATCGGCATCTCCTTCACCACGGCGCCAGACGGCAAGATCTATCAGCTTCCTGACCAGCAGTTCGCCAACCTCTACTGGTTCCGCGCCGACTGGTTCGAGCGGGCCGACTTGAAAGCCAAGTTCAAGGAGAAGTACGGCTACGAGTTGGGCGTGCCAGTGAACTGGTCGGCCTATGAAGACATCGCCAAATTCTTCACCGAAGACGTCAAGGAAATCGACGGCAAGCGGGTCTATGGGCACATGGACTACGGCAAGAAAGACCCGTCCCTGGGTTGGCGTTTCACCGATGCCTGGTTCTCCATGGCCGGCGGCGGCGACAAGGGGCTGCCCAACGGCTTGCCGGTGGACGAGTGGGGGATTCGTGTGGAGGACTGCCACCCGGTGGGTTCCAGCGTCACCCGAGGCGGCGACACCAACGGCCCGGCGGCGGTCTTCGCCACACAGAAATACGTGGATTGGATGAAGGCCTATGCCCCCCCGGAAGCGGCGGGCATGACCTTCTCCGAATCCGGGCCGGTGCCGTCCCAGGGCAATATCGCTCAGCAGATCTTCTGGTACACCGCTTTCACTGCCGACATGACCAAGCCGGGCCTCGCGGTGATGAACGCCGATGGCACGCCAAAATGGCGGATGGCGCCGTCACCACGTGGACCGTACTGGGAAGAGGGCATGAAGCTGGGGTATCAGGACGTGGGCTCCTGGACCTTTATGAAGTCCACGCCGGAGAAACAGAAACTGGCGGCCTGGCTGTATGCCCAGTTCGTGACCTCGAAAACCGTTTCGCTGAAGAAAACCATCGTCGGCCTGACACCGATTCGCGAGTCGGACATCAACTCCCAGGCCATGACCGACCTGGCGCCGAAGCTCGGTGGCCTGGTGGAGTTCTACCGCAGCCCGGCCCGGGTGCAATGGACCCCGACCGGGACCAACGTACCGGACTATCCGCGCCTGGCTCAGCTGTGGTGGAGCCACATCTCGGAAGCCGCCAGTGGCGAGAAAACTCCGCAACAGGCCCTCGACGGCCTGGCCAAGGATCAGGACGCGATCATGACGCGGCTTGAGCGCTCCAAGGCCCAGGCGGTGTGTGCGCCGAAGATGAACCCGGAACGGGATGCCCAGTACTGGTTCGACCAACCGGGTGCGCCTAAACCGAAACTGGCCAACGAGAAGCCCAAGGGCGAGACCGTCAGCTACAACGAACTGCTCAAGTCGTGGGAGGCGGCGCGTAAATAATTGTCCTTTGTGACCCCCTGCAACGGCACCCTCGGGTGCCGTTTTTTTTGCCAGGGGCGAAATAGCCGGGTTTCAGGCCAGCGCCGCCAGACGCTCGACCGTATCGGGAAAGCGCTCCACCAGGCGAATCAGGGTGGTGGCCTGGGCATTGGGCCTGGCCCGTCCCTGCTCCCAGTTTTCCAGGGTCCGGGTATTGGTGCGCAGGTACATGGCAAACACCGATCGGGACAGGTTCAGTTGCTGGCGTACGGCGAGCACTTCTTCTGCGGTGATGGGGGGCAATTTGGGTAGCTTTATATGATGGGTGCGCAGGGTGATCTTGCCTTGGCGCTCATCAGCTAGGGCGTCCACGCCTTCCAACAGTTCGGAGAAAATGTCACGTTTCATGGCGGGTTCTGGCCTCTGGTTCAGTTTCCAGCTTGTGCTTGAACAGCTTTCTCTGAGAAAGCGACAGGTCGACTAGTTGGCCTGCCCACTACCTTAAGGCTTGTGCCTGGGGCTAGATGTCAGGCGCGTCTTTAAACGTTGAAGGGCGTTTCTGTAAATGGTGGGAAAGAAGGGGAGGGCGGGCAGTCGGAACCCTGAAATGCAAAACGGCACCCGAAGGTGCCGTTCTGTTTGAACCGTGGAGCGTGGCGATCAGCCCGCCAGGCCCGCGTGCTGGACCAGGGTCAGCAGCGGTTGCGGGTAGACGCCGAGGAAGAACGCCAGCAGGGCAATGGCCAGCAGCATCACGCCACCTGCCTTTTGCTCCCAGTGCAGTTCAGCATCGACGCGACGCAGGTTCGGCTCGATCAGGTACAGGGTGACCATCACGCGCAGGTAGTAGAAGACGCCGATGGCGCTGCCCAGTACCAGGGAACCTACCAGCCACCATTGGTGCGCTTCGACACCGGTAGCGATGATGTAGAACTTGCCGATAAAGCCCGCCGTCAGCGGAATGCCGGCCAGGGACAGCATCATCACGGTCAGCACGGCGGTCAGGTACGGACGACGCCAGAACAGGCCGCGGTACTCGTACAGGGCGTCGGCGTCACGGCCTTTGTACGGCGAGGACATCAGGGTGATCACGCCGAAAGCGCCGAGGCTGGTGATCACGTAGGTGACCAGGTACACACCGATGGCTTCCATCGCCAGGCCCTTGCTGGCGATCAGGGCGATCAACAGGTAGCCGAAGTGGGCGATGGACGAGTAACCCAGCAGACGCTTGAGGTTGCTTTGGGTCAGGGCCAACAGGTTACCGAACAGGATCGAGGCAATCGCGATCACGGTCAGCACGTTGCTCAGCACGCCGGTGTTGGCCACTGGCGACAGCTGGAACAGACGCACCAGCACCGCAAACACTGCCACCTTGCTGGCGGTGGCCAGGAAGGCTGCAACCGGAGCCGGGGCCCCTTCGTAGACGTCCGGGGTCCAGAGGTGGAACGGTACCAGGGACAGCTTGAACGCCAGGCCGATCAGCATCATGCCCAGGCCCAGTTGGGCCAGTGGGCTTGGCAGGCCGGTGGCCGCCAGGGCCTGGCCGATGCCGCTGAAGCTCAGGCTGCCGGCTTCTGCATAAAGCAGGGCCATGCCGAACAACAGGAAGCCTGAACCCGCCGCCGACAGCACCATGTACTTGATGCCGGCTTCCAGGGAGCGCTTGTTGAAGAAGGCATACGCCACCAGGCCGTAGACCGGGACCGAGAGCAGTTCCAGGCCAATGAACAGGCCCGCCAGGTGCTGGGCACTGACCAGAACCAGACCGCCAGCGGCGGCCAGCAGGATCAGCAGGTACAGCTCTTCACGGTTGCCCGGGTAGCCGGTGCCACCGTCGCCCAGGTAGGCGTGGGCGAGGGTGACGCAGGCCAGGGTGGCCACCAGGATCAGTGCCATGTACAGGCAGGCGAACTGGTCGATTTGCAGCAGTGGCGTCACGGCCAGGGGCGCGACTTTCAAGGCTGGGAAGATCGACAGCAACGCCAGGTTGAGGCCGGCCACGGACAGCAGGAAGGTCTGGGAGTGATTGCGACGCCAGGCGATCGCCAGCATCACCACGACAACGGTGAGGCTGGTGATCAACAGCGGCGCGAGGGCGATAAAGTGTTGAATCGTGAATTCCATAGCGCTCTTACCGGGCCGAAGCGAGTTGAGTGAAGGCGGTGCTGAGCCATTGCTGCACGCCATGCATCGTAGCGGCAGAGGTATCGAGGAACGGTTGCGGGTACACGCCGATGTAGATCAGCAGCACCGCCAGTCCCAGCACCATGATCAGTTCGCGAGCATCCATGCCGTGCAGCACCGCGTCCGATTTGGACGGGCCGAAGTAGGCACGGTGGATCATGATCAGCGAGTAGACCGAACCGAACACCAGGCCGGAGGTGGCAATCGCGGTGATCCATGGTGCGCTGACGAAGGTACCGATCAGGATCAGGAACTCGCCCACGAAGTTACCGGTGCCCGGCAAGCCCAGGGACGCGGCTGCGAAGAACAGGCTGATGGCCGGCAAGTAGGCGATACGCGACCACAGGCCGCCCATTTCACGCATGTCGCGGGTGTGAGTGCGCTCGTACAACTGGCCGCTGAGGATAAACAGCGCGGCGGCCGAAACACCGTGGGCCAGCATCTGGATCACCGCGCCCTGCAGGGCTTGCTGGCTGCCGGAGTAGATACCGATCAGCACGAAGCCCATGTGGGAAACGCTGGAGAAGGCGATCAGGCGCTTGATGTCGGTCTGGGCGAACGCCAGGAAGGCACCGTAGAAAATCCCGATCAGGCCCAGGGTCATGGCGATCGGTGCGAACTCGGCCGAGGCGTTGGGGAACAACGGCAGGGCAAAGCGCAGCAGGCCATAGGCCGCGGTCTTCAGCAGGATGCCCGCCAGGTCCACGGAACCGGCGGTCGGTGCCTGGGCGTGAGCATCAGGCAGCCAGGAGTGGAACGGCACCACCGGCAGCTTGACCGCGAAGGCGATGAAGAAGCCGAGCATCAGGATGTACTCGGTGGTCATCGACATCTTGGTCTTCAACAGGTCGGCGTAGTTGAAGGTAATCACGCCGGTGTTGTTGAAGTTGACCAGTACCAGACCGAGGATCGCCACCAGCATGATCAGGCCGGAAGCCTGAGTGAAGATGAAGAACTTGGTCGCGGCGTAGATCCGGGTTTTCTTGCCGTCCGACGAACTGTGACCCCAGAGCGCGATGAGGAAGTACATCGGCACCAGCATCATTTCCCAGAAGAAGAAGAACATGAACAGGTCGAGGGCGAGGAACACGCCGACGACACCGCCCAGGATCCACATCAGGTTCAGGTGGAAGAAGCCCACGTGACGCTGAATCTCTTTCCAGGAGCAGAGTACCGAGAGGATACCCAGCAGGCCGGTCAGCAGGATCATCAACAGCGACAGGCCGTCCAGCGCCAGGTGCACGTTGATGCCGAAGCGTTCGATCCAGACATGCTTGAACTCGATGGCCCAAGTGGGATCGGCGCCGGGCGCCGGAGCAAATGAATAGTTGCCATGGGCCCACAGCCAGAGGCCGAGGGCGAGTTCCAGGGACATGGTCAACAGCGCAATCCAGCGGGGGAGGGTGGCGCCGAAGCGCTCACCCAGCCAGCACAGCAGGCCGCCGATGAAGGGGATCAGGATTAGCCAAGGCAGAATCATGACGGGCTCAATTCCTTTCGCAAGTTCGCAAGGTTCATATCAGACCGCTACCAGCACGATGGCGCCGATAACCAGCACGGCACCAGCAGCCATCGAGGCGGCATACCAACGCAGTTGACCGGTCTCGGTACGGCTCAGGGCGTTGTGACCCCCTTTGGCCATGCGCGGGATCAAACCGATGGTCTGATCGAGCGGGTCTTTGCGCAGTACATGGCTGATCGCCAGGTATGGCTTGACGAACAGTTTGTCGTAGATCCAGTCGAAGCCCCAGGCAGCGAACCACCAGGCCGAAAGGAAGCGCCCGATGCCGCTGTTGGCGACCGCGGTCACGAAGCGACGCTTGCCGAGGAACAGCAGGGCCGCCAGCAGGATACCGGCCAGGGCAATGGCGCCCGAGGCGATTTCCAGGCTGTGCTTGGCGTCACCACCGGCATGACCCACGCTTTGCGGCAGGACGCCGTGCAGCGGCGGGGTGATCATGGCGCCGATCGCGGTCGACAGAATGATCAGCACACCCAGTGGCAGCCAGTGGGAAATCCCGTGGCCGGCGTGGGCGTCAGTCTTGGCTTCACCGTGGAAGGTGATGAAGATCAGGCGGAAGGTGTACAGCGACGTCATGAACGCGCCGACCAGGCCGGCATACAGCAGACCGTGGTTACCGCTGGCGAAGGCTTCCCAGAGGATCTCGTCCTTGGAGTAGAAGCCCGCAGTCACCAGAGGCAGGGCCGCCAGGGCCGCACCGCCGACGATGAAGCTGGCGTAGGCCAACGGCAGTTTCTTCCACAGGCCGCCCATCTTGAAGATGTTCTGCTCGTGGTGGCAGGCAACGATCACCGCACCGGACGCGAGGAACAGCAGGGCCTTGAAGAAGGCGTGGGTCATCAGGTGGAAGATTGCGCCGTCCCAGGCGCCAACGCCCAGGGCCAGGAACATGTAGCCGATCTGGCTCATGGTCGAGTAGGCGAGGATACGCTTGATGTCGGTCTGCACCAGAGCAGCAAAGCCGGCCAGGACCAGGGTCACGCCGCCAACCACGCCCACCAGGTGCAGGATGTCCGGCGCCAGGGTGAACAGGCCGTGGGTACGGGCGATCAGGTAGACACCGGCGGTCACCATGGTGGCGGCGTGGATCAGTGCCGACACAGGGGTTGGACCGGCCATTGCGTCTGCCAGCCAGGTTTGCAGCGGCAGTTGCGCCGATTTACCGACAGCGCCGCCCAGCAGCATCAGGGTCGCCAAGGTGATCCAGAAGTCGCCGGCCTGGAACTTCTGCGGTGCCAGCACCAGCAGTTCCTGGACGTTCAGCGTGCCCACTTGTTGGAACAGGATGAACAGGCCGATGGCCATGAACACGTCGCCGATACGGGTGACGATAAAGGCCTTGAGGGCGGCGTTACCGTTGTTGCGGTTGCTGTAGTAGAAACCGATCAACAGGTAGCTGCACAGGCCCACGCCTTCCCAACCGAAGTACAGGAACAACAGGTTATCGCCGAGGATCAGGAACAGCATGCTGGCGATAAACAGGTTGGTGTAGGCGAAGAAGCGCGAGTAACCGTCTTCACCGCGCATGTACCAGGACGCGAACAGGTGGATCAGGAAGCCCACACCGACGACCACGCCGAGCATGGTCACGGACAGGCCATCCAGGTAGAGGGCGAAGTTCGGTGCGAAACCGTCCACCGACATCCACTGCCACAGCACTTGGGTGTAGTGACCACCCTCGGGCGGCGCGACGTTGAATTGCCAGATCACGTAGGCGGTGACGATGGCCGAGAGGCCAATGGAGCCGACACCGATCAGGGCTGCAAGGTTTTCCGAGAGGCGTCCACGGGAGAACGACAGCAGCAGGAAACCGATCAGGGGGAATACGAAAGTCAGAAAGAGAAGGTTCATCCGCGCATCTCGCTGGCTGCATCGATATCGAGAGTGTGGAAGCGGCGATACAGCTGCAACAGGATCGCCAGGCCAATACTGGCCTCGGCGGCTGCCAGGCTGATCACCAGGATGAACATCACTTGTCCATCCGGCTGCGCCCAGCGGGCGCCAGCGACGATGAAGGCCAATGCCGAGGCGTTCATCATCACTTCCAGGCTCATCAACACGAAGAGGATGTTACGGCGGACCATCAGGCCGACCAGACCGAGGCAGAACAGGATGCCGGCAACGGCCAGACCATGTTCGAGAGGGATAGCAGGCATGGTATTACTCCTTCGCCTCGTTGCGGCCCAAATGGAACGCCGTGACGGCTGCGGCGAGCAGCAGCATCGAGGCGAGTTCGACCACCAGCAGGTAAGGACCGAACAGGCTGATGCCCACTTCCTTGGCGCTGACAGTGGTTTGACCGATACCGGCACCGCTCTGGTGGCTGAACAATACGTACAGCAGTTCAGCCAGCAGCAGCGCGGCGAGAATCACCGGGCCGACCCAGATGCCGGGCTTGAGCCAGATACGCTCTTGCTGCACCGCGGCCGGGCCGAGGTTGAGCATCATCACCACGAACACGAACAGCACCATGATGGCGCCGGCGTAGGCGATCACTTCCAGGGCCCCGGCGAACGGTGCGCCGAGGCAGAAGAAGGTCATGGCCACGGCGATCAACGAAATGATCAGGTAGAGCAGGGCGTGCACAGGGTTGGTGTTGGTGACCACGCGGAGCGTGGACACAACGGCGACACCTGACGCGAAATAGAAAGCGAATTCCATCGTTCTTCCTTAAGGCAGCAAGCTCTTCACGTTGATCGGCTCGGCTTCGTTTTGCGCGGAGCCTTTTGGCTTACCGGCAATGGCCATACCTGCAACACGATAGAAGTTGTAATCAGGGTTCTTTCCGGGACCGGAGATCAGCAGATCTTCTTTCTCGTAAACCAGGTCCTGACGTTTGAACTCGGCCATCTCGAAATCCGGTGTCAGCTGGATCGCGGTGGTCGGGCAAGCTTCCTCGCAGAGGCCGCAGAAAATGCAGCGCGAGAAGTTGATGCGGAAGAAGTCCGGGTACCAGCGACCGTCTTCGGTTTCAGCTTTCTGCAGCGAGATGCAACCCACCGGGCATGCCACGGCGCACAGGTTGCAGGCTACGCAGCGTTCTTCGCCGTCGGGGTCGCGGGTGAGCACGATGCGGCCGCGGTAGCGCGGCGGCAGGTACACCGCCTCTTCGGGGTATTGCAGGGTGTCGCGTTTGCGGAAGCCATGGCCGAAAACCATCACCAGGCTGCGCAACTGGGTACCGGTACCCTTAACGATGTCGCCAATATATTTGAACATGGGTCAAATCCTCACTGAACCGCGCCCGCTGGCGTGTTCAACAACACGATCGCAGCGGTCACCAGCAAATTGATCAGGGTCAGCGGCAGGCAGAATTTCCAGCTGAAATCCATCACCTGGTCATAACGCGGACGCGGGATAGAAGCGCGCAGCAGGATGAACAGCATGATGAAGAACGCGGTCTTCAGGGCGAACCAGACGAAGGACAGTTGCGGCAGGATGCCGAACGGACCGTGCCAGCCACCGAAGAACAGGGTGACCAGCAATGCCGAGATCAAGATGATGCCGATGTACTCACCGACGAAGAACATGCCCCATTTCATGCCGGCATATTCAATGTGGTAACCGTCGGCCAGTTCCTGTTCCGCTTCCGGCTGGTCGAAGGGGTGACGGTGAGTCACGGCCACGCCAGCGATGAAGAAGGTACAGAAGCCGAAGAACTGCGGAATGATGAACCACAGGTTCTGCGCCTGGTACTCGACGATGTCGCGCATGTTGAAGGAGCCGACCTGAATCACGATGCCCATCAGCGCCAGGCCCATGAACACTTCATAGGACACGGTCTGGGCCGAAGCCCGCAGGGCGCCCAGGAGGGCGAACTTGTTGTTACTCGACCAGCCGGCGAACAGCACCGCGTAGACCGACAAGCCGGCCATGGCGAAGAAGAACAGCAGGCCGATGTTCAGGTCCGCGACACCCCAGGTCGGGGTGATCGGGATGATGGCGAAGGCGATCAGCAAGGCGCTCATGGCCACGACCGGTGCCAGGGTGAAGATCACCTTGTCGGCAAACGGCGGGGTCCAGTCTTCCTTGAAGAACATCTTCAGCATGTCGGCGGCGATCTGGAACATGCCAAACGGGCCAACGCGGTTCGGACCGTAACGGTCCTGCCACCAGCCCAGCAGGCGACGTTCGACAAAGCTCAACAGCGCACCGCAGACCACAACGGCCAGCAGGATGACGATGGCTTTGATGACCGTCAGGATCACGTCGATCACTTCAGGGGTGAACCAGGTCATTGCGCTGCCTCCTGCAGACCGTCAACGGATTTGCCAAAGATCGCCGGTGGAATACCCGCCAGGCCAGCAGGCAGGCCCACCAGGCCAGCACCCAGCTCTTCGTTGATGCGCAGTGGCAGACGCAAGGTCTGGCCAGCGACATTCACCGCGAGCAGGGCGCCCTCGTTGACACCCAGGCGATCGGCTTCGGACTTGGCCAGGGCGACGTAAGGCGCCGGGATGCGTTCCTGGACCGGAGCGGCTTTGGAAGAGTTCTCTTCGCTGCCGAACAGGTGGTAGAACGGCACCGCTTGCCAAGTGCCTTGCGCCGGGGAGAAGGCGCGTGGCGCAGTGGCGAACCAGTTGAGCCGGTCGCCCTGGGTTTCGATCAGGCGGGTGCCCGGGTCACCGGCACGCAGATGACCGCCGACTTCGTCCTGGAACTTGTTCCACGCCTGCGGCGAGTTCCAACCTGGCGACCAGGCGAACGGCACTTGCTGACGGGGTTCGGCGGAGCCCGAGTAACCTTCCATGGAGAAGGCGAACGCGGTGTCGGTGTCTTGCGGGGTACGCGGTTCGTGCACGCTGATGTTGGCGCGCATGGCTGTACGGCCGGAGTAACGCAGCGGCTCACGGGCCAGCTTCATGCCCTTGATACGGAATGCTGCGGACGGTGCGGCGTCGACGATACGGGCCAGTTGCGGTGCGCTGGAAGCGACGGCAGCCGTCACGTGGTCGAGCTGGGTCCAGTCGATCGGCTGGTTCAGCAGCGTGGCGCGCAGGGCATGCAGCCAGCGCCAGCCTTCGTGGACCAGGATGCTGGCGTCCATGTACTTCGGATCGAAGACCTGGAAGAAGCGCTGCGCACGGCCTTCCTGGCTGACCAGGGTACCGTCGCCTTCGGCGAAGCTGGCTGCTGGCAGGACCAGGTGGGCGCGGTCGCTGGTGGCGGTTTTCTGGTGGTCGGCGACGATCACGACTTTCGCCGCGTTCAGCGCTGCATCCACCTTGGCCGAATCGGTGCGGGTGTAGAGGTCGTTTTCCAGGACCACCAGCGCATCGGCTTGGCCGTCGATCACCGCTTGCAGGGCGGCATCCACCGACTCGCCACCGAGCATGGCCAGGCCGAGGCTGTTGGCCTCCGGCACAATCAGGCTGATGGAGCCGGCTTTTTCGCGCAGCTTCAGGGCCTTGGCGATGTTGGCAGCGGCTTCGATCAGCGCCTTGGAACCCAGGGAGGTACCGGCAATGATCAGTGGGCGCTTGGCCGCCAGCAGGGCGTCGGCGATGCGTTTGGCCAGCTCCAGGGCCTCGCTGTCCAGGCCTTCAACGGCCGGGGCGCTGGCGTCGAGGGCGTGGGCCACGGCGAAACCGATACGCGCCAGGTCGTCGGGGGCTGCATGCACGCATTCCTCGGCCACGTCGTCGAGCTTGGTTTCAGCCAGGCTGGCGATAAACAGCGGGTTCAGCGCGTGCTGGCCGATGTTCTTCACCGCGGCGTCGAGCCAAGGCTGGACGCGCATGGCGTCGGCCATTTCTTCAGCCTTGCCCTTGACCGACTGGCGCAGGGCCAGGGCCACGCGGGCGGCGGTTTGGGTCAGGTCTTCACCGAGGACGAAAATCGCGTCGTGGTCTTCGATGTCGCGCATGTTCGGTACTGGCAGCGGGCTGTCGTTCAGCACTTGCAGGACCAGGCGGATGCGCTCCAGCTCGGAGGCTTCGATACCGGAGTAGAAGTGCTCGGCGCCGACCAGTTCACGCAACGCGAAGTTGCTTTCCAGGCTGGCGCGTGGCGAACCGATACCGACGATGTTGCGACCGCGCAGCAGGTCGGCGGCTTTATCCAGCGCGTCGTCCAGGCTCAGCTTGGCGCCATCGGCCAGCAGTGGCTGACGTGGGCGGTCTTCGCGGTTGACGTAGCCATAGCCGAAACGGCCACGGTCGCACAGGAAGTACTGGTTGACCGAACCGTTGTAACGGTTCTCGATGCGGCGCAGCTCGCCGTAACGTTCGCCCGGGGAGATGTTGCAACCGCTGGAGCAGCCATGGCAGATGCTCGGCGAGAACTGCATGTCCCATTTGCGGTTGTAGCGCTCGGAGTGAGTCTTGTCGGTGAACACACCGGTCGGGCAGACCTCGGTGAGGTTGCCGGAGAACTCGCTTTCCAGCACGCCGTCTTCAACGCGACCGAAGTACACGTTGTCGTGTGCGCCGAATACGCCGAGGTCGGTGCCGCCGGCGTAGTCCTTGTAGAAACGCACGCAGCGATAGCAGGCAATGCAGCGGTTCATTTCGTGGGAAATGAACGGGCCGAGGTCCTGGTTCTGGTGGGTACGCTTGGTGAAGCGATAACGGCGCTCGTTGTGGCCGGTCATCACCGTCATGTCTTGCAGGTGGCAGTGACCGCCTTCCTCACAGACCGGGCAGTCGTGGGGGTGGTTGGTCATCAGCCATTCAACAACACTGGCGCGGAAGGCCTTAGATTCTTCATCGTCGATGGAGATCCAGGTGTTGTCGGTGGCCGGCGTCATGCAGGACATGACGATACGACCACGGGTGTCGTTCTCGTCGGTGTACTGCTTGACCGCGCACTGGCGACAGGCACCGACGCTACCTAAAGCGGGGTGCCAGCAGAAATAAGGGATGTCGAGGCCTAGTGACAGACATGCCTGTAACAGGTTGTCTGCCCCATCGACTTCGAGCGCTTTGCCGTCTACGTGGATAGTGGCCATGGTTCAAAGGTCTTCGTTGGCCCGGTGTCAGCGGGCGTGGCTAATGGAATCTTGTTATGCATGCGAATCAACACAGCCGTTCACGGCGTCATCGCACGGCGGGCGAGGGGCACGGACCCTTCGCCCTTTTAAGCGTTACGCGCCGACTACGATCGGTCGGGCCAGAGGCGGGACGGCGGCGCTGGTAGGCGCGATGCCGGCTTCGAACTCTGGACGGAAGTATTTGATGGCACTGCCCAACGGCTCCACGGCACCCGGTGCGTGAGCACAGAAGGTCTTGCCCGGGCCGAGGAAACCCACCAGGCCCAGCAGGGTCTCGATGTCACCGGGCTGGCCTTCGCCTTTCTCGATGGCCATCAGGAGCTTGACGCTCCACGGCAGACCGTCGCGGCACGGGGTGCAGAAACCACAGGACTCACGGGCGAAGAACTGCTCCATGTTGCGCAGCAGGGACACCATGTTGACGCTGTCGTCCACCGCCATGGCCAGGCCGGTACCCATACGGGTGCCGACTTTGGCGATGCCGCCGGCGTACATTTGTGCGTCCAGGTGTTCAGGCAACAGGAAACCGGTACCGGCGCCGCCTGGCTGCCAGCACTTGAGCTTGAAGCCGTCGCGCATGCCGCCGGCGTAGTCTTCGAACAGCTCGCGCGCGGTCACGCCGAACGGCAGTTCCCACAGGCCGGGGTTCTTCACTTTGCCGGAGAAGCCCATCAGCTTGGTGCCGTGGTCTTCACTGCCTTCGCGGGCCAGGGATTTGTACCACTCCACGCCGTCGCCGATGATCGCTGGCACGTTGCACAGGGTCTCGACGTTGTTCACGCACGTCGGCTTGCCCCACACGCCCACGGCGGCAGGGAAGGGCGGCTTGGAACGTGGGTTGGCGCGACGGCCTTCCAGGGAGTTGATCAGTGCGGTTTCTTCACCGCAGATGTAACGCCCGGCGCCGGTGTGGACGAACAGCTCGAAATCGAAGCCGCTGCCCAGGATGTTCTTGCCCAGCAGGCCCGCGGCCTTGGCTTCTTCCACGGCACGGTTGAGGTGCTTGGCGGCGGTGGTGTATTCGCCACGCAGGAAGATGTAGCCACGGTAGGTTTTCAGTGCGCGGGCACTGATCAGCATGCCTTCGATCAGCAGATGGGGCTGTTGCTCCATCAGCATGCGGTCCTTCCAGGTATTGGGTTCCATTTCATCCGCATTGCACAGCAGGTAGCGGATGTTCATGGATTCGTCTTTGGGCATCAGGCCCCACTTCACCCCAGTGGGGAAGCCGGCACCGCCGCGACCCTTGAGGCCGGCGTCCTTGACGGTCTGGACGATGTCGTCCTGGGAGAGGTCGGCGAAGGCCTTGCGCGCTGCCGCGTAGCCATTCTTGGCCTGGTATTCGTCGAGCCAGATCGGCTCGCCGTCGTCACGCAGACGCCAGGTCAGGGGATGGGTTTCTGCGCTGCGCTGGATGCGGTTGGCAGGGCCGAAGGATGTCAGGGTCATACGTAGCCCTCCAACAGTTTGGCGACGCCAGCAGGCTGTATGTCACCGAAAGTGTCGTCGTCGATCATCAGCGCCGGGGCCTTGTCGCAGTTGCCCAGGCAGCACACCGGCAGCAGGGTGAAGCGGCCGTCGGCAGTGGTTTGGCCCAGGCCGATGCCCAGCTTGCTCTGGATCTCGCTGACCACCGATTCATGGCCACCGATGTAGCAGACCATGCTGTCGCAGACACGGATGATGTGTCGGCCGACCGGCTGACGGAAGATCTGGCTATAGAACGTCGCCACGCCTTCTACGTCGCTGGCCGGGATGCCGAGGATTTCGCCGATGGCGTAGACCGCGCCATCCGGCACCCAGCCACGTTCCTTCTGGACGATCTTCAGGGCTTCGATAGACGCCGCGCGCGGGTCTTCGTAGTGATGCAGCTCGTGCTCGATGGCCGAGCGCTCGGTTTCGCTCAGGGCGAAACGGTCTGTCTGGATAAGCGTGCTGTTCATGCTTAGCGGTCCACGTCGGCCATAACGAAGTCGATACTACCCAGGTACGCGATCAAGTCCGCGACCATGCTGCCGCGGATCACCGAAGGGATCTGCTGCAGGTGCGGGTAGCTTGGGGTACGAATCCGGGTGCGGTAGCTCATGGTGCCGCCATCGCTCGTCAGGTAATAACTGTTGATGCCCTTGGTCGCTTCGATCATCTGGAAGGATTCGTTGGCCGGCATGACCGGGCCCCACGAAACTTGCAGGAAGTGCGTGATCAAGGTCTCGATGTGCTGCAGGGTGCGCTCTTTCGGCGGCGGCGTGGTCAGCGGGTGATCCGCCTTGTACGGGCCTTCCGGCATGTTGCGCATGCACTGGTCGATGATCTTGATGCTCTGGCGCATTTCTTCGACGCGAACCATGCAACGGTCGTAGGCATCGCCATTGGCCGCCAGCGGTACTTCGAATTCGAAGTTCTCGTAGCCGGAGTAAGGGCGCGCTTTACGCAGGTCGAAATCGCAGCCGGTGGAACGCAGGCCTGCACCGGTGACGCCCCATTCCAGGGCTTCCTTGGTGTTGTAGGCGGCGACACCGATGGTCCGGCCTTTGAGGATGCTGTTCTGCAGGGCGGCCTTGGTGTATTCGTCCAAGCGCTTGGGCAACCATTCGACGAAGTCCTTGACCAGCTTTTCCCAGCCGCGAGGCAGGTCGTGGGCAACACCACCGATGCGGTACCAGGCCGGGTGCAGACGGAAACCGGTGATGGCTTCGATCACCGTGTAGGCCTTCTGGCGGTCGGTGAAGGTGAAGAACACCGGGGTCATCGCGCCCACGTCCTGGATGTAGGTGCCCAGGAACAGCAGGTGGCTGGTGATGCGGAAGAACTCGGCCATCATGATGCGGATGACGTCGACCTTCTCTGGGACCTTGATGCCGGCCAGCTTCTCGACCGAGAGCACGTACGGCAGGTTGTTCATCACCCCGCCGAGGTAGTCGATACGGTCGGTGTAGGGGATGAAGCTGTGCCAGGACTGACGTTCGGCCATCTTCTCGGCACCACGGTGGTGGTAGCCGATGTCCGGAACACAGTCGACGATCTCTTCACCGTCCAGTTGCAGGATGATGCGGAAGGCACCGTGAGCCGAAGGGTGGTTCGGGCCGAGGTTGAGGAACATGTAGTCCTCGTTGGCCCCGGAACGCTTCATGCCCCAGTCTTCCGGACGGAAGCGTGCGGCTTCCTCTTCCAGTTGCTGCTTGGCCAGGCTCAGGCTGAACGGGTCGAATTCGGTGGCGCGGGCCGGGAAGTCCTTGCGCAGCGGGTGACCTTCCCAGGTCGGCGGCATCATGATGCGCGACAGGTGCGGGTGGCCCGGGAAATCAATGCCGAACATGTCCCAGACTTCACGCTCGTACCAGTTGGCGTTCGGCCAGATACCGGTCACGGTCGGTACGCTGAGGTCGCTTTCGGACAGGGCGACCTTGATCATCACGTCGCTGTTACGTTCGATCGACAGCAGGTGATAGAACACGGTGAAATCGGCGCCGCTCGGCAGACCCTGGCGCTTGGTACGCAGACGCTCGTCCACGCCATGCAGGTCATAGAGCATGACGTACGGCTTGGGCAGGTTGCGCAGGAAGGTCAGGACTTCAACGAGTTTGGAGCGGGTAACCCACAGCACCGGCATGCCGGTGCGGGTGGCCTGGGCGGTGAACGCCTCAGGGCCAAAACGGTTATTGAGTTCGACGACCACATCCTGGTCGTCAGCCTTATAAGGCGGGATGTACAGAGCACTGCCTGTAGTCATGGTTTTTTATCGCTTTCGGTCAACGTAAAGAATGAAGCCAGCTTCTCGTTTCTTTCTTAAGAGCAGATCTGGATCAGACTTCGTCGGGGCTGCGCAGGTTGGTGACCTGAATACGCTGTTCGCGGCGCTGTTCCTTTTGCGAAGGCATCTCGGCGCGGTATACGCCTTGATCGCCAACGACCCAGGAAAGTGGACGACGCTCCTTGCCAATCGACTCTTGCAAGAGCATCAAGCCTTGCAGGAAAGCTTCAGGGCGCGGTGGGCAGCCAGGCACGTAGACGTCCACGGGCAGGAACTTGTCCACCCCCTGAACAACGGAGTAGATGTCGTACATGCCACCGGAGTTGGCGCACGAACCCATGGAGATAACCCACTTCGGCTCGAGCATTTGCTCGTAGAGACGCTGAATGATCGGCGCCATCTTGATGAAGCAGGTTCCGGCAATAACCATGAAATCCGCCTGACGCGGCGATGCCCGGATCACCTCGGCGCCAAAGCGCGCGATGTCGTGGGGCGCCGTAAAGGCGGTGGTCATTTCCACGTAGCAGCAGGACAGGCCGAAGTTGTACGGCCACAGGGAGTTTTTACGCCCCCAGTTGACCGCGCCACTCAGCACGTCTTCCAGCTTGCCCATGAAGATGTTCTTGTGAACCTGATCCTCTAACGGATCGGAAACGGTTTCCCGTTCGCCGATCGGGTACTGATCGTTAGGAGCATCGGGGTCGATCCTGGTGAGATTGTATTGCATCGCCAAAGCCTCATTGTTTTAGCTTCGCCTGCCGCTTACGACGACCTTCCGGAGCCCAATCAAGAGCCCCCACCCGCCAAAGGTAGACAAGACCTGCCAACAGAATTGCTATGAAAACGAGAGCTTCGACGAATCCGGTCCAGCCGCTTTCGCGGACGGACACAGACCAGGCAAAGAGAAAGAGGGCTTCGATATCGAAGATCACGAAGAGCATCGCGACCAGATAGAATTTGGCTGAGAGCCGCAAGCGGGCGCCACCTGTAGGTAGCATGCCGGACTCGAACGGTTCGTTTTTGCTGCGGCCCCAGGCTTTTGACCCGAGGAGGCTGGAGACACCGAGCATGAAGGCGCAGAGGCCGACAACACCCAGAAGGAAAATGGCAAAGCCCCAGTTGTGGGCCATGAGTCCTGTCGCTTCGGGCATGCTGGTAATCCTTAACAGAGAGCAAGGGTCTCTGAGCTTGATAAAGAGATAAAGCAGTGACGATATGTCGCAGCGCAATGAATCGCGGTGATTTTATGGCTAAACATCGGGCAAGTAAAATTTCTAAAGCGAAATTGTTTATTGGAATAACGACATAGGTCACCTTTGAAGGGCCACAAGCCGCGCCCTGCGGGCATTAGCGGGGGTTTTGTTAATTATGTTTTGTTGTTCATGTAACGACTGTTATTAGGGCTAAATGATAATCAGTATTATTTGGAATGCTTTTTAAACTGTTTTCCATCCCACCCTCGGAAAGTTGCTGTTTATATGCCTGTTACTGCAAGTAGCAGGGGTGCACCTTTTAACCTGTTTCGCCACCGGTAACACCGCCCTGGATCAATATTTTGTCGGTTGGGTCGGGGGTGTTTGGCCGGCAAAGGGTAGGGCGGCGAGGGCAATCGCGACGAGCTGGCTTCTACCGGGCAAAAAAAAACGCCCCGAACCAGTCGGGGCGTCAGGTGTTCAGCACAGCCGTTAGTGTCTAGCGGGTCGGCTGTGGCTGTTTGTTCAAGCCTTGCAGCTCAATCAGTGGAACTGTTCTTCTTCAGTGGAGCCGGTCAGGGCGGTTACCGAGGACGAACCGCCCTGGATCACGGTGGTCATGTCATCGAAGTAGCCGGTGCCCACTTCCTGTTGGTGAGCCACGAAGGTGTAGCCCTTGGCGGCGTCGGCGAACTCCTGCTCTTGCAGCTTCACGTAGGCGGTCATGTCGTTGCGGGCGTAGTCGTGCGCCAGGTTGAACATGCTGTGCCACATGTTGTGAATGCCGGCCAGGGTGATGAACTGGTGCTTGTAGCCCATGGCGGACAGTTCGCGCTGGAACTTGGCGATGGTCGCGTCGTCCAGGTTTTTCTTCCAGTTGAAGGAAGGCGAGCAGTTGTACGACAGCAGTTGGTCCGGGTACTCCTTTTTGATCGCTTCAGCGAAACGACGGGCTTCGTCCAGGTCCGGCTTGGCGGTTTCGCACCAGATCAGGTCGGCATAGGGCGCGTAGGCCAGGCCGCGAGCGATGGCTTGGTCCAGGCCGGCGCGGACTTTATAGAAGCCTTCCTGAGTACGTTGGCCAGTGACGAAAGGCTGATCGTACGGGTCGCAGTCAGAGGTCAGCAGGTCTGCGGCGTTGGCATCGGTACGCGCCAGGATGATGGTCGGCGTACCGGCAACGTCGGCGGCCAGGCGGGCAGCGGTGAGCTTCTGCACGGCTTCCTGGGTTGGAACCAGTACTTTGCCGCCCATGTGGCCGCATTTTTTCACCGAAGCCAGTTGGTCTTCGAAGTGCACGCCGGCGGCGCCTGCTTCGATCATGCTTTTCATCAGCTCGTAGGCGTTCAGCACGCCGCCGAAACCGGCTTCAGCGTCAGCTACGATCGGCGCGAAGTAGTCGATGTAGCCGTCGTCGCCCGGGTTCTTGCCGGCTTTCCACTGGATCTGGTCGGCGCGGCGGAACGAGTTGTTGATGCGCTTGACCACGGTTGGAACCGAATCCACCGGGTACAGCGATTGGTCGGGGTACATGGATTCTGCGGAGTTGTTATCCGCAGCCACTTGCCAGCCGGACAGGTAGATCGCCTGGATACCGGCTTTGACCTGTTGCACAGCCTGGCCGCCGGTCAGGGCGCCCATGCAGTTGACGAAATCTTTCTCAGGACGGAAGGACGGCTTGGCCCCTTGGGTGACCAGGTTCCAGAGTTTCTCGGCGCCCATGCGTGCCAGGGTGTGCTCAGGTTGCACAGAGCCACGCAGACGGACCACGTCGGCAGCGGAGTAGGTACGAGTCACGCCTTTCCAGCGCGGGTTTTCAGCCCAGTCTTTTTCAAGGGCTGCAATTTGCTGTTCGCGTGTCAGTGCCATGGAGATAAACCTCGTCGCGTCTTGTGTAAAAAGTCGTTCTTGGGCGGAAAATTCCGGATCGCCATTCACGCATCACAGAAGTGGGCGTGTAGGGCTGCTCGCTGACCAGAAGCTTAGGCGCTCAAGTCGGGTTTGGCGGGGATGGCGACGGGTGAACGATGGGCTCGAGGGGAAAGTGAGCAGGTGAAGGCCAGCTGTCGGGCGTATTCGGGCGTCGTGGGCCTTTATACGATCCATCAGTGTGTTGCCGATCTACCTAATTACGCTTCCGTCCCTCGGGACAACTTCGTTCCAGTCGCAATCTCGTCAAACACACCTTGTGGGCGGTACAGGCACGAATCGGCTCAGGTGGGTAGGTTAGAGCGGCGATCCGAAGGCCCTTGCCAGGGCCCCTGATTAGCGGGAGCGAGGCCATCATGCCTTCGGTTTTTTGGCTCGTCAAACGTTTTGTAGTGCTTTTTTTAAGGCACTACATCTTTAGTCTAAGACGACTAATCAGTCAGTTTTTGGTGCTTTAGTCCAAGGCGTCGACCTTGACCCGCAAGGTCATGTCATCCCGGCCTTGAGTCGAGTAGCTGCGGCCCAGGCCCTGTTTGTCGGCCAGTGTCTGGCGGTTGACGCCGGCCAGGGTAATCCACTCGCCCAGGCGTCCGCTGACCGTTGTGTCGGTACTTTGTACGTTCACTACATCGGGACGTTCCTGGCTCATTCGGTCACGATTGGTGCTGATACTCAAGTGCACGGTCTCGCCGGTGACGCTGGCGGTGACGTAGAAGCCCTGGGTGACGTTGCGGTACTGGGTCTGGTTCTGCGGGCGGCCATACGCATCGGGCTGGGTGGTGGTCAGCGGTACGCTTTGCCCGACCTGGATCAGTGCCGGCACGCCTTCACTGGCCTGGATCTGTTGAATCCCGCCGTCGCGGCTTTCCGTGCTGCGGCTGATGATGCGGGCCTGCGGTGCGCCATTGATTGAATAACCCTGGCTGTCCTGGACGTTGTTTTCGTTGGTGTCCACGGTGATCAGCAAGCGCTTGGCAGCGGTGTCCAGCTGGGCGAGAAACGCCCGCAGTTCGTTGATTTTTTCGGGTTCGGCGTTGACGATCAGTTGGTTGCCGTAGGCGCTGACCTTGCCGTCCTTGCCGATAAAGTTCTGCGCCACGGGGAGCAGGTCGGCGCTGGTGCGGTTGTTCAGGGGCACGATCTCGGTGGCGGCCATGACCGAAAAGCTGAAGGTCAGAAGCAGCGTTGTGAGCAGGGTGCGTAGGGACATTTCCGTTATCTCCACAGGAAAGGGGGCGCGTACAGCCTGGAGTTTGACAGTTTGTCGGCGCTGGCGGGGGCAAGTTGAATCGCAGATGGCAAAACGCCCCGGCCTCCTGGGGTCCAGCTTAGCGTGCCGGATTGGGGAGGGCGGGGCGTTTTTGGAGGTTGCTCAAGCGCCTGTGCGGGCGGCGTACATCCTGTGGGATGAGGCTGCACGCAATGGCTGCCTAGTCGTCTGCGCGAACCATGTCGACGTGAGGAATCCCGGCTTCAAGGAATTCTTCGCTGACAATGCGAAAGCCCAGGCGCTCGTAGAACGGGGTGGCCTGGACCTGGGCGCTGAGCATCTGTTGCTTGAGCCCGCGTTCCTGGGCTTCGCCGATCACCGCGTGCATCAGGGCGTCGCCGACCTTCAGCCCGCGCCAGTCCTTGAGCACTGAAACCCGGCCGATATGGCCGTCGGTCAGCAGGCGCGCGGTACCGATCGGAAAGTCGCCTTCGAACGCGAGGAAATGCACCGCGCTGTTGTCATCGGCGTCCCATTCAAGCTCGGGTGGAACGGATTGCTCGGCGATGAACACCGCTTCACGAATGCGCCGGATCTCGGCGTTGTCCTTTTGCCAGTCTGCGACACGTACGCGAATCTTATTCATCGGCAAACCCCAGGCTTCCTTGCTTGATCAGTTCGCATAGCAGGCCACGGCTGTCGTCATCCGCCAGCCATGGGCCGAGGTTGTCGATGTGCAGGGCGTCGGCGGCGCAAATCATCTTCAGCAGTTCGCGCAGGTTGCCCGGCAGCAAACGGCTCTGGCCGCTGGCGAACAGCAGCAGGTCGTCGTCCACTTCAGACCAGGCCAGGCGCGCGCTTGGGTTGCGGATCAGCACCGCGCCTTGCTCCAGGCTGCCCAGCAGGTCTTCTTCTTCCAGTTCCGGGCCGACCACCAGTTCCGGGTAACGCGGTTCGGTCATGAACTGGCCGAACCAGGTCAGCAGCAGGCGTTCGTCGCTCATGTGCTCGGCCAGCAGGCCCTTGAGGCGATCGAGGGCGTCGTGCTGGATCTGGTGCGGGTCGCTGACCGGCTGCGCGTCGGCGTCGGTGTAGCGATCTTCGTCAGGCAGGAATTGGCTGAGGAAGTCGGTGAAGTGGGTCAGCACTTCGGCGGCGCTTGGGGCGCGGAAACCCACCGAGTAGGTCATGCAGTCATCGACGGCCACACCGCAATGGGCCAGGCGCGGCGGGAGGTAAAGCATGTCGCCGGGTTCCAGGACCCATTCCGCGGTCTCTTCGAATTCGGCGAGGATGCGCAGGTCGGCATGGGCCAGCAGCGGGCTCTCGGAGTCGCACATCTGGCCGATTTTCCAGTTGCGCTTGCCGTGGCCCTGAAGCAGGAACACATCGTAATTGTCGAAGTGCGGGCCCACGCTGCCACCCGGGGCGGCGAAGCTGATCATCACGTCATCGATGCGCCAGCTCGGCAGGAAGCGGAAGTGCTCCAGCAGTTCGGCCACTTCCGGTACGAATTGGTCGACCGCTTGTACCAGCAGGGTCCAGTCGCGCTCCGGCAGCTTGCTGAATTCGTCTTCGGCGAAGGGGCCGCGACGCAGCTCCCAGGGGCGCTCGCCGTTTTCGATGATCAGGCGCGATTCGACTTCTTCTTCCAGGGCCAGGCCGGCCAGTTCGTCGGCATCGATCGGGCTTTCGAAGTCAGGCAGGGCCTGGCGGATCAGCAGGGGTTTCTTCTGCCAGTAGTCGCGCAGGAATTCCCGTGCGGTGATGCCGCCCAGAAGTTGCAGAGGAGTATCAGGATTCATGTGTAACCTATTGAAAAATTGCATTTTTCAGACAGAAATAAAAACGCCCGGCGCGGCCGGGCGTCTCAGGGGCTTGCAGTCGGTCAGATGCGCTTGGCTTGTGCCACGGCATTGCCGATGTAGCTGGCCGGGGTCAGCTTTTTCAGTTCAGCCTTGGCGGCTTCTGGCATTTCCAGGCCGTCGATGAAAGTCTGCAGGGCTTCTGGGCTGATGCCTTTGCCACGGGTCAGTTCTTTCAGTTTTTCGTAAGGGTTTTCGATGTTGTAGCGGCGCATCACGGTCTGGATCGGCTCGGCCAGGACTTCCCAACAGGCGTCCAGGTCGTCGGCGATCTTCTGAGCGTTGAGCTCCAGCTTGCTGATGCCTTTGAGGCTGGCTTCATAGGCGATGACGCTGTGGGCGAAACCGACGCCCAGGTTGCGCAACACGGTGGAGTCGGTCAGGTCGCGCTGCCAGCGGGAGATCGGCAGTTTGCTCGCCAGGTGCTGGAACAGGGCGTTGGCGATACCCAGGTTGCCTTCGGAGTTTTCGAAGTCGATCGGGTTGACCTTGTGCGGCATGGTCGACGAGCCGATTTCGCCGGCAATGGTGCGCTGCTTGAAATAGCCCAGGGAAATGTAGCCCCAGATATCGCGATCAAAGTCGATCAGGATGGTGTTGAAGCGAGCGATCGCGTCAAACAGCTCGGCGATGTAGTCGTGGGGTTCGATCTGGGTGGTGTAGGGGTTGAAGCCCAGGCCCAGCTCGTCTTCGATAAAGGCGCGGGCGTTGGCTTCCCAGTCGATTTCCGGGTAGGCCGACAGGTGAGCGTTGTAGTTGCCCACGGCGCCGTTGATCTTGCCCAGCAGCGGGACGGCAGCCACTTGAGCGATCTGGCGCTCCAGGCGGTACACCACGTTGGCCAGTTCTTTGCCCAGGGTGGTTGGCGAGGCCGGTTGGCCGTGGGTGCGCGAGAGCATCGGCACGTCGGCGAAGCGGATCGCCAGCTCACGGATGGCTTCGGCGGTCTGGCGCATCAGCGGCAGCATCACGTCATCGCGGCCTTCACGCAGCATCAGGGCGTGGGACAGGTTGTTGATGTCCTCGCTGGTGCAGGCGAAGTGGATGAACTCACTGACGTTGGCCAGCTCAGGCAGCTTGGCAGCCTGTTCCTTGAGCAGGTACTCAATGGCTTTGACGTCGTGGTTGGTGGTGCGCTCGATCTCTTTCACACGCTCGGCGTGCTCCAGGGAGAAGTTTTCCGCCAGGGTATTGAGCACGGCGTTGGCTTCGGCGGAGAACGCCGGAACTTCGCTGATGGCGCTGTGGGCGGCCAGGCGCTGGAGCCAGCGCACTTCAACCAGAACGCGAGCACGGATCAGGCCGTATTCGCTGAAAATAGGGCGCAGGGCCTGGGTTTTGCCGGCGTAGCGGCCGTCAACAGGGGAAACCGCAGTGAGCGAAGAGAGCTGCATGGGGTGTTCTCGGACAGTCGGGCAACGAAATGGGGCGCGTATCATACATGAAAATATCCGCCGGTCCGTTGCCAACTGACCAGCGTCTTACGCGTTACTGACTACAAAAAGTCTTTCGGGCGCGGCTCAGCTGCTGCGCATCAATGGGTAGAGCTCTTTCAACAATTTGCGTCGGCTGATTACCAGCTGCCAGCGATGGCCGCCCAATTGCCGCCACAACCGGGCGGAACGAATGCCGGCCAGGAGCAGGGCGCGGATCTTCGAGGCATTGCTCGGCTGCTGCAGGTTGCGCATGTCGCCGTGCACCTGGATGCGCTGGCGCAGGGTGCTCAGGGTGTCCTGATACAGTCCGCCACACGCGGCGATCACGTTTTCGTGGGCGGGACCGAAGTGCTCCACCTGGGACTGGATCTGCGGCAGACGCTTGCCGATGGTCTCCAGCAAGTCTTCACGCTTGGCCAGTTGACGCTCCAGGCCCAGCATCGACAGCGCGTAACGCAGGGGTTCGCGTTGCAGGGTGCTGGGGTCGCGCTCCAGGGCGCCGATCAAGGCGCGATAACCTTCGCGCAGGTTGATGTCGTCGCCGCCGTAGACTTCCAGGGTGTCTTTCGGGTCGCGGATCAGCAGGCTGCCGAGCATGCAGCTCAGGCCGGCCTCAGTGACTTGACCGGTCTTGGCGATCTTGTCCACCAGTACCGCGGCCAGGAATACACCGCCCAGGGCCGTCAGTTGCTCCTGAGTCGGGCTCATTTGCTGCTCCAGGGTTCGGCCACTTCGATCACGCCGCCGCCGAGGCAGACTTCGCCGTCGTAGAACACCACGGACTGGCCGGGCGTCACTGCGCGTTGTGGGTCGTCGAAGGTGGCGCGGTAGCCAGTGGCAGTCTTCTCCAGGGTGCAGGGCTGGTCGTTCTGGCGATAGCGCACTTTTGCCGTCAGCCGCCGTGGCTGGCTCAAATCGATGGGGTTGACCCAATAAATCTCGGACGCCAACAGGGCGCGGGAGAACAGCCAAGGATGATCGTTGCCCTGGCCGACGATCAGCTCGTTGTGCTCCAGGTCTTTGATCAGCACGTACCACGGCTCGTCACTGGCGTCTTTCAAGCCGCCGATGCCCAGGCCCTGGCGCTGGCCGATGGTGTGGTACATCAGGCCATGGTGGCGGCCGATGATTTCACCTTCGGTGGTCTTGATTTCGCCGGGCTGGGCCGGCAGGTACTGCTTGAGGAAGTCGCTGAAGCGACGCTCGCCGATAAAGCAGATGCCGGTGGAGTCTTTCTTCTTCGCCGTGGCCAGGTCGTGTTTCTCGGCGATGGCGCGGACTTCTGTTTTTTCCAGCTCGCCCACCGGGAACAGGGTCTTGGCGATCTGTTCGCCACCTACGGCGTGCAGGAAGTAGCTCTGGTCCTTGTTCGGGTCCAGGCCCTTGAGCAGTTCGGTGCGGCCATCGATGTCGCGGCGGCGCACGTAGTGGCCGGTGGCGATCAGGTCGGCGCCGAGCATCAGGGCGTAGTCGAGGAATGCCTTGAACTTGATTTCGCGGTTGCAGAGGATGTCCGGGTTCGGCGTGCGACCGGCCTTGTATTCGGCCAAGAAGTGCTCGAACACGTTGTCCCAGTATTCAGCCGCGAAGTTAGCGGTGTGCAGCTTGATGCCGATCTTGTCGCACACGGCCTGGGCGTCGGCCAAGTCGTCCATGGCGGTGCAGTATTCCGTTCCGTCGTCTTCCTCCCAGTTCTTCATGAACAGGCCTTCCACCTGGTAACCCTGCTCCATCAGCAGGAGGGCGGAAACGGAAGAATCCACGCCGCCGGACATGCCGACGATGACGCGCTTCTTTTGGGTGTCAGAAGGGGCTGGATCACGCATAGGAATTCAATGGGTGTCTTGAAAAAGGACGCGATTCTAACAGGCTGCGGCCTGCAAGGCGAAAACTGCGGTTAAAGCGACGGGCGGATCAGCGCCAGGCTGTGTAATTGGCCATCGAGGTAGTCGTCCAGGCATTGCAGGATCAGCTCGCTGCGCCAGTTGGCGCGCTGTGCCAGCAGCTCGTCACGGCTCAGCCAGCGTGGGCCGATGATCCCGTGGTCCAACTGATAGTCGGGGTGGTGGCGCAGAGGCTTGGCGGCAAAACACACGCGTTGGTAGGTCACGCCGTTGCTGGGTGCTGTGTAGAGGTAGATGCCGACAACGCCGGTCAACTCCACGTCCCAGCCGGTTTCTTCCAGGGTTTCGCGGATGGCAGCCTGCAGCAGGCTCTCATCGGCATCCAGGTGCCCGGCGGGTTGGTTGAGTACAGCCTGTTCGCCCTGATACTCCTCGACGAACAGGAAGCGACCCTGGTCTTCGACAACGGTGGCGACGGTGATATGGGGTTGCCATTCCATAAAGGCATTCCTTTATTAAGTGCAGGATCCGGTTTGCCGGCGAAGCGAGCGCCGATTTTTTCACCGGCAAGCCAGCTCCTGCGGTGTCTAGAAGCACAAACCCCGGCACATGGCCGGGGGTTTGTGTGGGACGGTCCTGCTTACACCAGCGCAGCGATGGCTGCGTTGAGGGTAGCGCTCGGACGCATGGCCTTGCTCACCAGTTCAGGCTTGGCGCTGTAGTAGCCGCCGATGTCCACAGGCTTGCCTTGAACGGCGTTGAGCTCGGCAACGATGGTTGCTTCGTTCTCGGTCAGGGTCTTGGCCAGGGTGCTGAACTGCGCTTGCAGGGCAGTGTCCTCGGTCTGGGCTGCCAGGGCTTGTGCCCAGTACAGCGCCAGGTAGAAGTGGCTGCCGCGGTTGTCGATGTTGCCGACTTTGCGCGAAGGCGACTTGTTGTTGTCGAGGAACTGACCAGTGGCCTGGTCCAGAGTCTTGGCCAGAACCAAGGCTTTCGGGTTGTTGTAGGTGTGACCCAGGTGCTCCAGGGAAGCGGCCAGGGCCAGGAACTCACCCAGGGAGTCCCAGCGCAGGAAGTTTTCTTCCAGCAGCTGTTGTACGTGTTTCGGCGCCGAACCGCCGGCGCCGGTTTCGAACAGGCCACCGCCGTTCATCAACGGCACGATGGACAGCATCTTGGCGCTGGTGCCCAGTTCCATGATCGGGAACAGGTCGGTCAGGTAGTCACGCAGCACGTTGCCGGTCACCGAGATGGTGTCCTTGCCTTCGCGGGTGCGGGCCAGGGTGAAGTTCATGGCTTCAACCGGGGACATGACGCGGATGTCCAGGCCAGCGGTGTCGTGATCCTTCAGGTAAGCCTGAACTTTTTCGATCATCACGCCGTCGTGGGCGCGCATTGGGTCCAGCCAGAAGATCGCTGGGGTGTTGCTGGCGCGAGCACGGTTGACGGCCAGTTTGACCCAGTCCTGGATCGGCGCGTCTTTGGTCTGGCACATGCGGAAGATGTCGCCGGCTTCGACGTTCTGTTCCAGCAGCAGGTTGCCCTTGCCGTCGGTGACGCGGACCACGCCGTCAGCCTTGATCTGGAACGTCTTGTCGTGGGAACCGTACTCTTCGGCTTTTTTCGCCATCAGGCCAACGTTTGGCACGCTGCCCATGGTGGTCGGGTCGAAAGCGCCATTGGCTTTGCAATCTTCGATCACCGCCTGGTAGATGGTGGCGTAGCAGCGGTCCGGGATCACCGCCTTGGTGTCGTGCAACTGGCCATCGGTGCCCCACATCTTGCCGGAGTCACGGATCATGGCCGGCATCGAGGCGTCGACGATAACGTCGCTCGGCACGTGCAGGTTGGTGATGCCTTTATCGGAGTTGACCATCGCCAGGGATGGGCGGGCTGCGTAAACAGCCTGGATGTCCGCTTCGATCTGCGCCTGCTGTTCAGCCGGCAGGGCCTTGATACGGGCGTACAGATCGCCAATACCGTTGTTCAGGTTGAAGCCGATTTCCTTGAGCACGTCAGCGTGCTTGGTCAGGGCGTCCTGATAGAACTCGGCAACGATCTGGCCGAACATGATCGGGTCGGAGACCTTCATCATGGTGGCTTTCAAGTGCACCGACAGCAGTACGCCTTGTTTTTTGGCGTCGTCGATTTCGGCGGCGATGAAGGCACGCAGGGCCTTTTTGCTCATCACGGCGCAATCGAGGATCTCACCGGCTTGCACGGTGGTCTTTTCTTTCAGGACGGTGGCGGTGCCGTCTTGAGCGATCAGCTCGATTTTAACGCTGTCTGCGGCTTCGATCAGGGCGGCTTTTTCGCTGCCGTAGAAGTCGCCGTTGCTCATGTGAGCAATGTGGGACTTGGAGTCTTTGGCCCAGGCGCCCATTTTGTGCGGGTGCTTGCGTGCGTAGTTCTTCACCGACAGCGGAGCGCGACGGTCGGAGTTGCCTTCACGCAGGACCGGGTTCACGGCGCTGCCCTTGACCTTGTCGTAACGTGCACGGGTTTCTTTTTCCGCGTCGGTGGTTACGGTTTCCGGGTAGTCCGGCAGGGCGTAGCCCTGGGCCTGCAGTTCCTTGATCGCGGCTTGCAGCTGCGGGGTCGAGGCGCTGATGTTAGGCAGCTTGATGATGTTGGCTTCCGGAGTGACGGCCAATTCGCCCAGTTCGGCGAGGTGGTCCGGCACCGCTTTGGCGCCCAGCTGCTCGGGGAAGCTGGCGAGGATACGGCCAGCCAAAGAGATGTCCCGGGTTTCCACGGCGATATCAGCGGAAGCGGTGAAGGCCTCTACGATAGGTAGCAGCGAATAGGTGGCGAGGGCGGGAGCTTCGTCGGTGAAGGTATAGATGATCTTCGAGCGGGTGGGCATATTCGGATTAACTCTCTTCTTTGCTATAGCGTGCGCAGAAACTCGAGGTGCGCCGGGTAAGCGCGTTCGTTCAAAGGTCATCCATGAGCCGAATGTCGAGATTTCTTCGCGGTGATGTTGGGTGCATCAGTCGAGCGTCAAGCGGGTGGGCTGCGATAACAACCCGGCTTTTTCGGGCGGAAAGTCTCGTAATAGACAGGTCAGCCGTCGTGACTCTGTGGTCAGCGGCGGCATTATACATAGGTAGCTAGCAAAACGCCGATGCTTCATAAGCAAGCGAAGTCGTCCATTGGTCTAAAGGTCGCAGGCAGGGCAGGGGCGTAGAGTCGCGGCGGATGCTTGAATTTGGCGCTTTTCCCTTTGCATTCAGACTTGTAGGCCACGATTGGTGCGGCTTTCAGCGCATATGACGGGATCCTGAGGTTCCCGTGCAGATTCAACTGGGTTACGCTCGAACGCAGCCAGATGTTCAACCCACACAACGGAGTTCAGCATGGGATACAAGAAGATTCAGGTTCCAGCCGTCGGCGACAAAATCACCGTCAACGCAGACCATTCTCTCAATGTTCCTAACAACCCGATTATCCCGTTCATCGAAGGCGATGGCATTGGCGTCGATATCAGCCCGGTCATGATCAAGGTCGTCGATGCTGCTGTTAAGAAAGCCTACGGGGGCGAGCGCAAGATTTCCTGGATGGAAGTGTATGCCGGGGAAAAAGCGACTCAAGTGTACGATCAGGACACCTGGCTGCCTCAGGAAACCCTGGACGCAGTCAAGGATTACGTGGTTTCCATCAAAGGCCCGCTGACCACGCCGGTGGGTGGCGGCATTCGCTCCTTGAACGTGGCGTTGCGTCAACAGCTGGACCTGTATGTGTGCCTGCGCCCGGTGCGCTGGTTCGAAGGCGTGCCCAGCCCGGTGAAGAAGCCTGGCGACGTCGACATGACCATCTTCCGTGAAAACTCCGAAGACATTTACGCCGGCATCGAGTGGAAGGCCGGTTCGGCAGAAGCCACCAAGGTCATCAAGTTCCTTAAAGAAGAAATGGGCGTCACCAAGATCCGTTTCGACGAAAACTGCGGCATCGGCGTCAAGCCGGTTTCCCTGCAGGGCACCAAGCGTCTGGCGCGCAAGGCGTTGCAGTATGTCGTGGATAACGACCGTGACTCGCTGACCATCGTGCACAAAGGCAACATCATGAAGTTCACCGAAGGTGCCTTCAAAGAGTGGGCCTATGAAGTGGCGGCCGAGGAGTTCGGGGCGACCCTGCTCGACGGTGGCCCGTGGATGCAGTTCAAGAACCCGAAAACCGGCAAGAATGTCATCGTCAAGGACGCCATCGCCGACGCCATGCTCCAGCAGATCCTGCTGCGCCCGGCCGAATACGATGTGATCGCGACTCTCAACCTCAACGGTGACTACCTGTCCGACGCCCTGGCGGCGGAAGTGGGGGGCATTGGTATCGCACCAGGTGCCAACCTGTCCGACACCGTGGCCATGTTCGAGGCCACCCACGGCACCGCGCCGAAATACGCGGGCAAAGACCAGGTGAACCCGGGCTCGCTGATTCTCTCTGCGGAAATGATGCTGCGGCACATGGGGTGGACCGAAGCCGCTGACCTGATCATCAAGGGCACGAACGGCGCTATCTCGGCCAAGACCGTGACCTATGACTTCGAGCGCCTGATGGATGGTGCGACGCTGCTGTCGTCGTCCGCATTCGGTGACGCTTTGATCTCGCACATGTGAGCTGACCCACGCTGAAATGAAACCGCCACTCAATCCCTTGAGTCGGCCGGTTTTTTTATGACTGGATGTGGAAAAAAATCAGCTGAGAACGCTTTCTGCCTGAGTGTCGGTGGCAGCGATGTCGCCGGGAACCACCAGGGCGCTGATTTTTACGGCGTGCAAGCCTTTGGGGCCTTGGATGATCTCGAAGCTCACGGCCTGGCCGGCTTTCAGGGTTTTATAACCATCCATTTCGATGGCCGAGTAGTGGGCGAAGAGGTCATCGCTCTTGCCTTCCTCATTAATGAAACCGTAGCCCTTGGCATTGTTGAACCACTTGACCTTGCCGCTTGCCATACTCATATCCCTCTGCAACAGACTCCATCACTGGAGTATCATCCAGTTCATCCGCAGCCAAACCCGATAAATAAGGTTGACGCTGTGGACCTTTATTACCCAATGTGGGCTCTATTGGTTGTAACACCGTTTTGCCGATAGTCAAGGTGACCCGGCGGTCGGAGTTGAAATCCTCCCAGGGCGCCCCCACCACTGTATTTGCTCAACTAACGAACCTTTCTTTCCATGCATGCAATCAGCCAGATTCGACTAACATTCAATCAGGATCGCCCGGACTTGCACGACGACGATTCCGCTGGCTTGGCTGTACAGGAAGCTAAGCCTGCGTTACAGGCGCCGCCGATGTACAAGGTGGTTTTATTCAACGATGACTACACGCCGATGGATTTCGTCGTCGAAGTGCTCGAGATGTTTTTTAACCTGAATCGCGAGCTGGCAACCAAGGTCATGCTGGCCGTCCATACAGAAGGACGTGCAGTATGTGGATTGTTTACCCGCGACATCGCCGAGACCAAGGCCATGCAGGTCAATCAGTACGCCAGGGAAAGCCAGCATCCGCTACTCTGTGAAATCGAGAAGGACGGTTAACGCCGACCACTTGGGTATGAGGTGAAGCTATGTTAAACCGCGAGCTCGAAGTCACCCTAAATCTCGCCTTCAAGGAGGCCCGTTCGAAACGTCATGAGTTCATGACCGTCGAGCACCTTTTGTTGGCTCTTTTGGATAATGAGGCCGCCGCCACTGTTCTACGTGCCTGCGGAGCAAACCTCGACAAACTCAAGCACGATCTGCAGGAGTTCATCGACTCCACCACGCCACTGATCCCAGTCCATGACGAGGACCGTGAAACTCAGCCAACCCTGGGTTTCCAGCGTGTACTGCAACGTGCTGTCTTTCATGTGCAGAGCTCGGGCAAACGGGAAGTGACTGGCGCCAATGTGCTGGTAGCCATTTTCAGTGAGCAAGAGAGTCAGGCAGTGTTCCTGCTGAAACAGCAGAGCGTTGCCCGTATCGACGTGGTCAACTACATCGCCCATGGCATCTCCAAGGTGCCGGGGCATGGCGATCATTCTGAAGGTGAACAAGAGATGCAGGATGAAGAGGGTGGTGAGTCTTCTTCTTCGAGTAATCCTCTGGACGCTTATGCCAGCAACCTCAATGAACTCGCGCGCCAGGGTCGTATCGATCCGTTGGTAGGGCGTGAGCTGGAAGTTGAGCGCGTTGCGCAGATTCTTGCCCGTCGACGCAAGAACAACCCGCTGCTGGTGGGTGAGGCGGGCGTCGGTAAAACCGCCATCGCCGAAGGCCTGGCCAAGCGCATTGTCGATAACCAGGTGCCTGATCTGCTGGTCAACAGCGTGGTCTACTCCCTGGACCTCGGCGCGTTGCTGGCGGGGACCAAATACCGCGGTGACTTCGAGAAGCGCTTCAAAGCGTTGCTCGGCGAGCTGAAAAAACGTCCTCAGGCAATTCTGTTCATCGACGAAATACACACCATTATCGGTGCGGGTGCGGCATCCGGTGGGGTGATGGACGCCTCGAATCTGCTCAAGCCACTGCTGTCTTCGGGTGATATCCGTTGCATCGGCTCGACCACCTTCCAGGAATTCCGCGGCATCTTCGAGAAGGATCGGGCCTTGGCTCGGCGCTTCCAGAAGGTCGATGTGTCCGAGCCTTCGGTGGAAGACACCATCGGCATCCTGCGGGGCCTGAAGGGGCGCTTTGAAGCGCATCACGGCATCGAGTACAGCGATGAAGCCCTTCGCGCCGCAGCGGAGCTGGCCTCGCGCTATATCAATGATCGACATATGCCGGACAAGGCCATCGACGTTATCGACGAGGCGGGCGCCTATCAGCGTCTGCAGCCGGCCGAGAAGCGTGTGAAGCGCATCGAAGTGGCTCAGGTGGAAGACATCGTGGCGAAAATCGCCCGGATTCCCCCAAAGCACGTCACCAGTTCCGACAAGGAATTGCTGCGTAACCTCGAGCGTGACCTGAAGTTGACAGTGTTTGGTCAGGACGCGGCGATCGATTCGCTGTCCACAGCGATCAAACTGTCCCGTGCCGGGCTCAAGTCGCCGGACAAACCGGTCGGTTCCTTCTTGTTCGCCGGTCCAACTGGCGTCGGCAAGACCGAAGCGGCGCGGCAACTGGCCAAGGCGCTGGGGATCGAGTTGGTGCGTTTCGACATGTCCGAGTACATGGAGCGCCATACAGTTTCCCGTTTGATCGGTGCCCCTCCCGGCTATGTCGGTTTCGACCAGGGCGGTCTGTTGACCGAGGCCATCACCAAGCAGCCGCATTGCGTGTTGCTGCTCGATGAAATCGAGAAGGCCCATCCGGAAGTCTTCAACCTGCTGTTGCAGGTGATGGACCACGGTACCCTGACCGATAACAACGGGCGCAAGGCGGACTTCCGCAACGTCATCGTCATCATGACCACCAACGCCGGCGCCGAAACGGCTGCCCGGGCTTCCATTGGCTTCACTCATCAGGATCACTCTTCCGATGCAATGGAAGTGATCAAGAAGAGCTTCACGCCGGAATTCCGCAACCGTCTGGACACCATTATCCAGTTTGGTCGCCTCAGCCATGAGGTCATCAAAAGCGTGGTGGACAAGTTCCTTACCGAACTGCAGGCGCAGCTGGAAGACAAGCGCGTGCAGTTGGAAGTCACCGATGCTGCTCGCAGCTGGTTGGCGCAAGGCGGTTACGACGCGGCAATGGGTGCGCGGCCGATGGCTCGCTTGATTCAAGACAAGATCAAGCGTCCGCTGGCGGAGGAAATTCTGTTTGGCGAGTTGGCCGACCATGGCGGTGTGGTTCACATCGACATCAAGGACGGCGAGCTGACCTTCGACTTCGAAACCACGGCGGAAATGGCCTGATAGCCATTTGAAGCAACACAGCCAAAGGCACCGCAAGGTGCCTTTGTGCTATCTGGCCCGTGGGTTTTTTCGACGCACACAAAAACGCCCGGCATAACCGGGCGTCTTGTATTGACTTGCTTAGCGGGCGCGGTAAGTGATGCGCCCTTTGCTCAAGTCATAGGGCGTCAGCTCGACGCGCACTTTGTCACCGGTAAGAATACGAATGTAGTTCTTGCGCATCTTGCCGGAGATATGCGCGGTTACGACGTGCCCATTTTCCAACTCCACACGAAACATGGTGTTGGGCAGGGTGTCGACGACAGTGCCTTCCATTTCGAAGCTGTCTTCTTTCGACATGCAGTAAAGCCCTCGGTGTCCAATGAATGGCCCGGTGCAACTGCGCCAGGCAAAAGCGGCGTGCATTGTGCCCGAAAAATGGGGTTTAAGCCAAGACCTTCTAGTTGAGGATCACCCAGCGTTGATTAATCAGCAGCTCTATGGGGCGATATTGGGTTTTGTAATTCATTTTTTTGCAGTTCTTGATCCAATAGCCGAGGTACACCGCGTCCAGGCCCATTCGCAAGGTTTCGCCGATTTGCCACAAGATGGCATAACGCCCAAGGCTGCGACGCTCTTCGTCGGGTTCATAGAAGGTGTAGACCGCAGAGAGCCCGTTGGGCAGTTGGTCGGTCACGGCCACCGCCAGTAGGCGACCTTCCAGGCGAAACTCATAGAAACGGGAAAACGGCAGGTCGCGCACCAGAAAAGTCGAAAACTGATCGCGACTCGGGGGGAACATGTCGCCATCGGCATGGCGCTGTTCGATATAGCGTTGATAGAGGTCGAAATACTCTTCGCTGAATACTGGCTTGACCGGCGCCACCGTCAGGTCGGCATTACGCTTGAGAATACGTTTCTGCTGTCGGTTGGGCAGGAACTGCGCCACCGGAATGCGTGCCGGGACGCACGCGTTGCAGTTTTGGCAGTGAGGCCGGTAAAGATGATCGCCACTGCGACGAAATCCCATTTCCGACAGGTCTGCATAGACGTGCACATCCATGGGCTGGCTGGGGTCGAGGAACAGGGTAGTCGCCTGTTCGTCGGGCAGGTAGCTGCAGGAGTGGGGTTGAGTGGCATAAAACTTCAAGCGCGCCAACTCGGTCATGAGGCAACCCTCGGAATAAGCGTTGAATTAAGTGTAAGCCACCGCTGTGAAAACCGCTCAGGAAACCCATATGGCGCGGCTGGGCTGATCCAGGTGGCGTTTCAGGTAGCCGGCGAATTCCTCGCGGGCAATGGCGCGGGCACCGAGGCTGTGCAGGTGCTCGGTGGGCATCTGGCAGTCGATCAAGGCAAAGCCCCAATCCCGCAAATGCTTGACCAGGGTGGCAAAGCCGACCTTGGAGGCGTTGTCGGCACGGCTGAACATCGATTCGCCGAAAAACAGCTGGCCCATCGCCAAGCCATAAAGGCCGCCGACCAACTGGCCCTGGTCCCAGACTTCCACCGAATGGGCGTAGCCGCGTTGATGCAGTTGCAGGTAGGCCTGCTGCATGGCTTCGGTGATCCAAGTGCCGTCGGCGTAGGCCCGGGGTTGCGCGCAAGCGTGAATGACGGCGGCAAAATCCTGGTCGAAGGTCACTTGGTAGCGTTCTTGGCGCAGCAACTTGCCGAGGCTGCGAGAGACGTGCAGCTCGTCTGGAAACAGGACCGTGCGCGGGTCCGGCGACCACCAGAGAATCGGCTGGCCTTCGGAGAACCAGGGGAAGCAGCCGTGGCGATACGCCTGGATCAGGCGATCGGCGGACAGGTCGCCACCGGCGGCCAGCAAACCGTTGGGGTCGCGCAGGGCTTTTTCCAGAGGTGGAAAATCCAGGGTGTTGCGTTGTAACCAGGTCAGCATGGTATTCAGACTTGCGGAAGGGGAGGGCAGTGGCGGGCATTCGCAGCCCGCCGCTAGCGTAGGACGGCGGGTCAGTGGTCGTCGAGGAATTTCTCTGCGTCCAGGGCCGCCATGCAACCGGCACCCGCTGAAGTAATGGCCTGGCGATAGACGTGGTCAGCCACATCGCCCGCCGCAAACACCCCCTCGATCCCAGTGGCGGTGGCATTGCCCTCACTGCCACCCTTGACCAGCAGGTAGCCGTCGCGCATCTCCAGTTGGCCCTGGAACAGCTCGGTGTTGGGTTTGTGGCCGATGGCGATAAATACGCCGGCCAGCGCCAGCTCCCGGGTTTCGCCGCTGAGGCTGTCACGCAGGCGCGCGCCGGTTACGCCGCTGGCATCCCCCAGCACTTCGTCCAGGTTCTGGTTCCAGTGCAGGCGGATATTGCCGTTGGCGGCCTTTTCGAAGAGTTTGTCCTGGAGGATTTTCTCCGAGCGCAGTTTGTCGCGGCGATGCACCAGGTGCACTTCCTTGGCGATGTTCGACAGGTACAGGGCTTCCTCCACGGCGGTGTTGCCGCCGCCGACCACTGCGACCACCTGGTTGCGATAAAAGAAGCCGTCGCAGGTGGCGCAGGCCGAGACGCCCTTGCCGGCAAACGCCTCTTCGGACGGCAGGCCCAGGTACTGGGCTGAAGCGCCCGTGGCGATGATCAGCGCGTCGCAGCTGTAGACGCCGCTGTCACCCTTGAGGATAAACGGCCGCTGCTGCAACTCCGCGGTATGGATGTGGTCGTAGACGATCTCGGTGTCGAAGCGCTCGGCATGCTTTTGCATGCGCTCCATCAGCGCCGGGCCGGTCAGGCCTTCCACATCCCCCGGCCAGTTATCGACTTCGGTGGTGGTGGTCAACTGGCCGCCGGCCTGCAAGCCGGTGATCACCGTCGGTTTGAGGTTGGCGCGGGCGGCATACACGGCGGCGCTGTAACCGGCAGGGCCGGAGCCCAGGATAATCACGCGAGAATGCTTCGTTTGGTTCATAAAAACACCTCATAAGCCTTTGTCACAAAAGAGAATGCATGCTCAAATTGCGGACTGCGTAACCAGCCTTTGGCGATGCTGTCCGCGTGATATCACGGCGTGGCATAGCCAGGACGGATCCGTACAATCCAGATATGTATCCAGCATATTCAGAATTGCACTATTTCAGGATCAAGGGGCAGAGTGTTAAAAGTAGCCCCAGTTATGCCGGTCAACTTTATTTACCTGCTCGGCTTGAGCAGTATTGTGTAGTCAATCAACAGTTGGACGCGCCCCAGGCGCAGGAAAAGACGCGTTTTGAAGAAATCCACCGCAGCACCTAAACCAGTAGTTCCCGCCTGGCGTCAGCAATTGCACTACCGACTCAAGGAAGGTGCACTGATTGCCATTGGAGCCCTGTGCCTGTTCTTGATGATGGCATTGTTGACCTATGGCAAGGACGATCCGGGCTGGAGCCATAACAGCAAGATTGAAGATGTACAGAACTTCGGCGGTCCTGCCGGTTCTTACAGCGCCGATATCCTGTTTATGGTGTTGGGTTATTTCGCCTATATCTTTCCACTGTTGCTGGCGATCAAGACTTATCAGATTTTCCGCCAGCGCCACGAGCCTTGGCAGTGGAGCGGCTGGCTGTTCTCCTGGCGCCTGATCGGCCTGGTGTTCCTGGTGCTGTCGGGTGCGGCGCTGGCGCACATTCATTTTCACGCGGCCACCGGTTTGCCGGCCGGCGCTGGCGGTGCCTTGGGCGAGAGCCTGGGCGATCTGGCAAAAAATGCCCTGAACATCCAGGGCAGCACCCTGATGTTCATTGCCCTGTTCCTGTTCGGCCTGACGGTGTTCACGGACCTGTCGTGGTTCAAGGTGATGGACATCACTGGCAAGATCACCCTTGACCTGTTTGAACTGTTCCAGGGCGCCGCCAACCGTTGGTGGGCCGCTCGCGTCGAACGTAAACAGCTGGTGGCGCAATTGCGCGAAGTGGATGCCCGGGTCGACGAAGTGGTGGCCCCGACCGTGACCGACAAGCGCGAGCAGGCCAAGGTCAAGGAGCGCTTGATCGAGCGCGAGCAGGCCCTGAGCAAGCACATGTCCGAGCGTGAGAAGCAGGTGCCGCCGGTGATTGCCCCTGCGCCGCCGAAAGCGCCGGAGCCGAGCAAGCGTGTGCAGAAAGAGAAGCAAGTGCCGCTGTTTATCGACAGCGCGGTAGAAGGCACCTTGCCGCCGATTTCGATCCTCGACCCGGCAGAAAAGAAACAACTGAATTACTCCCCCGAATCCTTGGCGGCCGTTGGCCACTTGTTGGAAATCAAGCTCAAGGAATTCGGCGTCGAAGTGTCCGTGGACTCGATCCACCCCGGCCCGGTGATTACCCGTTACGAGATCCAGCCGGCCGCCGGCGTGAAGGTCAGTCGTATCGCCAACCTGGCCAAGGACTTGGCCCGCTCCCTGGCCGTGACCAGCGTGCGCGTAGTGGAAGTGATTCCCGGCAAGACCACCGTGGGCATCGAGATCCCCAACGAAGACCGACAGATCGTGCGCTTCTCCGAAGTGTTGTCGACGCCTGAGTACGATAACTTCAAATCGCCGGTGACCCTGGCCCTGGGCCACGACATCGGCGGCCGGCCGGTGATCACCGACCTGGCGAAGATGCCGCACCTGCTGGTGGCCGGTACCACCGGTTCTGGTAAGTCGGTGGGGGTCAACGCGATGATCCTGTCGATTCTGTTCAAGTCCGGGCCGGACGACGCCAAACTGATCATGATCGACCCGAAAATGCTCGAGCTGTCGATCTACGAAGGCATCCCGCACCTGCTGTGCCCGGTGGTGACCGACATGAAAGACGCCGCCAATGCCTTGCGCTGGAGCGTGGCCGAGATGGAGCGGCGCTATAAGCTGATGGCGAAGATGGGCGTGCGTAACCTGTCCGGCTTCAACCACAAGGTCAAGGAGGCCGAGGAGGCCGGCACACCGCTCACCGACCCACTGTACAACCGCGAGAGTATCCACGACGAAGCGCCGCTGCTGACCAAGCTGCCGACCATCGTGGTGGTGGTGGACGAATTCGCCGACATGATGATGATCGTCGGCAAGAAGGTTGAAGAACTGATTGCCCGTATCGCCCAGAAGGCCCGTGCCGCCGGTATCCACTTGATCCTCGCGACCCAGCGCCCTTCGGTGGACGTGATCACCGGTCTGATCAAGGCCAACATCCCGACCCGCATGGCGTTCCAGGTATCCAGCAAGATCGACTCGCGGACCATCATCGACCAGGGTGGCGCCGAGCAACTGCTGGGCCACGGTGACATGCTCTACATGCCACCGGGCACCAGCTTGCCGATTCGAGTCCACGGTGCGTTTGTTTCCGACGACGAAGTGCACCGTGTGGTGGAGGCCTGGAAACTGCGGGGCGCCCCGGAATACAACGACGACATCCTCAACGGTGTCGAAGAGGCGGGCAGCGGTTTTGACGGTGGCAGCGGCGGCGGTGACGGCGATGATGCCGAGACCGACGCGCTCTACGACGAAGCCGTGCAGTTCGTCCTGGAAAGCCGCCGGGCCTCCATTTCGGCGGTGCAACGCAAGCTGAAAATTGGCTACAACCGTGCCGCACGCATGATTGAAGCCATGGAAATGGCGGGTGTGGTCACCGCCATGAACACCAACGGTTCCCGGGAAGTCCTGGCCCCTGGCCCCTCCCGCGACTGATCACAGAGACGACCCGGGTGGCGCAATGACGCGCCGCCTGTATTCCCACGACATTGATGAGGACTCCCATGCGTCTTATCCGCATGTTGCTGCTGCCGGTACTGGCCATTACCACCTTGTCGGCCCACGCCGATCCGAAGGACGTGGCGCGTCTGACCCAATTGCTGGAAAAATCCCAGACCCTGACGGCGCGCTTCTCCCAGCTGACCCTCGATGGCAGCGGCACCCAGTTGCAGGAAACCGCCGGTGAGATGTCCCTGCAGCGTCCTGGCCTGTTCTACTGGCACACCGACGCGCCGCAAGAGCAACTGATGGTGTCCGATGGTCAGAAAGTCTCTCTGTGGGACCCGGACCTGGAACAAGTGACCATCAAGAAGCTCGACCAGCGTCTGACCCAGACCCCGGCCTTGCTGCTGTCCGGTGACGTGTCGAAAATCAGCGAAAGCTTCGACATCAGCGCCAAGGAAGCCGGCGGCGTGATCGACTTCACCCTCAAGCCGAAGACCAAGGACACCCTGTTCGACAGCCTGCGCCTGTCGTTCCGCAATGGCATGGTCAACGACATGCAGTTGATCGACAGCGTCGGCCAGCGCACCAACATCCTGTTCACTGGGGTCAAGGCCAACGAGCCGATCCCGGCGTCCAAGTTCAAGTTCGACATCCCTAAGGGTGCCGACGTGATTCAAGAGTAACCAGCCGAAACACACGAGGTTGCAAAGGTACGCCATGGACCTGTTTCGTAGTGCCCCGATCGCTCAACCCCTGGCCGCCCGCTTGCGTGCGGCCAACTTGGACGAGTACGTCGGTCAGCAGCACCTGTTGGCCCGGGGCAAGCCTTTGCGCGAAGCCCTGGAGCAGGGCGCCCTGCATTCGATGATCTTCTGGGGCCCGCCTGGGGTGGGCAAGACCACCCTGGCCCGGCTGTTGGCGGAAGTCTCGGATGCGCACTTCGAAACGGTTTCGGCGGTGCTGGCCGGGGTCAAGGAAATCCGTCAGGCGGTGGAAATCGCCAAGCAGCAGGCCGGTCAATACGGCCGTCGGACTATCCTTTTCGTCGATGAAGTGCACCGCTTCAACAAGTCCCAGCAAGATGCCTTCCTGCCGTATGTGGAAGACGGCACCCTGATCTTTATCGGCGCCACCACCGAGAACCCGTCTTTCGAGCTGAACAACGCGTTGCTCTCCCGGGCGCGGGTCTATGTGCTCAAGAGCCTCGACGAGGCGGCGCTCAAGACCCTGGTGCAGCGCGCGCTTACCGAAGAGCGTGGCCTGGGTCAGCGCCAGTTGAGCCTCAGCGACGAAGGCTTCCAGATGCTGCTGTCGGCGGCGGATGGCGATGGCCGGCGCCTGCTCAACCTGCTGGAAAACGCCTCGGACCTGGCCGAAGACGGCAGCGAGATGGGCGTCGACCTGCTGCAAAGCTTGTTGGGCGACACCCGTCGGCGTTTCGACAAGGGCGGTGAAGCCTTCTACGACCAGATTTCCGCATTGCACAAATCGGTTCGCGGCTCCAACCCTGACGGCGCCCTGTACTGGTTCGCACGCATGCTCGATGGCGGCTGCGACCCGCTGTACCTGGCCCGGCGCGTGGTGCGCATGGCCAGCGAAGACATCGGCAACGCCGACCCTCGTGCCCTGAGCCTGTGCCTTGCAGCTTGGGATGTGCAGGAGCGCCTTGGCAGCCCGGAAGGCGAGCTGGCGGTGGCCCAGGCCATCACCTACCTGGCCTGTGCGCCGAAAAGCAACGCCGTGTACATGGGCTTCAAGGCCGCCATGCGCAGCGCCGCCGAGCATGGTTCCCTGGAAGTGCCGCTGCACCTGCGCAATGCCCCGACCAAGCTGATGAAGCAGTTGGGCTATGGCGACGAATACCGCTACGCCCACGATGAGCCGGATGCCTACGCCGCCGGTGAAGACTATTTTCCCGAAGAACTTGAGCCGCAACCTTTCTACCAGCCGGTGCCCCGTGGCCTGGAATTGAAGATCGGTGAAAAGCTCAACCACCTCGCCGCCCTGGATCGCTCAAGCCCCCGCCAACGGAGAAAACCGTGATTCCATTGATTCTCGCCGTCTCGGCGGGCGGCGTCGCCGGCACCCTGTTGCGCTTTGCCACCGGCAATTGGATCAGCGCCAATTGGCCGCGGCACTTCTATACCGCGACGCTGGCCGTTAATATCGTCGGCTGCTTGCTGATCGGTGTGTTGTACGGCCTGTTTTTGCTGCGCCCGGAAGTGCCCATCGAGGTGCGTGCCGGGTTGATGGTGGGCTTCCTCGGCGGCCTGACGACTTTTTCATCCTTTTCCCTGGATACCCTGCGTCTGCTGGAAAGCGGGCAGGTGCCGCTGGCCCTCGGCTATGCGGCCATCAGTGTATTCGGCGGGCTGCTCGCGACCTGGGCCGGCCTGACCTTGACCAAACTTTGATAAACGAGAGACCGACATGCTCGATTCCAAACTGTTACGTAGCAACCTTCAGGACGTAGCGGATCGCCTGGCATCCCGTGGCTTTGTCCTGGATGTGGCACGCATCGAAGCGCTGGAAGAACAGCGCAAGACCGTGCAGACCCGCACCGAACAACTGCAGGCTGAACGTAACGCGCGCTCCAAATCCATCGGTCAGGCCAAGCAGCGCGGCGAAGACATCGCGCCGCTGATGGCTGATGTCGAGCGCATGGGCAACGAGCTGACTTCCGGCAAGGCTGAGCTGGAAAGCATCCAGTCCGACCTGGATTCGATCCTCTTCGGCATTCCCAACCTGCCTCATGAATCGGTGCCCGTGGGCGCTGATGAAGACGGCAACGTCGAAGTGCGCCGTTGGGGTACCCCGACTGCCTTCGATTTCCCGATCCAGGACCACGTCGCCCTGGGCGAGAAGTTTGGCTGGTTGGACTTTGAAACCGCCGCCAAGCTGTCCGGCGCCCGTTTCGCCCTGCTGCGCGGGCCGATCGCCCGTCTGCACCGCGCCCTGGCGCAGTTCATGATCAACTTGCACACCAGCGAGCACGGCTACGAAGAGGCCTACACGCCTTACCTGGTCCAGGCCCCGGCCCTGGTGGGCACCAGCCAGCTGCCGAAGTTCGAAGAAGACCTGTTCAAGATCACGCGCGAAGGCGAAGCCGATCTGTACCTGATCCCGACCGCCGAAGTGTCGCTGACCAACATTGTCTCGGGCGAGATCCTCGATCCGAAGCAACTGCCGTTGAAGTTCGTCGCTCACACCCCGTGCTTCCGCAGTGAAGCCGGTGCGTCGGGCCGCGACACCCGCGGCATGATCCGCCAGCACCAGTTCGACAAGGTCGAGATGGTCCAGGTGGTCGAGCCCTCGACCTCCATGGAAGCCTTGGAAGGCCTGACGGCCAACGCCGAGAAAGTCCTGCAACTGCTGCAACTGCCGTATCGCGTGCTGGCACTGTGCACCGGCGACATGGGCTTCAGCGCGGTCAAGACCTACGACCTCGAAGTCTGGGTGCCAAGCCAGGACAAATACCGCGAAATCTCTTCGTGCTCCAACTGCGGCGACTTCCAGGCCCGTCGTATGCAAGCGCGTTTCCGCAACCCGGAAACCGGCAAGCCGGAGCTGGTCCACACCCTCAACGGCTCCGGCCTGGCCGTAGGCCGGACCCTGGTCGCGGTGCTGGAAAACTACCAGCAGGCCGACGGTTCGATCCGTGTGCCGGACGTGCTCAAGCCTTACATGGGCGGCATCGAGGTCATCGGCTAAATGGAATTTCTGCCGCTGTTTCACAACCTCCGCGGCAGCCGTGTGTTGGTGGTTGGTGGGGGGGAGATTGCCTTGCGCAAATCCCGCCTGCTGGCCGACGCCGGTGCGCAACTGCGGGTCGTTGCGCCCGAGATCGAAGTGCAATTGCAGGAACTGATCGTCGCCAGTGGCGGCGAATCCCTGCTGCGCGGCTATCTTGAGTCGGACCTGGACGGCTGCACCCTGATCATCGCCGCCACCGACGATGAGCCGCTCAATGCTCAAGTGTCTGCCGATGCCCATCGGCGTTGCGTGCCGGTCAATGTGGTGGACGCGCCCGCCCTGTGCAGCGTGATCTTCCCAGCCATTGTCGACCGCTCACCGCTGGTCATTGCGGTCTCCAGCGGCGGCGATGCGCCGGTGCTGGCGCGCCTGATCCGGGCCAAGCTGGAAACCTGGATTCCGTCCACCTACGGCCAACTGGCCGGTTTGGCCGCGCGTTTTCGGGCGCAGGTCAAAGGGCTGTTTCCGGATGTCCAGCAGCGCCGGGCGTTTTGGGAGGACGTGTTCCAGGGGCCGATTGCCGACCGCCAACTGGCCGGTCAGGGTTCCGAGGCCGAGCGCCTGCTGATCGCCAAGATCGAAGGCAAGGCGTCCCACGCACCGGGCGAGGTTTATCTGGTGGGGGCGGGCCCGGGTGATCCGGACCTGCTGACCTTCCGCGCCTTGCGCCTGATGCAGCAAGCGGACGTGGTGTTGTACGACCGTTTGGTCGCACCGGCGATTCTTGAGCTGTGCCGCCGCGATGCCGAGCGGGTCTACGTCGGCAAGCGTCGCGCCGACCACGCCGTGCCCCAGGACCAGATCAACCAGCAATTGGTGACCCTGGCCAAGCAAGGCAAGCGGGTGGTGCGCCTCAAGGGCGGCGATCCGTTTATCTTTGGGCGGGGCGGGGAAGAGATCGAAGAACTGGCGGCCCACGGCATTCCTTTCCAGGTGGTGCCGGGCATTACCGCGGCCAGCGGCTGCTCGGCGTATGCCGGCATTCCGTTGACCCACCGGGATTACGCCCAGTCCGTGCGTTTTGTCACCGGCCACCTCAAGGATGGCAGCACCAACCTGCCGTGGAGCGACCTAGTCGCGCCTTCGCAAACCCTGGTGTTCTACATGGGGTTGGTGGGTTTGCCGACCATCTGTGAGTCGTTGATCCAGCACGGTCGCTCGGCCGATACCCCGGCGGCCCTGATCCAGCAAGGCACCACCGCCAATCAGCGGGTGTTCACTGGCACCTTGGCGAACCTGCCGCAACTGGTGGCGGAGCATGAAGTGCATGCGCCGACCCTGGTGATCGTCGGTGAAGTGGTGCAGCTTCGCGAGAAGTTGGCCTGGTTCGAAGGCGCCCAGTCCAGCGTCTGAAAGCTTCGCCAGCGAGCCAGCCCCCACACGATCTGTGTAGGTGCCGGCTCGCTGGCGAAAGCGTCCTTATTTCCCCTGCCACACCCCACGGCCACTCAAGCGCTGCCGGTCATGGGCTGCGTTGAAATCCTGCTGCGGCCCCTTCGGCACAATCCCGGTGGGGTTGATGGTGCGATGGCTGGCGTAGTAGTGCCCCTTGATATGGGTGAAGTCCACGGTCTCGGCGATTCCCGGCCATTGGTACAGCTCCCGCAGCCAGTTCGACAGGTTCGGGTAGTCGGCAATGCGCCGCAGGTTGCACTTGAAGTGGCTGTAATACACCGCGTCGAACCGAATCAGGGTGGTGAACAGGCGGATATCCGCCTCGGTCAGGTAGTCGCCCGCCAGGTAGCGGTTTTCTCCCAAGCGCTGCTCCAGCCAATCCAGCTCTGCGAACACATCGTCAAACGCCGTTTCATAGGCCTGCTGTGACGTGGCGAAACCGGCGCGGTACACGCCATTGTTGACGGCCGGGTAGATGCGCTCGTTGAGGGCGTCGATCTGGCTGCGCAAGGCTGGCGGGTAGAAGTCCAGGGTATTGCCGGTCAGGCCGTCGAAGGCGCTGTTGAACATGCGGATGATCTCCGCCGATTCGTTGCTGACAATCCGTTGCTGCTGTTTGTCCCAGAGCACTGGCACGGTGACGCGGCCGGTGTAGTCGGCGGTATCGGCGGTGTAGCGCTGGTGCATAAAGTTCAGGTGGTCGAGGGCATCGCCGCTGGAGCCGAAGTCGCGATCGAAGGTCCAGCCGTTTTCCAGCATCAGCCAACTGACCACGGACACGTCGATCAGGCCTTCAAGGCCTTTGAGCTTGCGCAGGATCAGGGTGCGATGGGCCCAGGGGCAGGCCAGGGAGACGTAGAGGTGGTAACGACCGGCTTCGGCTGCAAAGCCGCCAGTGCCGCTGGGCCCTGGCGCACCGTCGGCGGTGACCCAGTGGCGGCGCTGCGCTTGCTCACGTTGGAACGAGCCATCTTTGCTTTCATACCACTGGTCATGCCAGCGCCCTTCGATCAGCAGACCCATGGGAAAACTCCTCAGCTATTTTGCGTTGGAGTGCAGTCTATTCCGATGAGTTCGAACAAAAAGCGCAAAGCCTGGGGCTTTATGATCGATTAAATCGATCGGTTTCGGCTGTCCCAATATTGCTGGGCCAACTCGAACGCTTGCTCCCGGGGCGTGCCCAAGCCGCGCAAGGCTAGGGCCATGGTGGCGATCAGCGCCAGTTGCGGGTAGCTGTCCACCACCTCGCCACGCCAGACCGCAATCAGTTGGGCTGGGTCGAGGCTGGCTGGCTTCACATGGCGCTGCGCCGACAGGGCCGGCCACTCTTCATCCCAACTGACGCCGCCGGTGCTGCCGTACAGATGGCTGAGGCTGTCCGGGTTGATTTCGATTTCGCCGCCGTCGCCTTTGATCACGATCACGTTGTCCCCCAGCAGGCCGCTGGCATCGCGGTGCACGCCCTGGTAGCCGGGGTGGAAGATGCTTTGCAGACCGCAGCGCGCGCCCAGCGGGTTGAGAATTCGCGCCAGGGAGTGAATCGGCGAACGCAGGCCCAAGGTGTTGCGCAGGTCGATCATGCGCTGCAACTGCGGGGCCCAGGCGCCGAGGGGAATAAAGGCCAGGTTGCCCTGATCCAGGGCCTGGCTCACCGAAGCCCAGTTGTGGCACAAGGGAATCCCCAGGGGTTCCAACAGTTGCTCGGTGTACAAACGCCCGGCGGTGTGGGCGCCGCCGCCGTGCAGCAGGATGCGTACGCCGTTTTGCGCCAGGCATTTGGCCGCCAGCAGGTACCAGGGCAGGTGGCGTTTCTTGCCGGCGTAGGTTGGCCAGTCCAGGTCCAGGGCAATCGCCGGGGCGTGCAGGCGCTCGCGCAAGGCTTCGGTGAAACCGGCCAGTTCCTCCGGGCTTTCTTCCTTGTGCCGCAACAACATAAGGAAAGCGCCGAGTTGGGTGTCCTCGACTTTT
>NZ_JALQCX010000051.1:0-216524 GCF_023241665.1 Pseudomonas morbosilactucae | reverse complement strand
TCGGTGGGGCGTGACCCTGACCGCCGAACAGATCGCGGCGCTGACCCACGACATGTCTGGCTGGAAAAGCCATGAAGTGAATGGCGAACAGGTGCTGGTGCCGGTGCTGTACCTGGCCCACGCCAACAAACGCCTGGCGCCCAACGGCTCCCTGATCGCGGGCAACGATATCAGCCTGATTGCCGGCAAGGATCTGACCAACGTCGGCACCCTGCGCGCGGCCAATGACCTGTTGGCGGTGGCGGGGGAGAGCCTGGTCAATAGTGGGTTGGTGGAGGCGGGCAATCGCCAGGACCTGCTGGCCGGCAACTACCTGGTTAACCGTGCCGGCGGCATCATCGCCGGGCGCGACGTGAGCCTGACCACCACCCAGGGCGACGTGATCAACGACCGCACCCTGACCACCCACCAGAGCAACAGTGAAGACTACGTCCGCGAGCAGCGCCGCGACTTCCTCGACAGCGCCGCCCGCATCGAAGCCGGCAACAGCCTGAGCATCGACGCCGAACGGGACTTCGACAACAACGGCAGCGTCCTGCACAGCGTTGGCGACACCCGCATCAAGGCCGGTCGCAACGTCAGCCTCAACGCCGTCGAGCAAGTGGTCAGCAACGACCGCGGCATTGGCAACCTCGACCAGAGCAAAACCCAGCACGGCGCCACCCTGGAGAGCGGCGGCGACCTGAGCATTGAGGCCGGAGGCAACGTCACCGCCGTCGCCAGCCAGATCGATGCCAAGGGCGATGTCTCGATGACGGCCACTGACTTGATGAACCTGGCCTCGGCAGCCAATGAACAGCACTGGGCCAGCAAGACCGGCACCACCAAGAGCGAAGAGGATCGCGTCCACCAGCAAGCCACCACGGTGACGGCGGGCGGCGGCGTGACGCTCAAGTCCGGCCAGGACATGACCCTGATTTCCAGCAAGGTCAAGGCTGGGGATGAAGCCTATCTGGTGGCCGGTGGCGAACTGAACCTGTTGGCGGAGCAGGACAGTGAGCACTCGCTGTATGACATGAAGAAGAAGGGGGGCTTTGGAAGCCTAAAGACCCAACGTGACGAAGTCACCCGCACCACCCATATAGGCAGCGAAATCAGTGCTGGTGGCAACCTGACGCTCAAGAGCGAGGGTGACCAGAAGTATCAGGTTGCCAAGCTGGAGAGCGGCAAGGACCTGACCCTGGACAGCGGCGGCGCTATCACCTTTGAAGGGGTGAAGGACCTGCACCAGGAGAACCACGAGAAGACCAATAACAATTCCTTCTGGGTGTCCTCCAAAGGCAAGGGCAATACCCACGAAACCCTGCGCCAGACCCAAATGCTGGCTGCTGGCAACATCGTGATCAAAGCCGTAGATGGCCTGAAGATTGATGTGAGGCAGGTCAACCAGCAAACCGTTAGCCAGAGCATTAATGCGATGGTCAACGCCGACCCACAACTGGCCTGGCTTAAGGAGGCTGAGAAGCGCGGCGGTGTCGACTGGCGGTTGGTGAAGGAGATCCACGACTCCTACAAGTACAGCGACTCCGGGCTGGGGCCGGCTTCGCAGATCATTATTGCGATTGTGATGGCGGCGGTCGTTGGACCGGCGGCAATGGGCGCGATGGGAACCGCAACAGGCGGCGCGGTGGCTGCGGGGACCATTAGTTCGGGAACGGCGGGAATGTTGGTGTCGGGTGCTGGAGCTATCGCGACAGGTGCTGCGACGAATGCAACTGTGAGTTTCATCAACAACGGTGGAAATCTGGGTGCGGTAGTTAAGGATGTAACTTCTTCCAATGCCATTCAAGGTTACGTCATTTCCGGTGTTACAGCCGGCTTGACCACCGGTTACTTCGATAAATGGGTCGGAGGTAAAACCGACGTTTTGACCGGCAAGGTTGACTTGCAATTAGACACTTGGACGGGGGTTGGCAAGTTCGCGGCTAACCAGACCTTGCAGGGAGGTACCTCGACACTGTTGAGCAAAGCCTTAGGGCGGGAGGGCAGTGCCAACGACACGTTGAAAAACGCGCTGTTCAACACCTTGGCAGCCGCCAGTTTCAATGCCGTGGGTGACTACACACAAGGTGTACTAAGCGACGGCATGCCGCCAAAAATATTAATCCACGCGATGGTTGGTGGCCTGCTGTCACAAGTGACTGACGGTGACTTCAAAACCGGTGCCTTGGCTGCGGGCGTGAATGAGGCAGTGGTTGTCCAGTTGGACAGGCTGGTCAAGCAAGACGAATCCCTGCTGAGTATGAGTTCGCAGATCGTGGGTGTGCTTACGGCCGCCGTGCAGAGGGATGCAGATGCTCAATCTATAGAGAAAGGCGGCTGGGTGGCGAAGAACGCTACGCAGTACAACTGGCTATTACATAAGGAGATAAAGGCGGCAGATGAAGCGCGAGAAGGCTGTAGGTTGCGCGGAGGTGACGTTGCTGGCTGTCAGAACAGGATTACTCAAGCTATGGATAGCTTGGACCAAGCTCGTAATTTTGAGCGGACTGAACAATTTCGGCAGGTACAACTGGCGGTTTATCAGGAGGGTATGACGCCGGAGCAGTATGAACAGGCTTTAGACCGCTACTGGACTGGGATCGATAAAAACCAGGTTGTCTTATCTGGATATGGGCCTGCTAAAGAGTGGGCATATATTGCCAGTGAGATGGGGGGTGGTTTTGCTGATGCAGCTTTAGGCTGGCCAGGCAAGTTCTACGACAGCATCGTCCACACGCTGACTCATTTGACGGATATTCCGGGCAATATTGTGCTGGCAGGCAAAGAGGGCGTTGACTGGCTCAATAGCCCGATACCCGGGCAAAGCCTAGAGCGTGCTGGTGATCAACTGCTGTTTTCGACACCTGATCGATTAGGTGGCATAGTCTTTGACGCGGCGACCGGAGCTATCACCGCAGCTATTGGCGGCAAGGCAGTTGAGTGGATTGGTGGGAAGTGGGTTGTTGCTGCAAAAGGAACTGTGCCTAGTGGGTTTGCGAATGCAAAGGAGTTTTCTAGTTTCGGCGGCAGTGTCAGAGATGGTCTGTCGAAAGCTGGTTACGGAAATGTTGAGCCCATTCTTCAGGGGAGCGCGGTAACAGGTAAAAGTTACCGAACTGGACAGGCGTTTGATGTTGGGAGGACTAGTGACTTTGATATTGCACTGGCAAGTCCGGAGCTTTTGCGAAAAGCAGAATCTCTGGGGGTTGGGTTAAGAAGTGGCGGGGCACGAACTGGTCCACTAAGCATGAGAGACCTAAAAGCGTTAGGTTTAAATGATCTGGCTAGTCAACTGACTAAGCAAGTCGGTCGAGATGTTAACTTCATGATTTATGGTTCGACATCCTCAGCAATAAGTCGAGCTCCAAGTCTTATTTTACCTAAGTGATTGAAATGGCTGCTTATGATTTATATGGTTTCAAGGGTGTGGCTATTTTGGAGGCAAAATCAAAAATCGAGGAAAAGTTAAATTTTTCTTTTGAGCAGAGAGATAGTTCATATCAGGGAGGGATCTATTATAAGTTTGGCGGCAAGGAGTCAGAAAGCTTTGTGCTGAAAGGAAATATTGACCCTTTTGATGGAGAGTCTGTTGAGCAAATGTTCTCGAACTATCCGATTTTGCTTTATGTGGACATGACTCTGCGCTCTGAGGAGATTAAATTGTTGTTGAGTACAGACTTTTATTTGCTCAGACATGAATTGTTTGACTAGAAATATCCCCCGGCGTTGCCGGGGGATATTTTCACTCCGCCGTAATCACCAAACACCCCTTCATCACCCGCATTTTAAGGTTCTCGTTCATCTCAAACCCCGCCTGCCGTAGCCACAGCCCCGTAGCCTAGTCTGGGACATTTTATACGGTGAGCATCGGCTGGGTGTAATGCATTCGGAGGCCGCGCCGCGTCTGGCGTAGGACATGATGCCGGAGCAATATGAACATGCTTTAGACAGCTACTGGACTGGCTTAGCAAATCCTAAAAATATTCGGTTCACGCAAGATAGTGTTTCTAATACTTTCAAATATGCAAAACCCTCTAGGCAAAAATTGATGGTTTGAAATCAGGAAAAATATCTCCAGATGATCTGCCATCTATCCGAGTATTTGAGAAGGATGGGAGAGTTTATAGTCTGGATAATCGGCGGTTGCTTGCAATATCTGAGGCGGGCGTTTCAGTTAAAGTTGTGCCCGCCACACCGGCAGAAGTTGCTAAGGAGGGTTGGAAAATGACTACGCAAAATAATGGTTCAATTATCTGTGTTCGAGGCGTTTGTAAATGAGGAACGTATGAGCGTTGAGCAAGTGGAAAATATACAGACAAAAGAAGAGTTTGCAGATTTTATCGAGTCGTTTAGAAAGGAGTTAGTACATGCTCCTGATGAATGGGAGAACTCTGATTTGGAGAGGTTTTTGGGTGCAATGGAAGCTTGGGTTAGGGCAATAGATATGTATGCAAAAAATTCTGGTGATAAGACCATTACTATTCCTAGTTGGAGGACTTTTGCAAAAATATTGTGTGCGGCGAAAGTTTATGAATAGTTGATCTAAAGCTCAGGATTTATCTGGAAGTTAAACTTAAAGTTCCCGGCTAGCCGGGGATCTTTCTATGCTTCACTCTGCCGTAATCACCAGCTTATTCTTACTTAGCTTGATTCTAATCTTCTGATTGATCTAAAACCCTACCTGCAACAACCAATGCCCACGTAATCGAAGCCATGGAACATTGGTGCTGGGGATACTCGGCTCTCGTTGAGAGTGGGGCAAGCAGCGATGAATTCTCTCTGTCCAAGTCGGGTGATATGCTCGCGCACGCCAGGTTGCTGGCTATCTGCCAGGGATGCACCAGGCCTTGCTTGATGAGAGGCCTCGGTTAACCCCGGCCCTTACGTAGAGGATGCCGGCAACGCTGTGACCGATTTTAAAGTGGGGGGTGGAAGCCCCCTTCGCCTATTCACCTATCAATGGATGATGGAGCTGCGCCTTCGCGGCTCCACCCCGGGAATATGCCCATGCTCACGAACTACCTCGAACGCTCCATGTCGGCCTTGCGCTCCATCGGTATCAGCTTTCCTCAACAGGACGCCCCGGTCCTGGCGCTGCTGGACAAGGTGGCGGTGTACGACGCTACCCGTGTGACCAATATTGCCGCCACCCTGCAGCAGTCCACGGTGTTCAACGCCGCCGTGCGGGACAAGCTCCAGGGTATGGACATCAGCACCCGCTATGCGGATATCGCCTCCAGCTTCGATTCGATCCGTACCGACGCCGAGCAGATGATGGAGTGGATGGCCGACGGCAAGTTGCAGTTCTCTGAGCGTATTCAGCTGGCGTGGCTGAACGTGCGTCGTGGTTCGATCCCGGATCGCTTCGAGAGCATCCGCGAGCATTACCTGGCAGTGGCCAAGTCGGCCAACGAGCAGATTCAGCTGGAAACCCTGATTCTCGAGGCGTATCAGGATTACCGCCTGGCCATGAAGTCGGCCGAAGTCGATGCCAGTGAAGTACAGAAAATCGCCCTGGCGCAGATGGACGCTGGGCGTAAGGCGCTGGCTGATGCCAGTGCCGCTCTAGAAGTAGCAGGGCTGGCGGCGGATCAGGCCAAGCTGGAGCTGGAGCGGGATGTGGCCCTGCGCAATCTGCAGGACGAAGATAAGCGCTTCCAGATCATCACCGACATCGCCGATCAGTTGAAGGCCGCCTATGGCGCGGCGGAGCTGGTGTTCGCTCGGCTCAATCAGTACCACGCGGTGAAAGAGCGGCTGTATCAACGGGCGGTGAGTTTCTTCGCCACGAACGAGATTGTGCTCACCGGGCTGGCGGCGGGCTTCACTTCGTCCGGTGGCTTGGCGGAAACCACTCAAACCCTGAACGCCATGACCGACGGGATCAATACCAGCCTTGAAGTGCAGGCGCGGGCCGGCGGCGATCAGCTCAATGCCGCACTCAAGGCCGGTTACGGTTCCAGCCTCAAGGCCAGTTCGGTGAAGGCCCTGGCCGATGCGGTGCTGGAGTTCCAGGCCAGCAGCCTGAGCCTGATCCAGGAGCTACGCAAGGAGTCGGCGTCGGCCGCCGCCGAGATCGAGTCGGTCACCGAGGACAGCAAGCGCCGTTTCACTGCGCTCCTGCAGAAGGGGGTGTGAGGTGAGCGGGGTTTCTCTCAGCGAACAGATGGGCGCTATGGCGCTGATCGATGAGCTGCGCCATGGCCAGACCGAGATCCAGAAGCACCTGGACCTGCCCAAACACCGCAAGGCGGTGGCCGAGCGCATTCGTGAGTTCTACAAGGCCAAGGGGGTCGAGGTCGAGGATGCGCTGGTGGAGCATGGGGTACGCAGTTACTTTGCTACGCGCCTGACCTATGACGTACCCACGTTGCGTTGGTGGGAACGGCGTTTGGCCCGGCTTTACATCGATCGTAAACAGTGGCTGAAAGGGACGTTGATTTGGACGCCGATTATCTTGTGGTCGTTGTATGCCTGGAGTCAGGTGATCAGCTCCCATGTCGAGCAACGACGGTACACACAGGCTGACTTGATCAGCATGCGGAGCCAGCTCGACAGCCGCTCGCAGCAGCTTTACACGCAAAGGGACCGATTGGGCAGATTGCATGAACAAGCAACGAGCGCTCGGGTGCCGGCTGCGGATCGAATGCTCGAGAAGGCGAGGGAACTGCTGGAGAAAGCCCAGAAGTTGACATTGATCTCGCTACCAGAGAAGGCTGTGCCGGAGGACCAGCGCAGCCTTGCTGATTCCAACAAGGTATTTGCGGCCCGAAACAGCCTGAATGCTGCAACCAACGCCATGGACGCATTGCAAGTTCAGTTGGACGATGTCTCGCGTGTGTTGTTGGGTAACCAGAAACTCAATGCCTTGGTCGGTCGAACCAGCTATTCCCCGATCAGTAAAGCTGTTCCCGAAGTGCTGACTGAGGCTGCTAAGGCACGCTCCGCATTGGATCAGGCCGATACTGTGGGTGTGGCGACTGCGCTAGCGGCGGTGGATCGACTCGAGCGCTTGATCGAACAGAACAGCCTGAGTCCGACTTACCTCGCCGCCCTTGAAAGCGCGCGTGGAGCAGTGGGCAAGATGGGGTTGAACCCGGCGGATGCTGCTCAGTTCGAGCCTCTGTTTACCAGCGTGGACCGGGCGATCAATGCACAAGATGCCAGTGCCGCAACCCGAAGCCTCAAGGATATTGATCAGTTGCTGACCTTCGCCAAGACACCCTTGAAGTTGGATGTGGTGAGCCGTGCCGGTGAAAAGTCCATGATCGAGCGTAATTACGACCCAACTGGGGGCAAGAGCTGGTACCTGCTGACCGAGGCCACGGATGCCGCCGGTAATGTGGTGCAGGTACCGATTACCAGTCGTGAAACCGGAGAGAAACGCTACGCCAAAGTATTTGGAGTCAGGGTCAGCGAGGCCACCTATCAGGAGGTCAAGAAGGACAAGCTTGCAGATGGTCACGTCGACAATCGGAGCATGGGGTCTAAAGACGCTAATGCGCTGGGCTTGAAGTTTGTCAAAGGGCGTACTACCGGCAACCCTGACTACATTCTGGAGTGGTGATGAGCTCAAACAATACGCTGACGCCTGTGAGTGAAGACTTGCAGCACCATGAGGGTGAACTGCGCGCGCTCCAGCAGGAGCTATCCCTGGCTCACAGTCAGGAGCTGCGCCTGCGGCAGGAAATCAGTTATGCCCTGGCCCAGGTAGCCCGTTATCAACTCAAGGGCGATTCGCAACAGTCGCTTGAGATCACGCGCCTGTTGGCAAAGCGCAACCAGGAAGAGGCCGAGGTGGCTGAACGTCTGGCCAAGGCCGAGGCCAAGGTGGAGCAGCATCAACAGATGTTGTTGGAGGTCTCCGCAGAGGTTCAGGCCCAGGCTGCGGAGCTCGATCGCCGGTTGGCCGAAGACCCCGAGTATCAGCAGCAGGTTGTTGCCTTGCATGCCACTGAGGCGGCGCAAGCAACTACGACCGAATCCTATGGGGAGTTGCGTGACGAGTGCGAGACCAAGTTGCGGAGCTTTCAGGTCGATCGGCTGTATTTGTACCTTAAAGCACGGAAGTTCGGCACCGAGGCCTACCCGCGTTGGACTCCCTGGCAGAGCTTGGATCGGTGGGTCGCAAAGCTTTGCAACTTCACTGAAAACTGGCGGGCCGAGCAGACTCTATATGCCATTCAGGAGGCAAACGAAGAGGCTGCCCGTCAGTCTGAACGTGAGCTGGTGGCCCAGCGGGCCAAAGTGTCTAACTTGTATAGTCGGTTTTCCGCGGCTTTTGATTTTGTGAAGCTTCAGCAGGCTCTGACAACGGGGGCGCAGGCGTTGGAGGCGGCCACGGCTCAGGCCAAGCAGGTCTACGACGAACTGGAGGTCTTCAGCCTCAGGCGTGATCCACATCTGGTTCGTGCGTCGCAGTTGCTGGCTGAGCAGTTGAACGAGATGAGCATTCTGGAGTTGGAGCGCCTGGCTGCGCAGACCAGCGGGCCAGAGGATGATGCGCTGGTGCTGCAAGTTCGAGGGATGCGTGCCGAGCTGGATGAACTACTGGTTCGCATGCCGCGCCTAGAGCTTAAGTGCAAGAAGGCTCGCAAGGATTACAAAAAGGCCAAGCGGATACAGCGCTTGCTGGAAGAGGAGGAAGCTTACGAGTCTGAGGAGGACTACGACGAGTACGAAGCTGATCAAGCCAGTACCGGTGACGGTAAGGCTGCAGCGCTTAGTTTGCTGAAAACGTCCTACACGGTAGCGAGCACATTAATGGGCGCGATTTTGAGTAGCAGTGCTGACTCCGGGTCCTCCAAGTCCAGTAGTTCGTGGAGTAACTCAGGAGCTGGCCGTACGTCCAGCCGTTCCTCTTTCAGCGATTTTTCGAGCGGCTCATCCTCAAGCGCTTCATCGAGCAGCTCCGGCTCCAGTGGCTCAGGCTCTAGCACATCCTCGAGTAGCTCGGGCTTCAGCACCTCTTCGAGCAGCACCCGTTCCCGCGATGGTGGCAGTTTCTCCACCAGCGACAGTCTTTAAGGCCGCGAACTCAAGCGAAAAAACACGGGGGAGCATTGGCTCCCCCGTGTCGTTTCCGGTTAGGGCCGTTTGTGGCCAAGGCGCTACAGCACCTTCACCGGAATACAGATCTCACACGCCAACGCCCCCGTCCTGGCGTCGTAGTACGCCTCCGCCGGATAGCGCTCGAACGCCGGGCGGGTGTCGAACTGCAGGCCACTCTTGGGCATCCAGTCGCGGCACAACTCTATCCAAGTGTCGCCGAGTTCGTGGCCCTTGCCGTTGAATTGCGCCACCGCATACAGGCCGCCTGGAAGGTGGAGGAGGCTGCCTGCACCGTTGGTCTTGAAGGTGGCATCCACTTCCACACAGGCGTCGTAACGCTGCCGGTGCGCTGGGGTGATATCGGGATCATCGTGGCCAATGCCGTAGCGCACTCGGCCTGATAGCTGGTTTTCCTGGATCCAGGGCGCCACTGTTTCGCGCCAGAACTGGCCGAGCTCCGGACCATAGGGGCCGATGTGGCGCAGGCAGGCGACGCGGGCGGGCGGCAGTTGTGTGAGCACGATGTGCAGGCTTGAGTGCTTCAGGTGAATGAAGGCATCGGGATCGTCAAACGCTGGGATGTGCGTCTGGCCAGGGTTGTTCAAGGTCCGCAGGCGCCGTTCGGGAACATCACTCTCGCGTCGGTGCCAGCGCTTGGGCTCGGTGCTGCGCCAGGTGGTCGGGCTTACGGAGAACTGCTGCTTGAAGGCGTGGGACAAGGCTTCGCCGGAACTGAAGCCAACCTCGCGTGCGACTTCAAGCATGCTCGCTTCCGGGTGGCTGGCCAGTTGATAAGCGGCACAGGCCAGGCGGCGTCGACGCAGATACTGGCCCAGGGTTTCGCCCACCCAGGCGCTGAACAGGCGATGGAAATGCAGCGCTGAGAAATGCGCCACCTGCGCCAGGTCGGCCAGCTCGATCGGCTGGTGCAGGTGCTGGTCGATGTACTCCAGGACGCGATTCATGCGGCGCGTGTATTCGTGGAGACTGTGGTCGGCGGGGCTCATAAATGCAGCTTAGCTGGCCGTGTCGGTCGTAGCTGTTTTTGTAGGGGCGGCGAGGGCGTTTTTAAAGGCCATCCACTGAGCAGCTGCCGACCCCGGCGTTTGTCGATCAAGGGACGGGCGGTTGGGTTAATTCCTGAACGGCTGGCCCTTCCCGCCAGTCACAATCGATGAAAGGCATTTCATTCGTTGGTTGGGAGGTTGATCAGGATGAGCACATACAACTGGGATTTGATCGAGCGCCTGTTGCATGAGGTGCAGAACGGCGCTGGCCACAGTTTCACCCCGCGTCCCTATGCCGAGCAGCATGCGGCGGCGCTGGCCGCTGAAGGTGAGACCCCCGGCAATCTGGACGAGCTGAAGGTGACAGCCACGGAATACGAAAAACTGTTGCTGGACCGCGGTTTTATCGAGTCGCGGCCTGAAGACGAAGGTGGCAATGGCGAGAACTTTATCCTCACGCCTCGGGGATCAAGCCTGTTGTGCCTGATCGACAGCAGCATCCCTGGCAATGATCACCCGCGTCAGGTGCTGGATGAGCAAGCCGACGCCCTGGCGCCGGAGACCTTTGATGAGGTGGCGTCTAAAGCGCAGATCGCCTGACGGGAATTCAGTCTTGATGGCTGGCCTGCAGGCATTTGAGCGCCTGGAAGTCGCTGCGCACGCCGTCGATTTTCTTCAGCAGACGCTGACGTTGTTGCGGCGTGCTTTCGGCCATCAGGTCCACCAGCAGGCTGCGGGCCGCCTGCTCGGTACTGGCGTAGGCCTGACGGTAACTTGGGGTCCATAAGCTTTCGCGGTTGACCAGCAGTTGTTCGATGCGTTGCGGGAAGTCGGTACTGTGCCGTTGCTCCACGGCGGCGCTGAACTGCGCCTGCCAGTGAGCGCGGTTGGCAGTCCATTGTTGGTTCTGATCGCCCAGGGCTGCCGACCAAGCGTCGACACGCTGTTGCTGGGCCGGGTTCAAAGGGCCGAGCCAGGTGTTCAGGCGTTTGCTCATGCGCTGGCTGCGTTGGCTGATTTGTTGCTCCAGGGTGGGTTTCAGGTATTGCTCCCGGCGCTCCTGCTGGTCCTTGGCAAAGGCCGCGTTCATCTCCTTGACCTGCTGGTCGTCGAGGCCTTGCAGCAGCTCAACGGCTGAAGGGGTGATTTGCCGCGCGGTCTCGGCGATGGCTTGCTTGGCTTCCTGGGTGCGGATTTGCAGGGCGGCGTCGCTGACCTGATTGCTTTCCACCATCTGTTGCAGGCGATCGAGCCAATCCAGGTAGCCCGGCAACTGGGTGCTGCAATGCCAGCTCAGGTGGTCTTTGAGGCGCTCGTTGAACCAGCCTTTTTGCTCGCTGTTCATGTCCAGGTAATCATTGAGCGTCCAGGGAATGATGACGTCGAGATTACGATAGGCCAGGCCCACGCGGCTGCAGGCCACCAGGACCAGGCTGAAGATCAGGAGCAGGGCGAGTTGCGGTAACCGGCGCGACATGGGCGAATCCTTGCGAATGCGGGTTCATGCATCTGAACCGCAAAGGCCTGCGGCAGTTCAGCCGATCAATAAAAGGCCCGTTCGGCCTTGAAGGTCAACAGCCCATCGCACTCGGCGTTGTGTCCGGAGTAGGCCGAGCAGTCGCCGCCGCTGAGGTTGGAGTCGCTGTAAATCAGGTTCAGGTCGATGCCCAGCCAGGGCCGCGAGAGTTTCACCGACCAGTCGTTGAAGCTGCTGACGTAGCCTCCGTCGGCGATCGACACCGGGCTATTCAACTGGTGGGTGCTGTACTTGAGGCTGATGCCGATGCCGAAGGGCTGGTTGCCGCTCAAGTCGGCGAACAGCGTGCTGTTGCGCTGGTCGGGGTCGTTGCTGAAGGCTGCCCCGAAGCGGCTGCCCAGCAGGGTCAGGCCACCGAAGAACTCGCGGCTGTCGAGGGTTTCCAGTTGCGGGTAGCTGTAATGGATCATCCCCAGTTCATAGCCCAGTGTCTGGTCGAAGGGCTGCTTGAAACCCACGTACGAGTCCACTTCCAAGTGGCTGGCGGGGCTGATGCCCATACTCGGCGCCCATTGGCCGACGTACCAGCCGCTGTCGTGGGCCAAGTCCAGGCCGCCGTGGAAAGAGCCGCTGCTGGACGGCTTGACTAGGCCCTGGGCCATGCTGCGGCTCGGCGTAGTGCCGAGCTTGAGGTCGAAGTCGCCCATCTCGCGCTGGAACACCTGCGCATCGACAGCTGGGCAGGCCAGCAAGGTGCTGGCCAGCAAAAGAGAGGGTTTGAGCATGCTGCACTCCATGAACAGCGAGGAGCAGGAACGGTAGAACCTACTGAAAGGCGCGATTTAGACGTGTGCAAGCATACCGATGAACGCTGTCCGATGAGGGCCGTTCGTCGATTTTTGCAGAGGTTCTGAAGGTGTTGCTGAGGGAGGGTGCCAGTCCTAGCGCCTTGAGGGGGACAAAGCGCATGAGGACCTGGGTGGTGCGGGGGTATTACTTTTTGCCCAGGGTGATCTGCTTGGACGGGCCGAAAGTCTGGCCACTGACGCCTTTGGCAATTTGCTGGATTTCGCCACCGGACTTCAGGAACGCAGCGATCTGATCGTTGATCGATTCGCTGGTCTCAACGGCTGGAGCTGGCTTTGCTTTGCTGTTGGATGCTTTTACGCGCATGGCGGCCATTTAACCTTTTTGAAAATTAACTTGGCCAGGCATCTTACCTGAAAGGCTTGACAATTGCTTGGCAAATATCCCTTTGAAATAACCCTCCCGGGCGTTGAATACGCCTAAGTTATTATTTGCACTATGTCCCTAAGCTGCTGTTTTAAATAAGGAGATTGGCTTGATTTGCAGGAGGCGCCACCAGCGACGTGGGATTCATCCCGTCCGTCGGACTGACGGGTGGCGTCGGGTGAAGGGGCCAAGCCATGAAAAACCAAAGCCCGGGCGGATTTTTCTCCAGCCGGTTCTTCGGCTGCCGAACCTGGCGCCCAAAACCGGGTAGAATGCCGCCCACGCAATGAGGGTATTGGAAATGGCTTTAGTCGGGCGCTACAACAGTTTGCAAGTGGTTAAACACACCAACTTTGGTTTGTATCTGGATGGCGGGGCGGATGGCGAAATCTTGCTGCCCAACCGTTATATCCCCAAAGATATTCCCAGTGAAGATGAAGACTGGCTCAATGTTTTTGTTTATCTGGACAGTGCAGACAAACTCATCGCAACTACTGAAAAGCCGAAAGTTCAGGTCGGTGAGTTCGCCAGTCTTAAAGTCGTTGAAGTTAACAGCATTGGGGTGTTCCTGGATTGGGGCCTGCCCAAGGATCTGTTGCTGCCGTACTCCGAAGAAAAGCGCCAGATGCATGCCGGCGAGTATTGCGTGGTGCACGTCTACCTCGACAAACACACCCGCCGCATCACCGCGACCGCCCGCCTGGACCGCTACCTGGACAAGACACCGGCCAGCTACAAACCGGGCCAGGAAGTCGATCTGCTGGTGGCCGAAGCCACGGATATGGGCTTCAAGGCCATTATCAATAACAAGCACTGGGGCTTGATCCACAAGAACGAGGTGTTCAAGTTCCTGCGTTCCGGCATGCAGGAAAAGGGCTTTATCAAAGAAGTCCGCGCTGACGGCAAGATCAGCCTCAGCTTGCAACCGGTGGGTGAAGAAGCGTCCACCAGCCTGAACTCCAAGATCCTCGCCAAGTTGCGGGAAAACAACGGTAGCCTGGCGGTCAGTGATAAGAGTGACCCGACCCTGATCAGCAGTCTGTTCGGTGTCAGCAAGGGCAACTTCAAGAAGGCCATCGGCGCACTGTACAAGCAGGGGCAGATTGTCATTCACCCGGATCGCATTGAACTAAGCTGACGTTCAACTCGATTCGGGATGTACGTCATGAAAACCACGCTGGTTGCCTACTTCGCTACATTGCTGGCCTTTCTGTTACTCGACGGTGTCTGGCTCGGGTTGCTGATGGGGGCAACGTACAAGGCGCAGTTGGGTTCAATGATGCTCGATCAGCCGCTGCCGGTCCCGGCAGTGGCGTTCTACCTCCTCTATATCCTCGGCTGCGTGGTGTTCGTGGTGCGTCCGGCGTTGAGCCATGGCGGCTGGCAACGGGCTGCGCGGCTTGGCGCCTTGCTTGGCCTGGTAGCCTACGGCACCTATGACCTGAGCAATTGGGCAACCTTGCAGGGTTGGCCGGCTTCCCTGGCGCTGATGGACATGGCCTGGGGCTGCGTGGCCACCGCCATTGCCTGCAGCCTGGGTGTCTTGGGCGCGCGGCAGTGGGGCGGTATCCCGCAATAAGGTCTGTTGCGTTTTCGTCTGTATACAATTATTTGTGCACCGATATCAGGCAATTGCGCACTGTCTGTGGGCAGTCGTGCCCATGATGATCTCGCCTTTAGTCCTCCTCTTGCTGTTCGCTCAATCGACTGAATACAAGGCTTGCGGCCGGATTCGGCACAGGTATCTGCACGATGGCACGCATTCTGCGTAGGGCTTCGTATACAAACCATGCCAGCTCCCGTACGCAGTGTGGTCACAAGGGCAGTCGCGGGGGCAGAGCTTGATCATCGAGGAGCCGCGCAATGACTGAGCAACTACCCGAGGGCTATAGCCCGCGCCTGTACAACCAGGATTTGGGACCGCTGCCGCAAAAATGGAACTGGTACAACATCTTCGCCTTCTGGATGAGTGACGTGCACAGCGTTGGCGGTTATGTGTTTGCCGCCAGCCTGTTTGCCTTGGGGCTGGCCAGTTGGCAGGTGCTGATCGCCTTGCTGGCGGGGATCTGTATCGTGCAGTTTGTCGCCAATCTGGTGGCCAAGCCCAGTCAGCAGGCGGCAGTGCCTTATCCGGTAATTTGCCGTTTGGCCTTCGGGGTGTTTGGGGCGAACATTCCGGCGGTGATTCGTGGCCTGATCGCCGTAGCCTGGTACGGGATCCAGACTTACCTGGCCTCCAGTGCCTTGATCATTGTGGTGCTGCGCTTTTTCCCCTCGATGGCGGTCTATGCAGAGCCACACTTTGCCGGCCTGTCCTACCTGGGCTGGTTCGGTTTTCTGGCCCTGTGGTTCGTCCAGGCCCTGGTGTTCTGGGCTGGTATGGAGTCGATCCGGCGCTTTATCGATTGGGCGGGCCCTGTGGTCTATGCGGTGATGTTCATTCTCGCCGGCTGGATCGTGTGGAAGGCCGGCTGGAGCCAGATCAGTTTTACCCTGGCGGAAAAGTCTCTGTCGGGCTGGCAAGCCTTTGGCCAAGTGATTGTGGCTACTGCCCTGGTGGTGTCTTACTTCTCCGGCCCCACCCTGAATTTTGGTGATTTCAGCCGTTACTGCCGCAGCATGCAGGACGTGAAACGCGGCAACTTCTGGGGGCTGCCGGTAAACTTCCTGGCGTTTTCCCTGGTGACCGTCGTCATCGTCTCAGGCACCTTGCCGGTGTTTGGTGAAATGCTCCACGACCCGATCGCCACCGTGGCGCGGATCGACAACGATGTGGCCGTGCTGTTGGGGGCCTTTGCCTTTGTCACCGCGACCATCGGCATTAATATCGTCGCCAACTTTGTCTCCCCGGCCTTCGATTTCGCCAACGTGGCGCCGAGCAAAATCAGCTGGCGCGCGGGGGGCATGATTGCCGCCGTTGCCTCGATCTTCATCACCCCTTGGAACCTGTTCAACAACCCGGAAGTGATCCACTACACCCTGGACGTACTGGCGGCCTTTATCGGCCCACTGTTCGGCATTCTGCTGGTGGATTACTACCTGATCAAAAAGCAGCAGATTGACGTCGACTCGCTGTTCAACGACAGCCCCAGCGGGCGTTACTACTACAGCGGCGGGGTCAACTGGACCGCGGTCAAGGCGCTGGTGCCAGCGACCTTGATGGGCGTTGCGATCACCTTCACCCCGGTATTGCAGCCGATGGCCAACTTCGCCTGGTTCACCGGTTGTTTCCTCGGCGGCGTGTTGTTCTTTGTCCTGGCCCGGCGCGAGCAGGCCTCAGGTTCGGTGCCTCTGGTGTCCGCGGTGTCTCGCTGAGGCACTGAGTTTCACGGCCCGGCGGGGATCTTTCTCCGCCGCTTTGCCGGATAATCGACAGCACACTATTCTTCGCCCCGGGGCTCGCTTCGGGGCTTTTTGTTTTCTGTCGAGTAACTGCCATGGTGTCGATTGCTTCCAAGGGGCTGCGGTGAGTATCGAGCGGCGCAGCGCCGATGGTTTCGCCCTCCAAGTGATGCTGGGCCTGTGCCTGTTGTGAGGCGTCGCATCAGGGGGCTTGAAGCGATTGCCGTCGACCCCATGAAGGGTCTTGTCCCATTGGCATTCATCCAGTAACAGTTCATTGCTAACTGAGTGGAGCAATGGCGAAAACTTAGGGCTATTATCTGACTTACGCGGCTCCAGAATCTCCGCTCGGCACGACCCTTAAGGGGGGGCACTATGAAAGACAAACTTCAAACCTGGCTGCACGACCTTGGCGTCGCATTGGGCCTGATCGAGCCACCGTTGCAACCGGTGCCGATCCCTACCGACGAAGAACTGCGCCGGCGCCAGCAACGCCGTCGTTAAGCGCTGACGCGAGAGCTGGGCCAGGCCCGGCTCTCCATGTCTCTGGCCTTTGTGGGTGTCGATGCACCCGCGAATTGTCGCAACCCTCGAATCCTATTCTTGCCCGGCTCAATGCCGGGCAATCTGTTGCAGGAACCGACTCAAGTCATTGGCGCTGCTGGCCGTCTTGAGCAGTTGGTCTTCTTCATGGGTAAAGGCCGTCAGGCCGAACTGGTCTTCCAGATGAAAGATCAGGTCCTCGATATCCTGCTTATCCAAACCCAACGCTTGCAGGCTGACATCGTCGGCAAAGTCGTGGTTGCCGTCGAGTTGGCGGCTGATGAAGTCGTGCACGACCTGGCGCACTTCGGCTCGTTTCATGGGCACGCCTCCTGAGGCTGCAAAGTGCGGTCAGCAGGTCAGGCGGGTTTTTTCCAGGATGTACTGGCTGAGCTCGTTGATGGAGGACACTCGACGCAGGTCGAGATCGCTGGCGAGCGGGATGTTGAAGTGGCTTTCCAGTGACTGGAACAGGGCGTTCAGGTCCAGTGAATAACTATCGCTGGCCTGGGCCTGGGAAGGCGGGACAAGCCATTTTCTGGCCATTTGTTCGTCGATGGAGCGGCGGATGGTTTGTTGGATGTCAAAGCGGTCCATAAAACACCTCTGTGCAGGGGAGGTTTTCTTGTTGGGTGACCCTTTCCTAGGGTGATGCGATAGCGCGCACATTGGCGGCTAGCGTTCCCTGTGCTGTCTTCCTGCAAAGACAACCGTCGCTGATTGCCAGTACAGCACAGCTTTTTGAGTGGCGTGGCTGCCATTCGTCAATCGCTTTTCGCTCTGTCGCGCGGTGCATTTTCCAGGCAAAAAAAACGGGTGCAGCCACCGACGCTGCCCCCGCTGAAGAAACCCGCTAACGAAAAAAGTGAGGCTGTATTGGCTGAATCAGAGGGCGCTGGCCACCACGACGGGGCGCCGGGACAGCAGGCTGACCACCACGAAACTCACCAGGCCCACGGCCAGGCTGTAGTAGATCGGGGTGTTGGCATCCAGGCCATCCTTGAACATGAACACCAGGGCGGTGACGAAGCCCAGGCCCATGCTGGCGATGGCGCCGGAGGTGGTCGCACGCTTCCAGAAAATCGCGCCGATCAGCGGGATCAGCATGCCGCCCACCAAGAGGTTGTAGGCCAGGGTCAGGGCGCTGATGACATCGTTGACGATCAGGGCGATCCCCAGCACCAGGATGCCGGTCAGCAGGGTGAACAGGCGGTTGATGCCCAGGCTCGACTGTTTGCCACCGCGCAGTTTTGGCAGCAGGTCTTCGGTCAGGGTGGTGGAGGCTGCGAGCAAGCCGGCGCTGGCGGTGGACATCATGGCGGCCAGGGCGGCGGCGATCACCAGGCCACGAATGCCGTCGGGCAGCGAGGCTTTGACGATGGCGGCAAAGGCATTGTTGACGTTGTCCAGGTCCGGCAACAGCACGTGGGCGGCCATGCCGATCAAGGCGCAGGCCAGGCCGTAGAGGATGCAGTAGACGCCGGCGACGGTGCCTGCGTATTGCGCGACCTTTTCATTCTTGGCGGTGAACACCCGTTGCCAGATGTCCTGGCCGATCAGGATGCCGAAGAAATAGATCATGAAGTAGGTGATGATCGTGTCCCAGCCGATGGTGGTGAAGTTGAAATTGGACGCCGGCAGTTTGGCCACCAGTTCGTCCCAGCCCCCCACGCGGTACAGGCAGATCGGCAGCAGGATGAACATCAGGCCCACGGTCTTGATCACGAACTGGACGATGTCGGTAAGGGTCAGGGACCACATGCCCCCAATCGCCGAGTAGATCACCACCACGCCGCCGCCCAGCAGCACCGAGATCCAGAATGGCAGGCCGAACAGCACTTGCAGCACGGTGCCGATGGCGAGGATCGAGGTCACGCCGATCATCAGCGCGTAGGCCAGCATGATCACCGCGCTGGCCTGGCGGGCCATGGGGTTGTAGCGTTTTTCCAGAACCTGGGTAACGGTGAAGATGCGCAGCTTGAGCAGGGGTTTGGCGAGCAGCAGGTTGAGAGCGATGATGCCCAGGCCTAGCGCGGCGCACAGCCAGAAACCCGAGATCCCGTGGACGTAGCCCAGGCGCACAGTGCCGACCGTGGAGGCGCCCCCCAGGACCGTGGCGGCCATGGTGCCCATGTACAGGGTCGGGCCCAGGTTGCGACCCGCCACCAGGTAGTCTTCGTGGGTCTTGGCCTTGCGCATGCCGTAGTAGCCCAGGACCAGCATTGCGGCAGCGTAAATAAGCACGACAAATAAATCTAAAGCCATGATGGCGAGTCTCCGATTATCTTTTTTATGGGTGAAACGAACAGGTCTTGCATGCAGGTGCCGGCCGGGCGGTGTTGGGTTTGGCCAGCGAAGGTCGCTTCAAGCTCTTTGCAAGGCGTGAAGGCCCTTCGCCGGCAAGCCGGCTCCTGCGTGGATCAGGCGGTTTGGCGCAGTGGGTTTCGTTGCGCGGGGTCGGTGCTTGGGCTGCGTGGGTCGTTGGGCCCGTAGACCTCTTTGGGCTCCGGGAACAGGTTCAGCAGCACCAGGTAGACCACCGAGGCCAAGCCCAGGGTCACCGGCAGGCTGATGTCGATGCCATCGGCCAGGTTGCCCAGGGGGCCGACGAACTGCCCCGGCAAGTTGACGAAGCACAGGCCCACCAGCGCGCTGGGAATCCAGGCACCCAGGCCGCGCCAGTTCCAGCCGTGTTGGAACCAGTAGCGCCCGCCCTGTTCGCCGCGGGTGAAGACTTGCAGGTCATCCGGGCAGTAGAAGCCGCGACGGACCAGCAGGCCGATGATCATGATCACCATCCACGGCGTGGTGCAGGTGATGATCAGCACGGCGAAGGTCGACACGCTCTGTACCAGGTTGGCCGCGAAGCGCCCGATAAAGATGAAGGCGATGGACAGCACACCGATCAGCAAGGTCGCCTTGACCCGCGACAGCACCCGTGGAAACACGCTGGACATGTCCAGCCCGGTGCCATAGAGCGAGGTGGTGCCGGTGGACATGCCGCCAATCACCGCAATCAGGCACACCGGCAGGAAGAACCAGCTCGGCGAAACGGCCAGCAGGCCACCGACATAATTGTTGGCGGCGATGTAGTCCGGGGCCTTGATCGCGACAATGGTGGCGGTGGCCAGGCCGAACAGGAAGGGGATCAGGGTGGCGACCTGGGCTGCGATCACCGCCAGCATGATCCGCCCTTTGGGGGTTTCACGGGGGATGTAGCGCGACCAGTCACCGAGGAATGCCCCGAAGGAAATCGGGTTGCTCATGGCGACCAGTGCGGCACCGATAAAGGCGGCCCAGAACCCGGCCTGGCCCAGGGCGACGGTGCCAGCGAACTGGCTGTCGAAGCTTGGCGCGAAGGCGAAGATGCCCAACAGGAACAGCAGGCTGGCGGCCCACACGGCGATGCGGTTGACCCACAGCATGAAGCGGAAGCCGTAGATGCACACCGTCAGCACCAGAATCGCGAACAGGCCGTAGGCCAGGCCCAGGGTCAGGTCGGTTTCCGGCAGGTCGATCAGGCGTTTGGCGCCGCCCACCAATGCATCGCCAGAACTCCAGACCGAGAGCGAGAAGAAGGCGATGGCGGTCAGCAGCGACAGGAACGAACCGACGATCCGCCCGTGCACACCGAAGTGGGCACCGGAAGACACGGCGTTGTTGGTGCCGTTGATCGGCCCGAACAGGCCCATCGGCGCGAGGATCAAGGCGCCCAGCAACACGCCCAGCACAATCGCCCAGGCACCGGCCTGGAATGACAGGCCGAACAGCACCGGGAAACTGCCGAGCACGGCGGTGGCAAAGGTGTTGGCGCCGCCGAAGATCAAGCGAAACAGGTCGCTGGGTCCGGCGTCACGTTCATGGTCCGGGATCTGTTCGACCCCGTTGGTTTCGATGCTGCTAAGGCTTTTTTCTTTGTTGTTGTTATTCATGATCTGCTCCGATCACATTGGCTAAGGGGGTGGCAGCCCTTCCGGCATTGCGGATAAATGTTCGTGACAGGCCAGCCATAGGCCTCGTTGTTCTTGTCTGCGAAACACAATGGTTTCGCGCTCCTGGCTAAAGTGTTGCTCCCCTTGCATGCGCAGCTCGGTGGCCACGTCATGAATAAACACGGCGACGTCACCTTGCAGGCTGACAACGGCGTTGCTTGAGGTGCAGGACAGCACCTCAAACCCATCCTCGGCACGCCAGTTGTCCCACAGCGCCTGATAGGCATTGCGTGACAGCAGTGGCTGGGGAAGGGTGTAGAACACAAAGCTGGCATCGGCGCTGAAGGCCCCGAAGTAGGCCTCGCGATCGTTGCGGGCAAAGGCCGCCACCAGTTCGGCGGCGGCGTTGAGGACCTGCTGTTGTTCGCTCATGGCCGGCACTCAGCGATGGGCCACGCCGGGCAGTACGCAGAGCATTTCGTACAGCAGGTTGGCGCCCAGCAGTGAGGTGTTGCCGGTGGTGTCGTAGGGTGGCGAGACTTCCACCAAGTCGCAGCCGATCAGCTCCAGGCCCTGGCAGCCCCGGATGATTTCAATGGCTTGGATGGTGGTCAAGCCGCCGATTTCCGGGGTGCCGGTGCCGGGCGCCCAGGCCGGGTCGATGCCGTCGATGTCAAAGCTCAGGTACACCGGGCCGCCGCCGACTTTTTCCCGCACTTCGGCCATCAGGGGTTCCAGGGACTTGTGCCAGCACTCTTCGGCCTGGACCACGCGGAAGCCCTGCTTGCGGCTCCAGTTGAAGTCTTCGGCGGTGTAGCCCTGGGCGCGCAGGCCAATCTGCACCACGCGGTCGCAATCGAGCAGGCCTTCTTCCACGGCGCGGCGGAAGGTGGTGCCGTGGGCGATCTTCTCGCCAAACATGTGGTCGTTCACGTCTGCGTGGGCATCGATGTGCACCAGTCCGACCTTGCCGTGTTTTTTGTGGATGGCCCGCAGGATCGGCAGGGTGATGGTGTGGTCGCCGCCCAGGGTCAGGGGGATCACGTTGTGCTCAAGGATGCCGTCGTAGGCTTCTTCGATGATGCGTACCGCATCCAGCAGGTTGAAGGTGTTGATTGCCACGTCACCAATATCCGCTACCGACAGGGAGTCGAATGGGGCGGCGCCGGTGGCCATGTTGTAGGGACGGATCATCACCGATTCGGCGCGGATTTCGCGAGGGCCGAAGCGGGTGCCGGCACGCAGCGAGGTGCCAATGTCCAGCGGCACGCCGACGAACGCGGCATCCAGGCCGGCCGGGGATTGCAAATGGGGAAGACGCATCATGGTGGCGATGCCGCCGAAGCGCGGCATTTCATTGCCGCCCAGTGGTTGGTGAAGAATCTTGTCCACGGGATAGGCCTCATCGTTGTTTTATTTATGGGCTGGGCGGCGCAGGCGATCTGCTCGGCCAACCGAGTGAGGCCGATTCTGCGAAATGCTGTGAGGGGAAAGAATCGCTACGGACAAATACTTAGTTCAGATTTTTCTAAACTAATGGCCAGGGTGACGCTAGACTCCAGCACGATTTCTTCCGCTGGCGCCCCCGACCCCAGGCGCGCTTGCCGGTTTCCTTGCCCCGGGAAGGGTGTCTGTTGTTTTCTATCGGAGCCCGACATGGCCAACGCTTTACCTGATCTGAAACTATTGCGCATCTTTGTCAGCGTGGTGCGGCATCAGGGGTTCGCCAATGCCCAGCACGAGCTCAACCTCTCGACCTCAGCCATCAGTACCTATATGAGCCAGTTGGAAGCGGCCCTGGGCCTGGTGCTCTGTCACCGTGGTCGCGGCGGTTTCAGCCTGACCAGCAAGGGCGAGTTGTTCCATCAGGAAACCCTGCGCCTGTTGGGCGAGCTGGAAGGTTTCGAGCAATACGCCGCAGCCCTCAAGGGCGAGCTGCGCGGCACCCTGAACCTGGGGGTGATCGACTCCACCGTCAGTGACAAGGCCTTGCCCTTCGCCGAAGCCATCGGCGCCTACAGCCAGGAACACCCGGCGGTGCATTTGCACTTGTCGGTGCTCAGCCCCCACGAATTGCAACTGGGGGTCCAGGACAACCGCCTGGACCTGGCCATTGGTGCGTTTTCCACACGCATGAGCGGCCTGATCTACATGCCGCTGTACCGCGAACAGCACTGGTTGTATTGCAGCAACCGTCACCCGTTGTTCAGCGAGCGGCGCATCCCCGAGCAGTTGATCACCCAGCAGCGCATGGTCGGGCGGGGCTACTGGAGCCAGGCGGAGTTGGCGCGCCACGGTTTCAAACACAGTGCGGCGACCGTGGAAAGCATGGAGGCACAGTTGATCCTGGTATTGTCCGGCGCCTACATCGGCTATTTGCCGGAACATTACGCCCAGGCCTGGGCCGACAAGGGCGACCTGCGGGTGCTGTTGCCGGCGACCTTCGGCTATCAGGCACCGTTTTCCATGATCATGCGTCGGGGGCGCAGCCGCGAGCCGCTGATCCAGACCTTCCGCGACCTGCTCAAGGCGCAGCTCAACCAGGCTTGAGGAGGCCCCATGTCCAGACCCCAGTGCCCCCGTTGCCAGAGACCGCACAGCCATTGCCTGTGCCCGCTGATCCCGCAGTTGGACAGCCGCACCCGAGTTCTGCTGTTGCAGCATCCCAGTGAAGTGAACCATGCGTTGAACACCGCGCGGCTGGCGGCGCTGGGCTTGAACAATGCCGAGTTGATCGTCGGCGAGGTGTTCGAGGATTTGCCCGGGTTGCTCAATCGACCGGGTTATCAGGCCCGGTTGTTGTTCCCGGCGGATGACGCCCAGCCGTTGCAGGCTTACGGGGCGGCGGATGAGCCTCTGCTGCTGGTGGTGCCCGATGGCACCTGGCGCAAGGCGCGCAAGTTGCTGCACCTCAATCCGTTGCTGGCGGCCTTGCCTCGGGTGACCCTGGCTGAAGGTGCGGTGTCCCGTTATCGCCTGCGCAAGGCGCCGGGGCCGGGTGCCTTGTCCACCGTGGAAGCGATTGTCCAGGCCTTGCAAGTGCTGGAAGCGCCGGTCTCTTTCGAGCCGTTGCTGCGACCCTTCGAAGCCCTGATCGAAGGCCAGATTGCCGCCATGGGCGAAGACACCTACCAGCGTAACCACGGCCCCCATCGCCCCTTGTAGGAGCGGGCTCGCCCGCGATGGCGTCCCTGAGCCTTGCGCAAAATTGGCGGGCCCTTCGCCGGCAAGCCGGCTCCTACCGCGTGGTGGATATGGACGTGCGGCGAGCCCCCACCTTTGTAGGTGCCGGGCTCGCCCGCGATGGCGTCCCTGAGCCTTGCGCAAAATTGGCGGGCCCTTCGCCGGCAAGCCGGCTCCTACCGCGTAGTGGATATGGACGCGCGGCGAGCACCCGCCCTTGTAGGAGCGGGCTCGCCCGCGATGGCGGTTTAGCGTTCGCGCATGGCTTCGGTGCGGGCCTTGAGCACGGGTTTGAGCAGGTAGTCCAGGACGCTTTTCTCGCCGGTGATGATGTCCACCGTGGCCACCATGCCGGGGATGATCAGCAGCGGTTTGAGTTCGCCCCCCAGGTGGTTTTTGTCGGTGCGCACCTGGATCAGATAGAAGCTGTTGCCCTTGTCATCGGTGATGGTGTCGGCACCGATCAGCTCCAGTCGGGCGCTCAAACCGCCGTAAATCGTGTAGTCGTAGGCACTGAACTTGACCATGGCCCGCTGGCCCGGATGGAGGAAGGCCACGTCCTGGGGGCGCACCTTGGCTTCGATCAGCAGGTTGTTTTCCATCGGCACGATTTCCACCATGTCGCTGCCCGGCTGGACCACGCCACCGATGGTGTTGACCTTGAGCTGCTTGATCACCCCATGCACGGGTGACACCACCGTGGTGCGGTTGACCCGGTCGTCGATGGCGATGCCCGAGGCGGTGATTTTCGACAGGTCGGTGCGCTTCTCGTTGAGTTCCTTGGCGGCCTCGGAGCGAAAGGTCTGCACCGACTCATCGATCTTGCTCTTGATCTCGTTGATCGCTGATTCTGCCCGGGGAATCGCCAAGGTGGTGGCGTCCAGCGAACCGCGGATCTCCACTGCGCTGCGTTTCAAGCGCAGGATCTCCACCGGCGACACCGCGCCGCTGCCCACCAGGGGCGCCGACATGTTCATCTCCTGGTTGAGCAGGCCCAGGCTGGAACTGTATTGCCCCTGCTTCGAACGGAACTCCGCCAGTTCCTGGGTCTTTTGCCGCAGTTGTTCGGTCAGGGTGCGTTGTTCGCTGGCCAGTCGGCGCTGGCGCTGGTCATACAGGGCGCGCTCGTCTTCGGAGACTTGCGGGGCTTTGCTCACCACTTCCGCGGAGGGGCTGAACGGGCGGCCTTCGGCTTCGGCGGACAAGCGCTCGACCTGGGCCATCAAGGCAAAGCGGTCCGCCTCGCTTTCGCCCTTGTTCGAGCGATAGCGTGTGTCGTCCAGGCGCAGCAAGGTTTCGCCCTTGTCCACTAATTGCCCCTCGTGGACGAAAATTTCAGTGACGATGCCGCCCTCCAGGTTCTGGATCACCTGGATCTTGCTCGACGGAATGGCCTTGCCTTCCCCCGTGGTGACTTCCTGCAGCACCGCGAACCTGGCCCAGACCAGGGCGCTGACTATAAGCGCTGCGGCGATCCACACCGTGATCCGTACCCCGCGCGGAGAGTCCTGCAACGAGGCGCCGGCGGTTTCCGGCATGAACTCGCTTTCTGCGCTTTTACGAAAGCTGCCGAAGTAACCCCGCGATGAAGATGACCCAGACATGCTGGTGACTCCTAGACGGCCGCAGAGCCGACACGGCCCTTGCGCAGTGCATCGATGACCGCTTCTTTCGGACCGTCGGCAACGATCCGCCCCTCGTCCAGCACCACCAGTCGGTCCACCAGGCTGAGCATCGAGGTGCGGTGGGTCACCAGCAGCAAGGTCTTGCCCTGGACCTTGGCCATCAGGCGTTGGCGCAGGGCGTCTTCGCTGCTGTTGTCCATGGCGCTGGTGGGTTCATCCAGCAGCAGGATGGGCGGGTCCAGGAGCAGCGCCCGCGCCAGCAACACCGCCTGGCGCTGGCCGCCGGAGAGCAGTTGTCCACGCTCGCCCACGGGCCGGTCGAAGCCTTGGGGATGCTGGCGGGCCAGCTCGGTGACGCCGGTCAACTCGGCGACTTCGAGCATCCGGGCATCGCTGATGTACCGCGCGCCCAGGGTCAGGTTGTCGCGCAGGCTGCCGGCCAGCAGCGGCAGGTCATGGGCAACGTAGCCGATCTGTTGCCGCAGGTCGGCAACGTCCAGCTGTCGCAGGTCCAGGCCATCGAGTAGCAGTTGGCCCTCTTCGGGGGCGAGAAACCCCATCACCAGGCGAGCCAGGGTGCTTTTGCCCGAGCCGCTGCGGCCGATGATGCCGATACGCTCGCCGGGCTGCAGGCTGAAGCTGATGGTGTTCAGGGCCGGCGTGCTCTGCCCGTTGTAGCGAAAGGTCACGCGGCTGACTTCCAGGGCGCCGCGCAGTTGGGTGCGCTCCAGCGGACGTTGCTTGGGGTCGCGCTCCTGGGGCAGGGCCATCAGCGCATCGGTGCTGCGCATGGTCAGTTGGGCTTGTTGATAGCGGGTGATCAGCCCGGCGATCTGTCCCAGCGGGGCCAGCACCCGGCTGCCGAGCATGTAGCTGGCCACCAGGGCGCCGACGCTGAGGTTGCCGGCAATGATGCTGTAGACCCCGGCGACGATGGTCGCCATGCCCGACAGTTGCTGGATGAACAGGGTGCCATTGGTGGCCAGGGCCGAGAGGTTGCGCGCATGGCTGTCGAGGCGGGTGAGGGCGCCGTGGGTGCTTTCCCATTGGTGCTGGCGCTCGCTTTCGGCGCTGCAGGCCTTGAGGGTTTCTAGGCCGCCCAGGGTTTCGATCAGCAGGGCCTGGCGCTCGGCGCCCAGGCTCAGGCTTTTTTGCACCGTGTCGCGCAGGCGCGACTGGATCAGCAGGGCGAAAATGATGGTGATGGGAAAGGCCAGCAGTGGAATCACCACCAGCCAGCCGCCGAGCAGGCCGATCACCACCAGCATTAATAGGGCAAAGGGCAGGTCGATCAGGCTGGTCAGGGTCACGGCGGTGAGAAACTCTCGCAGGCCCTGGAAGTCATGGATGCTCTGGGCAAAGCCGCCAATGGTGGCCGGCCGTGCCTTAAGGTTCATGCCGGTGATGCGTTCGAACAGGGTCGCCGAGAGAATCACGTCGGTCTTCTTCCCAGCCTGGTCGAGCAAATGGGCGCGCAGCACCCGCAGTACCAGTTCAAACCCGGTGCCGATCAGCAGGCCCAGGGTCAGTACCCAGAGGGTGGAAATCGCCTGGTTGGGCACCACCCGGTCGTAGGTCTGCATCACGAACAGCGGCACCATCAGCCCCAACAGGTTGATCAGGAAACTGGCGAGGATGGCGTCGCTGTAGAGCCAGCGAGAGAGTTTCAGGGTGTCGCGAAACCAGGCTTCGACCCGCGGCACCAGGGGCGTGCGCAAGTCTTCGAGTTCGTGGCGGGGCCGGGCAAAGAGTGCCTGGCCGCTGTATTCCTCAGTCAGTTCTTCACGGCTGACCCATTGTTCGCCGCCTTCGGCTTCGCACGGCAGGATCAGCGCCTTGCCGTCGTCGCCCCAGCGGCGCAGCACCGCGCACCGGCCATTCTTGAGGATCAGCAACACCGGCAGGTTGAGGGCGGAAATCGCCCCCAACTCACGGCGCAACAGCCGCGCCTGGAGGCTCGCCCGGGCTGCGGCACGGGGCAGCAGGTCCAGGCTCAGGCGTTGTTTATCCAGGGGCAGGCCGGCACTCAGGCTGCCCCGGCTGACGGTGCAGCCATGCAATTTGCACAGGATCAATAATCCATCCAACAGCGGGTCATCGAAGCTTGAGCGTGGATCGGCGCTCAAGCTCCCGGGTTCGATGCTGGTCACGTTGCGTCCTCCCGGGGACTACTTCATTTCCGGTAGGCGCGCGTCGCTTCTCACTTCGCTCTGGGCGATGGCCTCGGCCGGCACCACGACTTTTTCCTTGTTCAGCAACTCGCCCATGTTGGCCAGCACGCGGTACATGGAGAACTCCTCGGTGTAGCGCACTTCGGTGTAGCGGCGGTTGGCGTTGTACAGCTCGTTTTCACTGTCTAGCACGTCCAGCAGGGTGCGTTGGCCGAGGCCGAACTGGTCCTGGTAGGCGCCGCGCACCCGGGTGGTGGTTTCGGCATATTCCCGGGCGGTAGGGGTTTGCTTCTTGGCGTTGAGCATGGCGTTCCAGGCCAGGGTGATGTTCTCGTTGAGCATGCGCAGGGCGTTGTTGCGGATGTCCATGGCCTGGTTGATCTTGTGCGCGTCGGACTGCAGGCGAGCCTTGTCGCTGCCGCCCCGGAACAGGTTGTAGTTCATCACCACGCCGACTCGCCATTCATTGTCATGGCCGATGTCGCCTTGCACATTGTTGTTGGCGCCCACCGCGGCTTCGGCATCGAAGCGTGGGTAGAACGGTGACTTGGCCACCTCGTACTGGCTTTCCGCAGCCTGGATATCGGCTTGTGCGGACTTCAGGTAGGGGTTGTTCTCCAACATGCTTTGCTTGGCGTCGTTCAGGGTGGCGGGTACTTCGCCACGGATCGACGGCAGGCTTTCCAACTCATCGGGCAGGCGCCCTACGGCGCTATAGAAGTTGGCCTCGGCATCGGCCAGGTCGACTTCGGCCGTGTCGTAGTTGTTTTCCGCCAGGGCGCGCCGGGCCTTGGACTGGTCGAGGTCGGCGTTGCTGCCCACGCCCCGTTCACTGCGCAGGCCGATCTGATCGTTGACCCGCAGGTGGGCCTGCAGGTTGTTCTTGGCCAGGGTCACCAGTTCACGGCGCTTGAGCACTTCCAGATACACCTCGATGGTGCGCAGGGCCAGGCTCTCGGCGGTCCCGCGGGCGAAGTAGGCCCGCGAGTTGACCACCGACTGAGTACGCCCCACTTCATTGGCCGTGTTGAAACCGTCGAAGAGCATCTGCCGCAGGCGTAATTCCGACTGGGTGTAATTCAAGGTCTCGGTGTGGTGGTTGCCCAGGGCCCGAGTGGTGGTGTTGTCGCTGTAGCCACGACCGTAGCCGGCATTCAGGTCCAGGGTCGGGTAGAAGCCGCCTTTGGCGACCTTCACATCCTCATCGGCAGACAGGCGGCTGTTCTGGCTCGCCCGCAGTTCCGGGTGATTGTCCAGGGTGCTCTGGATGGCTTCGGTCAAGGACATGGCCTGGGCTGCGGGGGCGCACAGTATGGCCAGTAAAATCGCGCTGCTGAGGGGGGTGAAAACGCGCATTGGGGTGTCTCCCTGGTCCTGATGGTGAGGCAGTCGCCAAAAAAATGACGAAATTTTTAAGGTGAAACCGTTTCATACTTGTAACAACAGAGCTAAGAACATCCTGAAGAAAAGCTAAGAAAAAATTCGCATAGGTTTTATGCCGAAAAAAACTTATGCACTCGATCAAAAGCAGGACATTGTTCAAATCGAAAGCCCACGTTTTATCGGCTCTTAACGGCGTTTTCAGCGGGCTTAAAGGTTCAAATTTTTTTGCAGCTCAGGGCGGGGAAGTGGTGGCGGGGAGGGAGACGTGGAGGGTTGAGTAGGGTGGCATTTTTTTGTCACTTGCAGGTTCCAACCTTCAGCGCGGCTCTTGTTGGCGAGCTGTCCGGGGCCTGGACAGGGTGTTTTTCACCCCCAGGCGTCACGGCATAAACGGCCGATCAACGAGCAGCAGGGCGGGGTCGATAACGACCCTGCGGCGGGGTGGCTCCCAGGAGCCGCCGCAGTCAGGATAAGGATCGTTCAACCACTGGTTAACACCATCAGCGCTGCTGCAAACAACCAGATGCCGATCGTTTCGGCGTGGGAGGATGCACATGGCTACGTTAATCGGCGTGGTGACCCAGGTGGTGGGTCAGGTTTTTGCGGTGGCGGCAGATGGCGCGCGCCGGGCCCTGGTTGAAGGGGATCGGTTGTTTGCCGGGGACCAGTTGGTCACCGGGGCCGAAGGCGCGGTGGCCGTGCACCTGCAAAACGGCCATGAACTGACTCTTGGGCGCGACAGCTCCCTGCAGATGACCCCGCAGTTGCTGGCCAATCAGGCCCCCCATGTGGACACCACGGACGCCCTGGCTCCCAGCGATGCGCAGTTGACCGATGTGCAGCAACTGCAAAAAGCCATTGCGGCCGGTGACGACCCCACGCAAAACGCCGAAGCCACGGCAGCCGGCCCTGGTGGTACCGGTGCGACAGGTGGCGCCCTGGGGGGCGGGCACAGCTTTGTGCTGCTGGAAGAGGTCGCGGGCCGGGTCGATCCGATCATCGGTTTCCCCACTGCCGGCTTCAATGGCATTCCCGAATTTGTGCCCGAACGCCTGAATGCCGCACCGCCCACTGAGGGCAGCGCACCGCCGGACAACCCGGTGACCCTTGAGGGCCTCTCGGTGGAAGGGGGTGAGTTGACTCTCAACGAGGCCAACCTGGCCCAGGGGTCGATCAACAATCCCGCTGCCCTGACCCAGAGCGGCACCTTCAGTGTGTCGGCCCCCGATGGCCTCAGCAGCCTGAACGTGGGTGGCATCAGCGTGGTCAGCGGCGGGGTGCCTGCGGGCTTTCCCCAGTCGATCACCACGGGGTTGGGCAACATCCTGACCATCACTGGCTTTAACCCGGCGACCGGGGTGGTCAGCTACAGCTACACCCTGGTGGGCAACGAAGTGCATGCCGCAGGGGACGGCACCAACAACCTCAGCGAACATTTCAGCGTGGTGGCGACCGACAGCGATGGCGATTCGGCCAGCAACACCCTGGACGTCAACATCACTGACGATGTGCCGCTCGCAGCCAACGACAGCAATGCCCAAGTGGCGTCCGAGACGCAACTGACCCTGACCGGCAACGTCCTGACCAACGACACCCAAGGTGCGGACCGGGTGGCCACCGGTCCCGTAACCCCAGGCACTTTCATCGGCACCTATGGCACCTTGGTACTCAACGCCAACGGCACTTACACCTACACCCTGAACACCAATGACGCCGACTTCAAAGCCCTGCACGGCAATGGCAGCGGTACTGAAACCTTTGCCTATACCCTGACTGACTCCGATGGCGACAGCAGCAGCGCCAACCTGGTGCTGCAAATCCACAACAATGACGACCCGGTGATCGTGCGTGGGCTGGATGTTGAAGGCGGTGAACTCAACGTTTATGAGAAAAACCTGACTGACGGTAGCGCGCCCAACACGCCGGCCCTTACCCAAAGCGGCACCTTTACTGTCACTGCGCTCGACGGTCTGCAAACCCTGACCGTTGGCGGCATCAGCGTGGTCAGCGGTGGCGTGGCCGCGGGCTTCCCGCAATCGGTCACCACGGCACTTGGCAACACCTTGACCATCACTGGCTACAACGCCACCACCGGTGAAGTGAGTTACAGCTACACCCTGACCGATAACGAAAACCATCCGACCGCTCAGGGCGCCAACAGTCTGAGTGAGCAGTTCACCGTCGTGGCCACGGACACCGATGGCAGCAGTGCCACAGGCTCCCTGGATGTGAACGTGATCGACGACCTGCCCAAGGCGGTCAACGACAGCAACGTGGGTACGGCTTCGGAAAGCCAGTTGACCCTGACCGGCAACGTTCTGACCAACGACACCCAGGGTGCGGATCGTGTGCCCACCGGCCCCGTGACCCCCGGCACCTTTACCGGCACCTACGGCACCCTGGTTCTGAATGCCGACGGCACATACACCTACACACTGAACACCAGCGATGCTGACTTCAAAGCCTTGCACGGCAATGGCAGCGGTACTGAAACCTTTGCCTACACCCTGACTGACTCGGACGGCGACAGCAGCACCGCCAACCTGGTGCTGCAGGTGCATAACAACGACGATCCGGTGACCTTGAACGGTCTGGATGTCTACGGCGGCGAACTCACTGTCTATGAAAAAAACCTTAGCGACGGCAGCTCGCCCAACACGCCGGCCCTTACCCAAAGCGGCACCTTTACCGTCACTGCGCTCGACGGTCTGCAAACCCTGACCGTTGGCGGTATCAGCGTGGTCAGCGGTGGGGTGGCGGCGGGCTTCCCGCAAAGCGTGACCACGGCGTTGGGCAATACCTTAACCATCACCGGTTACAACGCCACCACCGGCGAGGTCAGCTACAGCTACACCCTGACGGACAATGAAAACCATCCGACCGCCCAGGGCGCGAACAGCCTGAGTGAGCAATTTGCTGTGGTGGCGACGGACACCGATGGCAGCAGCGCCACCGGTTCCCTGGACGTGAATGTGATCGACGACCTGCCCAAGGCTGTCAATGACAGCAACGCTGGTACGGCTTCGGAAAGCCAACTGACCCTGACCGGCAACGTCCTGACCAACGACACCCAAGGGGCGGACCGTGTGCCGAGTGGCCCCGTCACTCCGGGCACCTTCACCGGCACCTTCGGCACGCTGGTTTTGAATGCCAACGGCACCTACACCTACACCTTGAACACCAATGATGCCGACTTCAAAGCCTTGCACGGTAATGGCAGCGGCACTGAAACCTTCGCCTACACCCTGACTGACTCGGACGGCGACAGCAGCACTGCGAACCTGGTGCTGCAGGTGCATAACAACGACGACCCGGTGATTCTTGACTGCCTCGACATCAAAGGCGGCGAACTGACGGTCTACGAGAAAAATCTCACTGACGGTAGTGCGCCTAACACGCCTGCCTTGACCCAGAGCGGCATCTTTACCGTCACCGCCCTCGACGGGCTGCAAACCCTGACCGTCGGCGGTATCAGCGTGGTCAGCGGCGGCGTGGCTTCGGGCTTCCCGCAATCGATCACCACGGCGCTTGGCAATACCTTGACCATCACCGGTTACAACGCCAGTACTGGCGAAGTGAGCTACAGCTACACCCTGACGGACAACGAAAACCATCCGACGGCACAGGGTGCCAATAGTCTGAGCGAGCAGTTTACCGTTGTCGCCACGGACACCGATGGCAGCAGCGCCAGCGGTTCTCTGGACGTGAATGTGGTTGATGATTTGCCTAAAGCGGTCAACGACAGCAACGCCAGCTCTGCTTCAGAAAGCCAGCTGACTCTCACCGGTAATGTCCTGACCAACGACACCCAGGGTGCAGACCGTGTGCCCACCGGCCCCGTCACTCCGGGGACCTTCACCGGCACCTACGGCACGCTGGTTTTGAATGCCAACGGCACCTACACCTACACGTTGAACACCAACGACGCTGACTTCAAAGCCTTGCACGGCAACGGCAATGGCACCGAAACCTTCGCCTACACCCTGACTGACTCAGACGGCGATAGCAGCACTGCGAATCTGGTGTTGCAGGTGCATAACAACAATGACCCAGTGACTCTTGACTGCCTGGACATCAAAGGTGGCGAGCTGACGGTCTACGAGAAAAATCTCATTGACGGCAGTGCGCCTAACACTCCAGCTTTGACTCAGAGCGGCACCTTTACCGTCACTGCGCTGGACGGTCTGCAAACCCTGACCGTTGGTGGCATCAGCGTGGTCAGCGGTGGGGCCGCCGCCGGCTTCCCGCAATCGATCACCACAGCGCTTGGCAACACCTTGACCATCACTGGCTACAACGCCACCACCGGTGAAGTGAGTTACAGCTACACCCTGACGGACAATGAAAACCATCCGACGGCCCAGGGCGCGAATAGCCTGAGTGAGCAATTTGCTGTGGTGGCGACGGACACCGATGGCAGCAGTGCTACGGGTTCTCTGGACGTGAATGTGGTCGATGATTTGCCGAAGGCGGTCAACGACAGCAACGCTGGTACGGCTTCGGAAAGCCAGCTGACCCTGACCGGCAACGTCCTGACCAACGACACCCAGGGCGCGGACCGTGTGCCCAGCGGTCCGGTCACGCCCGGTACTTTTACCGGCACCTACGGCACCCTGGTCCTGAATGCCAACGGCACCTACACCTACACGCTGAATACCAACGACGCCGACTTCAAAGCCCTACACGGCAATGGCAATGGCACCGAAACCTTCGCCTACACCCTGACTGACTCGGACGGCGATAGCAGCACTGCGAATCTGGTGTTGCAGGTGCATAACAACAATGACCCAGTGATTCTCGACTGCCTGGATATCAAGGGCGGTGAACTCACCGTCTACGAAAAAAACCTCAGCGATGGCAGCTCGCCTAACACGCCGGCCTTGACCCAGAACGGCACCTTTACCGTCACCGCGCTGGACGGTCTGCAGACCTTGAGCGTTGGTGGCATCAGCGTGGTCAGCGGTGGGGCCGCCGCCGGCTTCCCGCAATCGATCACCACAGCGCTTGGCAACACCTTGACCATCACTGGCTACAACGCCACCACCGGTGAAGTGAGTTACAACTACACGCTGACGGACAACGAAAACCATCCGACGGCCCAGGGCGCCAACAGCCTGAGTGAGCAATTTGCTGTGGTGGCGACGGACACCGATGGCAGCAGTGCTACGGGTTCTCTGGACGTGAATGTGGTCGATGATTTGCCGAAGGCGGTCAACGACAGCAACGCTGGTACGGCTTCGGAAAGCCAGCTGACTCTCACCGGTAATGTCCTGACCAACGACACCCAGGGTGCAGACCGTGTGCCCACCGGCCCCGTCACTCCGGGGACCTTCACCGGCACCTACGGCACCCTGGTCCTGAATGCCAACGGTACCTACACCTACACACTGAACACCAGCGATGCTGATTTCAAAGCCTTGCACGGCAACGGCAATGGCACCGAAACCTTCGCCTACACCCTCACCGATTCGGACGGCGATAGCAGCACTGCGAATCTGGTGTTGCAGGTGCATAACAACAATGACCCAGTGATTCTCGACTGCCTGGATATCAAGGGCGGTGAACTCACCGTCTACGAAAAAAACCTCAGCGACGGCAGCTCGCCCAACACGCCGGCCTTGACTCAAAGCGGCACCTTTACCGTCACTGCGCTCGACGGTCTGCAAACCCTGACCGTTGGCGGCATCAGCGTGGTCAGCGGTGGCGTGGCGGCGGGCTTCCCGCAAAGTGTGACCACGGCCTTGGGCAATACCTTGACCATTACCGGTTACAACGCCGGCACTGGCGAGGTGAGCTACCGCTATACCCTGACGGACAATGAAAACCATCCTACTGCCCAGGGCGCCAACAGCCTGAGCGAACACTTCAATGTGGTGGCCACCGACAGTGACGGCAGTTCGTCCTCCGGGGTACTCGATGTGAACATCGTCGATGACCTGCCCACCGCCAAGGCGGACGTCGCCAATACCGTCGAGGGCGGTACGGTCGATGTCAGCGTACTTGGCAATGATGTGCTCGGCGCCGACGGCGGAGCGGTGGTGGGGGTGCGTGCCGGCAGCAATACTGCAACCTCGGCTATCGGCGGGTTGGGCAACACCATCACTGGTGTCTACGGCACCTTGACCCTGGATGCCGCCGGGCATGCCGTGTACCACAGCAACCCGAACTCGGTGAGCCCACCCGGGGCGACGGATGTCTTCACTTACACCGTTCGTGACGGTGACGGCGATGAAAGCACCACCACCCTGACCATCAATGTCAGTGATTGCGGCCTCAAGGCGGTCACCGATCAAGACGTCAGCGTCTACGAAAAAGCCCTGGACCTGAGCAAGGATGGCCAGGACCTGGCGGCGGGCACGGTGATTGGCAGCGACCCGAGCGCCAGCAGCGAAACCGCCAGCGGCACCCTGGTGGGGTCGGTGACCGGCGGTTCCGGTGGCATCACCTTCAGCCTGGTGGGCAGTGCTACGGGCAGTTACGGGCAGATTCTGCTCAACCCCAATGGCACGTACACCTACACCTTGACGTCAGCGCCGAAAACCTCGCCCATGGCCAACGACGGCGCCAATACCCTGAACGAAAGCTTTACCTACAAAGCCACCGATGCCCTGGGTAACAGCACCACCGGCAGCATTGTGGTGAGCATCGTCGATGACGTGCCCAAGGCGGTGGCCAGTGAGCGTTCGGTGACTGCGGTGGAGGTGGACTCCAACCTGCTGCTGGTGATCGACGTTTCCGGGAGCATGGCCGACGCGTCCGGCGTGCCCGGTTTGTCGCGCCTGGACCTGGCCAAGCAGGCCATCAGCGCGTTGCTCGACAAGTACGACAACATGGGCGACGTCAAAGTCCAGATCGTGACCTTCAGCACCAACGCTACGGACAAGACGCCGGTCTGGGTCGATGTGGCCACGGCCAAGACGATCATTTCGTCGCTGACGGCCGGGGGCAACACCAACTACGACGCCGCCGTGGCTATGGCGAAAACCGCGTTTGCCACTAGCGGTCAACTGACCGGGGCGCAGAACGTCGGGTACTTCTTCTCCGACGGCAAGCCTACGGGCGGGCAAGACATTGGCACCACAGATGAGGCCGCCTGGAAAACCTTCCTCGACGCCAACGGCATCAAGAACTATGCGATCGGCCTGGGCAGCGGTGTGAGTAATGCCAACCTCGACCCGTTGGCCTATGACGGCAGCACCCACATCAACACCAATGCCGTGGTGGTCACCGACCTGAACCAACTCAATTCGGTGCTGGCTGGCACCGTGCAGGGCTACCCGGTGACGGGCAGCCTGTTGGGCGAGGGGGGCACTTTTGGTGCCGACGGCGGTTTCATCAAGTCGATCGTGGTCGACGGCGGTACCTATACCTACGACCCCAAAGGCAACAGCAACCAGGGTTCGCTGAGCTTCAGCGGTACCACCAACAATGGCACCTTCAATACCGTCAACAACAGCATCAGCATTGCCACCGGCAATGGCGGCACGCTGGTGGTAAACCTCGACACCGGGGATTACAGCTACACCTCGCAAAAAGTCACCGGCAGCGTCATCACCGAGAACTTCAGCTACACCGTGAGCGACAACGATGGTGATCTGGCCAGCTCGACCCTGGTGGTCAAGGTCAACCCCAATGCGGCGCCGGTGGCGGTGGATGACCACATCATCACCAATATCCTGTCTGGCACCGTGACCGTACCCGGGGATGTATTGCTGGCCAACGACAGCGACGCCAATGGCGATCCGCTGACTGCGGCGCCCACCGTATTCAATACCGGGTGGGCGGCCAAGGGCGCGGAATTCACCGCCACCAGCCAGCAGAACATTGGCTTTGCCGGGAACGGCAACAGCCCCGGCAACCAGGCCATCAGCATCGACCGGGCCTCGTTCAATGCCAACGCCGTGGCCATGACCGCGGTGGTGGTGGTCAGCGGCTACCTGGGCAATGTGAGCAATTCCAGCGCCAATGATGAGGACGTGATCAGCGTCAAACTGAAACAAGGCGAGACCTTGAACCTCAATCACGACCTGGCCGGTGGGCGCGTCACCATGGAATACGCGCTGATGGGTGATGCTTACACGGGGATCGCCGATGGTGGCACCTTCACCGCTGCGGTGGCCGGTACCTATCAGATCCATATCACCAACATCACCAATGGCAGTGGTAGCAACACCGGTGGCTCGGAAACCTACCAACTGACCATGACCATCAACTACGCCGGAGCCTCGGACGTCACCCCGGATTACCACGGCACCTACACCGCCAGCGACACCCATGGCGGCAGCGATGCAGCTGCGGTCAGCATCACTTATCAGGACGGGCATACCCTCACCGGGACTTCGGGTGATGATGTGCTGGTGGCTGGCAGTGGCGACAACGTCCTCAATGGCGGTGACGGTAACGATGTGTTGACCGCGGGCTCGGGCAACAACACCTTGAATGGTGGCAATGGCAATGACCTGTTGTTCAGTGGGCCGGGCAACGACCTGCTCGACGGCGGCTCGGGCATCGACACCGCCAGTTATGCCCACGCGACCGCCGCAGTCACGGTCAACCTCGGGCTGCTGGGGGCGCAGAACACCTTGGGCGCGGGCACCGACACCCTGATCAACATCGAGAACCTGGTGGGCTCCAACTACAACGACACCCTGACCGGTGACAACCACGCCAATGTGATCACCGGTGGGTTGGGCAATGATGTGCTCAATGGCGGCGGGGGCGATGACTTGCTGATCGGCGGAATGGGCAACAACACCCTGACGGGCGGTGCCGGTAACGACACCTTCCAGTGGTTGCAGGGCAACAGCGGCCATGACTTGGTCACCGACTTCACCCTCGGGGCCGACAAGCTCGACCTGTCGCAACTGCTGCAAGGTGAAAATGCCACCTCGGCCTCTCTGGATGACTACCTGCACTTCAAGGTCACGGGCAGTGGTGCGTCCTTGGTGACCAGCATCGATGTCAGTGCGGTGGCCGGTGCCGCGCCGACCCAGACCATCGACCTGGCCGGGGTCGACCTCGCCACCCATTACGGTGTGACGCCGGGGGCGGGCGGGGTGATTGCAGGGGGGCCGGACACGGCCACTATCATCAACGGCATGCTCAACGATCACTCGTTGAAGGTGGACACCGTGTGACTCGCCGGGCCCAAGGGCCAAGGCTTTAGGCAGTATCGCGGGCAATAGCCCCGAAGGCGTGTTTCCAACGTCTTCGGGGCTTTTTTTGGGTGGGCGATCAGGTTTTGCGCAGGGTTTTCTGCCGCAGGATGTAGACCGTGACCAACACCGCACTGGTCAGCATGAACCCCCGGGCCCAGGGCAGGGGCACCAGGTAACAGGAGAAACCGATGCTGAGCCACATCAGGCCGATTGCATAGACCTTGGCCTTGAGGGGGATGCCGTTGCCGTCGAGGTAGTCGCGGATCCACGGCCCCAGGCGCGGATGCCCCACCAGCCACCCATAGAAGCGCGGCGAACTGCGGGCAAAACAGGCCGCCGCCAGCAGCAGGAACGGGGTGGTGGGCAATACCGGGAGGAAAATACCGATCACCCCCAGCACTACGCTCAGCCAGCCGATGGCCAGCAGAACGTAACGCAGGATCAGGGGGTGATTGCCTATGGGCTTGGCCATAGGCCGTGACTCAGTGGTGGCGCGGCTTGAGGATGGCCGGCTTTTCATCCGGAGCATTGCACAGCAGGTACAAGGCGGTGAGGGCTTCCGGGATTTGCACAATCATGTCGTCCATCAGGTTGGCATCGCTGGCGATGTCAGAGAACTCAGGCTGCTCATCGAACAGGCCGGAACCGACCATGATCGGCAGGAGCATTTCGCTGACTTCTTCTTCGGCGGTTTCGAACCAGGCCGCTTCGCGCAGGAACACCCCTTCCATGAAACCGATGCACCAGCCGCGCAGGTCGGAATCATCCGGGTCGTCGCCCAGGTCCAGCTCGCACGGCAGCTCGAACTCCTCGTCGGACGCCAGTTGGCGGGCGATGTGGGCCTTGAGGGCCAGCAAGGTGGATTCGATGGCTTCGCGCTCGGTGTCACTGCTGTAGTGAGGCTCTTCGGCGAAGAGTGCGTCGATCCATTCGCGATCGGGAACGGTCTCCGAGCAGATCGACAGGGCGGTCAGGTAGCCGTGAGCGGCCACGTAGTCCAGCGCCTCGTCATGCAGTTCATCGGCGTCGAGGAAGACTTGCAGGCGGGTTAGTTGCTCAGCGAAGGACATTGAAGGGCTACCTTGGGGAATAAACGATGCTGAATTCTAGGCCTTCTTGAGCGCTCAGGCCAGCAGCCGGGCAGATTTGAGCGGTTCTAAAGGTTACCGGCGGTCCTTGTCGGCGCCCTCTGCCGGGAAGCGCTCGGGTATACTCGCGCGTTTTGTGATGCCCTGCAGACGATGCGGCCGCTCAGGAAAACTCCGCTAACGGATTTGTCCGTGAACCCCGCGGTCTTTTCGGCCAGTCTGCCCCCAGGGATTTCAACGATTTTTGGAGTTTTTCATGCTCGAACAGGCTCAACGCGTCCTCAAGGACATCTTCGGCTACGACAGTTTCCGTGGTCGCCAAGGTGCAATCATTGAGCGCGTGGCCAGCGGTGGCGATGCGCTGGTGTTGATGCCTACCGGCGGCGGCAAATCCCTGTGCTTCCAGGTCCCGGCGCTGTTGCGCGAGGGGCTGGCGGTGGTGGTTTCGCCGTTGATCGCACTGATGGATGACCAGGTTGCCACCCTGGAGGAGCTGGGCGTCGCCGCAGCGGCCCTGAACTCCACCTTGAGCGCCGAACAGCAGCGTGACCTGGCCGCGCGGATTCGCCGTGGTGAAGTGAAGATGCTCTACCTGGCCCCCGAGCGCCTGGTGCAGCCGCGCATGCTCTCGTTCCTGCAGGGCCTGGATATCGCCCTGTTTGCCATCGACGAGGCTCACTGCGTGTCCCAATGGGGCCACGACTTCCGTCCGGAATACCTGCAACTGGGGCAGTTGGCGGAGATGTTCCCCAACGTGCCACGGATTGCCCTGACGGCCACGGCCGACAAACGGACCCGTGAAGAAATCGTCACCCGCCTGCACTTGCAAGAGGCCGAGCGCTTTCTCTCAAGCTTCGACCGACCGAATATCTTTTATCGCATCGTGCCCAAGGAACAGCCGCGCAAGCAGTTGCTGGCGTTCCTCAACGAGCGGCGCAGCGACGCGGGCATCGTCTATTGCCTGTCGCGCAAGAAGGTCGATGAGGTGGCGGCGTTTCTCTGTGAGCAGGGCTTCCCGGCATTGCCCTATCACGCCGGCCTGCCCAATGAGTTGCGGGCGTATCACCAGAAGCGCTTCCTCAATGAGGAAGGGCTGATCATGGTGGCAACCATCGCCTTCGGCATGGGCATCGACAAACCCAACGTGCGTTTTGTCGCCCACATGGACTTGCCCAAATCCCTGGAAGCCTACTATCAGGAAACCGGTCGCGCCGGCCGTGACGGGTTGCCCGCCGATGCCTGGATGGCCTACGGCCTGCAAGACGTGCTGATGCTCAAGCAGATGCTGCAGAACTCCGAAGGCGATGAGCGGCACAAGCGCCTGGAGCAGCACAAGCTCGATGCCATGCTGGCGTTGTGCGAAGAAACCCTCTGCCGCCGCCAGACCTTGCTGGCCTATTTCGATGAAGACATGCCCCAGCCGTGCGGCCATTGCGACAACTGTGTCGACGGCGTGCAGACCTGGGACGCCACCGAGCCGGCACGCCAGGCGCTGTCGGCGATCTACCGCACTGGCCAGCGCTATGGCGTGGGTCACTTGGTGGAAGTGCTGCTGGGCAAGGACACGGAAAAGGTCCGCAGTTCCGGTCACCAGCACCTGTCGGTGTTTGGCGTCGGCAAGGCGCGCACTGAAGGTGAATGGCGCTCGCTGTTTCGCCAATTGGTGGCACGCGGGCTGGCGGACATCGACCTGGAGGGTTACGGCGGCTTGCGTCTGAGTGATAGCTGCCGGCCGTTGCTCAAGGGTGAAGTGACCCTGGAACTGCGTCGCGACCTGAAGCCGCAGACCACCAGCAAAGGCAGCACCAGCCAGGCCAGCCAATTGGTGCGTGGCGAAGAGCGCGAGCAATGGGAGGCGCTGCGGGCCTTGCGGCGTAAGTTGGCTGAAGAGCATGGGGTGCCGCCCTATGTCATCTTCCCGGACTCCACGTTGCTGGAAATGCTCCGCAGCCAGCCTTCGTCCCTGTCGGAAATGGCCCAGGTCAGTGGTGTGGGGGCGCGCAAGTTGGAGCGCTATGGCGCAGCCTTCCTCGAAGTGCTCGGCGGTCAAGCCGAGGCGCCGAAGGTGGTGGCTGATATCCGTCACGAACTCATTACCCTGGCTCGGGCCGGCATGACCCCGATTCAGATCGCCGGGCAATTGCAGTGCTCGGAAAAGAACGTCTACACCTTGTTGGCCGAATCGATCGGCCAGCAGCAATTGTCCCTGGAACAAGCCCTGGATTTGCCGGAAGACCTGTTGGGTGAAATCCAGGACGCGTTCCTCGACGGTGAAGGCGAGCTGCCACCGGTGGCCGAAGTCGCAGAACTGTTCGCAGGCCGTGTGCCGGAAGGGGTGTTGTACTGCGTTCGGGCAGCGTTGCAGTCGGAATTCGAAATTTGAGTGGCTTGCGTTAAAGATGTAACGATTCAGTCTATTGCTGCGCTTGCCTCGGACCAAAGGTCATGCTTAGCTGACTAATAATTAGTTTTTCCTCTATTTTCAGTCTGATCATGAGTTTCCTATGCCGTTGACCGATGAACACCGTTTTGGCATGCAGTTGGCGCACATGTCCCGAGGCTGGCGCGCTGAACTGGACCGCCGCCTGGCCGGGCTTGGCCTGTCTCAGGCGCGCTGGCTGGTGCTGTTGCATCTGGCCCGCTTCGAAGACGCCCCTACCCAGCGTGAACTGGCGCAAAGCGTAGGGGTTGAAGGGCCGACCCTGGCCCGCCTGCTCGACAGTCTGGAAACTCAGGGCCTGGTCCAGCGTCACGCAGTTTTGGAAGACCGTCGGGCGAAAAAAATCGTGCTGTGTGCATCGGCCCGGCCGTTGATCGAGCAGATCGAAACCATTGCCACGGCTTTGCGCCACGAGCTGTTTATCGGTGTCGACGAAGACGACCTGCGGGTTTGCATGCGGGTCCACGACACCATTCTGGCCAACCTGGAAAAGTCCTGAGGCCAAGCCCTCGCCGGAGCGGATCAGCGTCTGGCGCCCCCCTAAAGACCCCGAGGCGGATGACGCACCTTGCATCCTTCGCCTCGGGGTCTTTGCGTTTATGCGGGTTCTCTAGAAGGTCTGACCCAGGTTCAGGTACAGGGCTTTCTGGTTGTCATCGTTCAAGCCATAGCTGAAGTTCAGCGGCCCCAACGGTGTGTCGAAGCCGAGGAACACGCTGGCGGCGTTGATGTAGCCACTGTCGAATTCATTGTCATTGTTCCAGGCCCGGCCCCGTTCCAGGGAACCGCCGATGTACAGCGGGAAATCCAGTGGCAGGTAGGAGCGCGGGGTCAGGCGCCGGTAGTACACCGCCCGCATCAGGCTGATGTTCTGCCCGGACAGTGCGTCCTGACGGAACCCCGACAACTGCCGCGCGCCACCGAGTACGAAGCTTGAGGTCACCACTTCGGCTTCATCCAGGGTGCGCCCGTAGCGGCCGCCGAGAATCACGGTGTCGGGCCCAGAGCTCATGGCCTTGTCCAGTTTGAGCTCCCATTGCCGGTAGCCTTTGTCCGAGCCCAGGTTCGGCTCGAACTGGCGGAAGGTCAGGCCAATGTCTTCGCCGGCGTGGGGGAAGTAGACGTTGTCCAGGGAGTCGAAGGAGTACTTGAGCTGGTAGTAACCCTCGCTGAAACTCTCGCTGGGCAAGTCCTGCTCGCCGATACGCACGTCGGCCTTGCCCCAGGCTTCGCCGACACCCAGGCGGATCTCGCCACTGGTGCCGATCTGCCGCCCCAGGTTAAGGCCGAAACCGTAGCGCTCCAGGCGATATTCGGCGATGGGGTCGTTATCCAGAACGGCCTCGATGTTCTGCGATTCGACGTCGATAAAGGGCGCGATGAAGTAGCGTGAGCCGGCATCTAGTGGCTGGTAGAACTCGCTGTACAGTTCCTGTTGATCCCCTATCTGCACCCGAGTCAGCCACTCGGCGCCCAAGCTGTTGATGCCGTTCATGCGGTAGCTGGCGCCAAGATTGAAGGCGCTGTCCCCGCGCATGTCATCGGACAGATTCAGGCCCAGGCGCAGGTAGTCGGTGCCGCTGCGTTTGCCTCGGGCGTTGATCACCAGGGTCTGATCCTGGCCTTTGTGGGTCACGCGGTATTGCACCTGTTCGAAGTAGTCGAGGCCGTACAGGGTGCCCATGTCCCGCTGCAAACGCACCAGGTCCAAGGGTTCGCCTATGGGTTGGCGAATGTAGTAGCGGATCACCTCATCGCTGACTTTCGAGTCGTTTTCCACCTTGATGGCGGTGATGACCGGTGTGCGCTGGCTCGGCTGGCGAGCGGCGGCGAGTTCAGCGTCCACACGGGGATTGGGCCGCAGGTGCGCCAGGCGTGCGTCGAGTATTCGGGTCGCGCGGTACCCGGCGTCGATCATTTCCTGGGCACGACCGAAGTCGGCGACGCCGAAGCTCGACAGCGGGGGCTGGATCAGCACGTCATCCTTGTGCAGTGTCGCCAACTGCTCTTCGGAGTTGCGCCGGGTCATCAGGGTGATGGACTGGGTCAGTACATCCACCACGGTGTTCAATTGCTTGCGTGAGCGCAGCGGTGTGCCGATATCGACGACGATGGCAATGTCCACGCCCATCTCCCGGGCCACATCCAGGGGGATGTTGTCGGTGATGCCGCCGTCCACCAGCAACCGGCCATCCAGCTCCACCGGTGCGAACACCGCCGGGATCGACATGCTGGCGCGAATCACCCGGGGCAGGTGGCCTTTGCGGAACACCACTTTCTCACCGCTGGCGATATCAGTGGCCACGGCGCGAAAGGGAATGGGCAGTTTGTCGAAGTCGCGGGTATCGCTGACGTGGGCGAATTTGCTTTCCAGCAACAGAGCCAGGTTCTGCCCCTGGATCACTCCCAGAGGCAAGCCCAGGCTGCCGTCGTCGCGAAAGCTGAGTTTTTGTTTCACCAGGAAGTCCCGGTCATCCTGCTTGCGGCGAAAGGGTACGTCTTCCCGGGGTGGGGCGTCGGACAGGGCTTGTTTCCAGTCGATCTCCAGGGCGAGCTTTTCCAACTCGTCGATTTTGTAGCCTGAGGCATACAGCCCGCCGATTACCGCGCCCATGCTGGTGCCGGCGATGGCGTCGAGCTTGATGCCTTGTTCCTCCAGCGCCTTGAGCACGCCGATATGGGCCAGGCCACGGGCCGCGCCGCCGGACAATACCAGGCCGATCTTTGGTCGTGGCGCCTCGGCGGCTTGCAGGGTCAGGGGCACGAGGCAAAGCAGCAGGCAGGTCAACAAACGACGCATCAGGGATCTCGGGGCGAGCGATAAAGCCGGCTATTATAGCGACGCCCTTGCCCCCATGAGCCCGCCGTACCATGACTGAACGTAAACCCGAAGTGGTCATCACCTATTGCACCCAGTGCCAGTGGCTGTTGCGTGCCGCCTGGCTGGCCCAGGAGTTGTTGAGCACCTTCAGTGACGACCTCGGCAAGGTCGCCCTTGAACCCGCGACGGGCGGCACGTTTCGCATCACCTGCGACGGTGTGCAGATATGGGAACGCAAGGCCGATGGCGGCTTTCCCGAAGCCAAGGTGCTCAAGCAGCGAGTGCGTGACCAGATCGACCCCCAGCGTGACCTGGGGCACAACGACCGCACTCAGTGAGCGCTGGCTTCCGCTGCCACGTTGTTTTTCTGTGCGCTGCCCGATAACCGACTCGAGACCACGATCGCCACAATGATCAACGCGCCGCCCAGCAGCATGCGCAGCGTGGGGTTCTCGTCGAACAGCAGCCAGGCCACGGTAATCCCGTAGACCGGTTCCAGGGCGAACACCACCGCCGCCGTGCGCGCCTTGATCACCGCCAGGCTGGCGACGAATAAGCTATGGGCCAGGCCCGTGCAGAAAATTCCCAGGAGGCTGATCCACAGCCAGTCGATGGCGCGCACGGTGCTCAGCTCCGGCGCGGCAAAGGCCAGAAGGCACAGGGCGACCACCAGGTTCTGGCACAGCGCGGCCTGTACGGCGGGAACGCGGGAGGACGTGGCGCGGTTGTTCAGCGACAGCAGGCTGAACAGCAGGCCCGAGGCTACGGCCCACAGCAGACCGCTGGTGGCCTGGCTGGCCAGATCGAAGTCCGGCGTGACCAGGACCAGGCCGACGCTGACCAGGGCCACCAGGACCATTTCGTTGAGGCGAATCCGCTCGCGGAAGATCAGGCCCTCAAGGATGACGGTGAATGCCGGGAAGCTGGCAAAGCCCAGGGTGGCGATGGCCACACCCGCGACTTTCACCGCGATAAAGAAACTCACCCAGTGCCCGGCCAGCAGCAGGCCGCTGAGCAGCAGGCGGCGCAGGTCGCCTGCGTTCATGGCTTGCCAGGACGTGCGGCTGGCCCAGCGGGCGAAGACGCTCAGGGCCAGCACCGCGAAGAGGGCGCGACCAAACACGATCACGGCCGGTGAGGCGGCGGCGAGTTTGCCGAATACGCCTGTAAGGCCGAACATCAGCGCGCCGATATGCAGGGCGCCAAGGGCAGTGCGCGGAGTCATTGCAATCCTTAAATGCAGCGGGGCGAGTGCCCTTTAGGGTGTGTACAGGTAGGCGGACAGTCTACGGGCCCGGCGAGGAGGGCGTCTGTCGCCAGGCTCGCGTGTTTTGTCGACGGCCTAGCGCTTTCCCACGGCACGGCGCAGGGCGCCCGGGGATGCGCCGAACTCCCGCAGCATGGCGGCGGCAAAGGCACTTTGGGAACTGTAGCCGACCCGGCTGGCCACTTCGCCAATCGGCCATTCGGATTCGCGCAGCAACGCGGCCGCCTTGTGCAGGCGTCGGCTGCGGATGTAATCCATGGGCGTCTGCCCACATTCGGCCATGAAGCGTGCATGCAGGCGGGCGCTGGACAGGCCGGCGACCCGCGCCAGGTCGGCCACTTGCAGTGGGTAGGCCGCGTACTGGTCGATGTGCTCATTGAGCGCCGCATACGGCAGGCGGCGGCCACCGATACTCGTCGCGGTGTTGCCGTTGAGGCTGGCCAGCAGCAAGACCGCGCCTTGCTGGGCGATCAACGGGTCATGCACCGGGCTTTGTGCCAGCCAACTGACCAATTGGCTTTGCGCGGGCGCCAGGGGCAGGCGGCCGGGGTGGTCGAGCAGGCGACGACTGGCATCGGCGTGATCCCCCAGGGATTGGCCAAGCCATTGGTCACTGGGCACGTCCAGCACCAGGCAATGGCTGCCTTTGGGGCTGCCACAGGCATGATGTGCGCCGCCGGGCACCACCATCAGGCTTTGCTGCACCACTTGGCTGCCCAGGCCGTCCACCTCGAAATCCAGGCGCCCGGACAGGCCGAACACCAGTTGCGCGTGTTCATGGCTGTGGGCGATCAGGTCGTGGCTGTAGTGGCGTAGCGTGAGGATTGCACCCATCCCGTTCTCCTTGGCAGACGGGCAGTTTACACCGGCTGCCGGGGTGTGGGCGCTGTCATGGGACTGCCGTATTTGTGTCATGGGCTATTAACCCCTGGGGCGCAAGCTCGCAAAAAATCCAGGAGCCTGCCCATGACCAGTGCCGAACTCGCCAGACCCAGCCGCAAACAACGGGTGCGGACCTTGTGGATTTCCGATGTGCACCTCGGCACCCGGGATTGCCAGGCGGAGCATCTTTCGCAGTTTCTCAAGGGCTATCACGCCGACCGCATCTACCTGGTAGGCGACATCATCGACGGCTGGAAGCTGCGCGGCGGCATGTACTGGCCCCAGGCGCATACCAACGTCATTCGTCGCCTGCTGACCATGAGCAAGCGTGGCACCGAAGTGATCTACGTGACTGGCAACCATGACGAGTTCCTGCGCCGCTATTCGAAGCTGATCCTGGGCAATATCCAGTTGGTGGACGAGGCGGTGCATGTGACGGCCGACGGTCGTCACTTGTTGGTGATTCACGGCGATCAGTTCGATGTCATCACGCGCTATCACCGCTGGCTGGCCTTTCTTGGCGATTCGGCCTACGAGTTCACCCTGACCCTCAACCGTTGGCTCAACCATTGGCGTGCGCGCTACGGTTATGGCTACTGGTCGCTGTCGGCCTATCTCAAGCACAAGGTGAAAACCGCCGTCAGCTTTATCAGCGACTTCGAAGAAGCCATCGCCCACGAATGCGTGAAGCGCGAGCTGCATGGGGTGGTGTGCGGGCACATTCACCATGCCGAAATTCGCAAGGTCGGTGGCGTGGACTACCTCAATTGTGGCGACTGGGTGGAGTCCTGCACCGCGTTGATCGAGCACTGGGACGGCACCATCGAACTCTATCGGCTGGCCGAGGCCCAGGCGCGTGAGGCCCAGGGCAAGGCGGATCTGATCAAGGTGCAAGAGCCCGCTTAGCAGCGTCGTCAGGCCGCGCTGTTGGATGCCATGGCCGCCTTGTACAACGAGTTTTTGGGTTCGGCGAACAGGCGTTCGAGCATGGGTTCGAAGAAGCTCAGGGGCAGGGTGTCGTAGGTTGGATCGAAGGCCGCGGCGTCGTACTTGGCGCAGAACTCGGCGGTACGCAGGTACAGCGGGTGCTCTTTGAATTGCTCGCGCAGGTGCCGGTCCATGCCCAGGTGGTGGAAAAAGTAGTAGCCCTGGAAAACCCCGTGCTGCTGCACCATCCACAGGTTTTCGGCGCTCACGAAAGGCTTGAGAATGGCAGCGGCGATGTCCGGGTGGTTGAAGCTGCCGAGGGTGTCACCGATGTCGTGAAGCAAGGCGCACACCACGTATTCCTCATCACGCCCGTCGTGCCAGGCGCGGGTGGCGGTTTGCAGCGAATGGGTCAGGCGGTCCACCGGGAAACCGCCAAAATCGCCGTCGAGCAACTTCAGGTGGGTGAGGATTCGAGCCGGCAATTGTCGTGCGTATGCACTGAAGTCCGTGGCAATGATCGCCCAGTCCTCCTGGGTGCCATCCTGCATATGGGTGAAGCGGGCATGCGTGCTCATCGGCCACTCTCTTATTGTTCAGGGTTCGACTGCAGGCCCGGGCGCCACGGCCACGGAGGCTGCGCGGGATGGCTGGCTGTCCGGTAACGCCTAAAAGGGTACTTTGCCGAGGATCATGTCGCGGTACATGACGAAGTCCCCCAGCAGGCTGTAGAGCGGGTGCTGGAAGGTGGCGGGGCGGTTCTTTTCAAAGAAGAAATGCCCGATCCAGGCGAAGCTGTAGCCGGCCAGGGGCAGGGCCAGCAGCAGGAGCCAGGCCCCCTTGCCAATGGCGAAGGCGAGAATGAAGATCACCAGGCTGGTACCAATGAAATGCAGGCGACGGCAGGTGCTGTTGTTGTGTTCCGTCAGGTAGTAGGGGTAGAACTCGGCGAAGCTGTTGAATTGTCTGGTGTTTTCCACGGCCGCGCTCTCTTGGGTGGTGGTTCTGCTGGCGGGATGGGCTGCGGGCAGCCTATTTGAGTCTAGAGTCATCGTTGGTTGTCGCCAGTGACAATGGGCGCCACTTTAGTATCCTTGAAATATTGGCCGTGGCATGCGGCTCACCATGTAAGAAAACGCCATGAGCGAACGAACGACTTCTGCAAGCTGGGCCATGGGCATTGTCAAAGCCCTGGAAATGGACGGCCTGGATTGCCGGGCATTGTTCAAGCATTTGGGGCTTGATTACGCGGCGCTGGACGACCCCGATGCGCGCTTTCCCCAGGACTCCATGACCCGCCTTTGGCAGCGTGCGGTGGAGCTTTCCGGCAATCCGGCGATTGGCTTGAACATGGGCAAGGTGGTGCGGCCGGCCTCCTTTCACGTGGCCGGCTATGCACTGATGTCGAGCCGGACCCTGGCCGAGGGGTTCCAGCGACTGGTGCGCTATCAGCGAATCATCGCCGAAAGCGCCGACTTGAGTTTCCGCCTGCTGCCTGAAGGGTATGCCCTGATCCTGACGGTGCATGGCGATCACCTGCCGCCGACCCGACAAAGCGCCGAAGCCTCCCTGGCGTGTGCCTTGGCGCTGTGCGGCTGGTTGACCGGGCGTACGCTGCATCCGCGCAAGGTGCTGGTGCAGGGGGCCGAGCCTGTGGATGTGGAGCCCTACAAGCAGGCCTTTCATGCACCGCTGTTGTTCAACGCGCCTTACGATGCGCTGATTTTCGAGCGTGCCGACATGGAGGCGCCCCTGCCGACCGCCAATGAAGCCATGGCTTTACTGCATGACCGTTTTGCCGGTGAGTACCTGGCGCGTTTTTCCGAAAGCCGGGTCACCCACCAGGCGCGCCAGGTGCTATGTCGGCTGTTGCCTCAGGGCGAGCCCAAGCGCGAGATGGTGGCGCAGACCCTTCATCTGTCCCAGCGCACCCTGCAGCGCCGGTTGCAGGAGGAGGGTACGAGCTTTCAGACCTTGCTCGACGACACTCGTCGTGAGCTGGCCGAGCAGTACCTGGCGCAGCCGCGCATGACTTTGCTGGAAATCGCCTACTTGCTGGGTTTTGCCGATCCGAGCAATTTCTTTCGCGCGTTCAGGCGCTGGTTCGACACCACGCCCAGTGAGTACCGGGCGCGCTTGCAGGAGTCGCCGGCGCCGGTCAGTGGCGCCAGAACGCCGGAATGCACAACACAAACACCGTAATGATCTCCAGGCGGCCGAGGAGCATGCCCAGGGACAGAATCCATTTGGCGGCATCCGGCAAGGTAGAGAAATTACCCGCCGGGCCAATGGTTTCACCCAGCCCCGGGCCGACGCCGGAGACGGTGCTGGCAGCGCCAGTCAGCGCGGTCATCCAGTCCAGGCCCAGCAGAGACAAGGCCAGGGCGATCATGCAAATGGTGATGGCGAAGAAGAACGAAAAGGTCAGGATCGAGCGCACGATTTCTTCGTCGAGGCGATGGCCGTTGTACTTCTGCTTGATCACTGCCCGAGGGTGGATCAGTTGATTGAGGTTGGCCTTGAGCAGGATGTAGGCGACCTGGAAGCGGAAGATCTTGATGCCCCCTGCCGTCGAGCCCGAGCAGCCGCCGACAAAGCCCAGGTAGAAGAACAGCATCAGCGAGAAGTTGCCCCACAGGCTGTAGTCACCCAGGGCAAAGCCGGTGGTGGTGACCACTGACGTCACGTTCAGCGCCACGTGACGCAACGCGTCCAGCCAGTGCAGGTTGGTGGTCCACCAGTACCAGGTGCCGAGCACCAGCCAGGTCACCAGTAGCAGGCCGAGCAGCCCTTGCACTTGTTGGTCCTTGATCAGCGCCCGGCGGTTGCCTCGCAGGGTGGCGACATACAGGGTGAAGGGCAGGCTGCCGAGGATCATCACCACCACCGCGACCCAATGCACGGCGGGCTGTTCCCAGTGTGCCAGTGATGCGTCCGAGGTCGAGAAACCGCCGGTAGAGATGGCCGACATCGAGTGGTTGATGGCATCGAATATATTCATCCCCGCCCACCAGAACGCCAGGCTGCCGAGGATGGTGATGCCGACGTAGGCGGCGACGATCAGGCGCGCCACCATGTGCGAGCGCGGCATGACCTTTTCCGAACGGTCCGAAGACTCGGTCTGGAACAGGCGCATACCACCGATGCGCAGCAACGGCAGAATCGCGACCGCCATGCCGATAAAGCCGATGCCCCCCAGCCAGTGCAGCAAGGAGCGCCACATCAGGATGCCCGGAGACATGTTGTCCAGGCCGCTGAGCACAGTGGCGCCGGTGGCGGTGATGCCCGACATGCTTTCGAAGAACGAATCGGTGTAGCTGATGTGCTGGGTCAGCAGGAACGGCAGGGCGGCAAAGATGCACACCACCACCCAACTGGAGACCGTCAGCAAATACATGTCCCGAGGGCGCAAGTGCACATGTTCCGGGCGCCCGGGGATCACCAGGGCCAAGCCGGCAATAAAGGTGATCATGCTGGCCCAGAGAAAGGACGGCAGGTCGCTGGTGCGTTCGAAAATCACCAGGGTTGCCATCGGAATGACCATGGCGATAGCCAGGGTGATCAAGAAGATGCCGATGATGAAACCAATGATGCGTAAGGTCGGCAACGCCATGAAATCCGCTCGGGCTGGTTGGGAAGGGCGCCATTCTACCTGTGGGGCAGGCCATGTAAACCGGCACCCCGCCGGCAGATACCCTAGAATAGCCGGACATTTTTTTCAGGAGGTGGCCGATGGAGGCTCTCGACGCTTTGCTCAACCGTGTTTCCGTGCCGCGCTTGCTGGACCCGGCGCCCACCGCGGCGCAACGTGAGGCATTGTTCGCCGCGGCCTTGCGTGCGCCGGACCATGGTCAGTTGCGCCCTTGGCGTTTCTTGACCGTGGAAGGCCGGGCCCGGGAGCAACTGGGCGAGTTGCTGGCAGAAGCGGTGCAGTTGCAAGGTGCAGACGTGACCCAGGCTGCGCTGGACAAGGCTCGTGCGATGCCGTTGCGCGCGCCGTTGGTGGTTGTGGTGGTGGCCCGGTTGCAGGAGCACTTCAAGGTGCCGAAGTCCGAGCAGTTACTGGCGGCTGGCTGTGCAGCCCACGGCATTTTGCTGGCGGCTTACGCTCAGGGGATCGGCGCGGTCTGGCGCACCGGCGAGCTGTCCTATTCGGCCCATGTGGCCAAGGGCTTGGGCCTGGAGGCCGGTGAAGAGATCATCGCCTTCTTGTACTTGGGCACGCCGCTGAATGAACCCCGGGTTGCCCCCAAGGAAGATACCGCAGCGTTTGTCAGCGCCTGGTCTGGCGCGAACTGACGGGTGTTTCTGGCGGTGGTTGGGTGAGCCCGTCCGGGGCCTCACCCAACCTGAATCTCACGGATTCAACACCACGGCGCCCGGCTCCAGGGGCAGCTCCAGGGTGGCGATAAATCCACCCTGGGTGTGGTTGGCCAGGGTCAGACTGCCGCCATGGCGCTCCGCCGCACGCCGTGCAATGGCCAGTCCCAGCCCATGGCCCGGCGCGGTTTGCCCGGGAGCGCGGTAGAAGGGCTCACCCAGTTGACCCAGGTGCTCATTGTCCACGCCCGGGCCGTGATCGCGTACGCTCAGCAAAATCTTGTCCCCCTGGCGCTTGGCCTCCAGCTCGATCGGCTGCCCGCTCGGGTTAAAGCGCTGGGCGTTGCGCAGCAGGTTGTCCAGTGCCCGCTCGATCATGGTCGGCCAGCCCTTGAGGTGCAGTTGCGGCGGGGCATCGACCCGCACGTGCTGTTCCGGGCAGGCCAGTTGGGCGTCTTTTTGCAGGTTGTTCATCAGGGCGTTGAGGTCGATGTCCTCGGCGCTGGCGTTATCCGCATCCACCCGCGCCAGTACCAGGATTTCACTGATCAAGGCTTCCAGGCGGTCGCATTCGCGGGTCAGTCGCGGCCAGAGCTTTTCCCGCTCCTCCTGGCCAGCGCGCTCGGCCAGGGCCAGGGCGATACGCAGTCGCGCCAGGGGGGAGCGCAATTCGTGGGAGACATCCCGCAGCAACTGACGCTGGCTGCCGATCAGCCCCTGCAGGCGTGCGCCCATCCGATTGAAGTCGGTGGCCAGTACGCCGAACTCGTCGCGGCGGTTGGCCAGCCGCGCCAGGCTGTTCTGCTGGTAGGTGGCTTGGCCTAGGTCATGCACCGCACCCCGCAAGCGGCTGAGGGGGCGGGTGATCGACAGCGTCACCAGCAGGCTGAACAGGGTCAGCACCACCAGGGCGATGGCCAGGGCACTGAGGGGCCACATCAGGCTGTCGCGATGCCAGGCGTCCAGTTCCGGGTGGGCGATGCGATAAATCAGCAGGTAGGTGTCGCCACTTTGCGGGCTGGTGTACTCGGTGGTCAGGCGCCGCCAGGGCAAATGTCGGTCATCATTGTCGTTCTGCCGGGCCTCGAAGGCCGCGGCTCGCCGGGGGAAGGTCCCGCGGACCACCGGGTCGCCGCTTTCGTTGAGCACTTGCACGTCGATGTGGTACTGGCGCTTGCGCTGCTGCAGGACCTCCTGGGCAGCCTCTTCACCTTGGGTCTCGAAGGTCTGGGTCCACTCTTGCGCCAGGGTGTTGAGGCCCGGGTGACGGCTGAGAATCCAAGCATCCTGGTTCAACATGTGGCCGAGCAGGATCGACAGCCCTGCAACCAGGGCGATGGCCAGCCAGAAGCTGGCCAGGATGCGCCAGAACAATGAACGCACGGGAAGTCCTCAAACAAAGAAAGCCCAGTGGGGGGAGGCCACTGGGCTGGGATCAACGCTGGCGCATTATTGCGCTTTTTGCGGTTGCTGCGCTTTCCAGGCTTTGAATTCAGCCCATTCCGCACGACGCTCGGCCTGTTTCTTCTGGATGGCGTCGAACTCTTTCTGTTGTTCAGGCTTGAGCAGGGCGCGGATATCGGCCTGGGTTTTCTGGTGCTTGGCCGCGATCTCGTCCTTCATGGCCTTCTGGTCGGCCGGCGACAGCTTCTCCAGGTACTTCTCGACCAGTTGCCGCTGTTGGTGTTTTTGCTCGCCCATCAACTTGCCGATTTGCTCGCGTTGTTCGCGGCTCAGGTCCAGTTGGCCGAAGGGACCTTTGCCCCGCATGTGTTCGCTGTGGCGTGGGCCGTCCATCGGACCACCCATTGGGCCCGGGCCTTCCGGCATGGCCATGGCGACGGTGGGCAGGGCTGCGGCGAACATCAGAGCGATCAGGGTCTTGCGCATGGTGTTTCTCCTTGTCTCGTTCCCGGTCAGTTCCGGATGAGTTCAGATTACGCAGATCAAGGTCAGCGGCAGTCAGTGGACGGTAAAGCTTGAGTAAAGAGGATTTGCCCGGTCACTGACAAAAGGCAGGCACGCCAAGGGCCAAGGCGTGCCGGTGCCGGCGAGTAAGCGGGTGCTCGCCGACGGGGAGGGGTTACAGGCTGTAGTAGTAGCCGCGGCTGCGCAGGGCCACGATGCGGGGGCGGCCGTCAGGGTGCGGGCCGATCTTCTTGCGCAAGTTACTGACGTGCATGTCCAGGCTGCGATCGTACAAGGTCAGTTTGCGGCCCAGGGCAATCTGCGCCAGTTCCTGCTTGTCCAGGGGATCGCCAGGTTGCTTGAGCAGGGCTTCGAGCAGCCGGCTTTCGGACACGGTCAGGGTGATGTCTTGCTGATCGATGCTGACCACGCCACGCACCGGGCTGAAGCACAGGTCACCCAGTTCCATCTGGCTCGACGCCGACACCGGATGGCTGCGGCGCAGGACCGCGCGTAGGCGGGCGGTCAATTCCCGTGGGTCGCAGGGTTTGGCCAGGTAATCGTCGGCGCCCAGTTCCAGGCCGAGGATGCGGTCCAGCGGTTCGCCGCGGGCCGAGAGCATCAGCACCGGCAGATCGGGATGGTCGTTGCGCAGTTGCTTGAGCAGTTCCAAGCCGCTGCCGTCGGGCAGCATCACGTCCAGCACCACCGCCGCCGGGGCGGTTTCGGCCAGGGCCCGGCGCGCACTCAGGCCATCGTGGCAGGCACGGACCTGAAAGCCTTCCTGGCTCAGCCAACTGGTCAGAAGCTCGCACAGCTCCTGGTCATCATCAATCAGTAACAGGTCGCTCATGAATCACTCAATTTAGCCATTGACGACGCTTGCGGTGTCCACCGCTGGCGAAGATACCGCAGAGCAGGGCCACCAGTGCAACTGCGCCACCGATGACGAACCACTGTTGCTGATCGGTCAGCAAGCGCGGTAACGGACTGGCCTGGGCCTCTTTGAGTTGCAGCTTGAGGCGCTGGTTCTCCTGACGCAAGCGCGTCAGTTGGGCACTTTCCCGTTCGTTGTCGACACTTTGCAGTTGTTTGCTCAATTCCTCGCGCTGACGCTCGCTTTCCTTCAAGCGTTGCTGCAGCTCGGTGATCTGGCTGCCGGCGCTCAGGGAAAGCGGCGTCGAACGGCCTGAATCCACAGCCTCTTCGGCATGGGCGACGGCCCCGATCGATAACATGACCCACAGCAGACACAACGGACCTTGGCGCATCGGAACTCCTGATTCCAATCGAGTGTTGGGCAGGTTGTCGGCCGTCAAACGAGAATAATGAGCGATTGAGAGCGCGATGAACCTGGAAGGTTCACCGCGTTGGAGAGGATTTACGGCAGGACTTGCTTGAACGGCTTGACCACTACGCTGGCATAGACGCCGGCGGCGATATACGGATCAGCATCGGCCCAGGCCTGGGCAGCGCCCAGGGAGTCGAACTCGGCGACGATCAGGCTGCCGCTGAAACCGGCAGCGCCCGGGTCATTGCTGTCCACCGCAGGGTGCGGACCGGCCAGTACCACGCGGCCTTCGCCCTTGAGCTGCTGCAGCCGCTCAAGGTGCGCCGGGCGTGCGGCCAGGCGGTTTTCCAGGGAGTTGGCGACGTCTGTAGCAATGATTGCGTAAAGCATGTCAGTCCTCGGTTTTCGGCGTAGTGGGTTCGGTGTCATGCAGATGACGGGACAGGTAGACGCCTTGGCCCACCAGGAACAATACGGTCATGCCCAGGCTGCCGAAGACCTTGAAGTCGACCCAGATGCTCTGGAAAGTGAATGCGACGAACAGGTTGGCGGCACCGCAGAACAGGAAAAACACGATCCAGGCGATGTTCAAGCGGGTCCAGACCGGGTCCGGCAAGGTCAGCGCGTGGCCCATGATGCGCTTGATCAGCAGGCGATCACCGACGAAGTGGCTGCCGATAAAGGCCAGGGCGAACAGCCAGTTAACCACCGGGGCTTTCCATTTGAGGAAGGTTTCGCTGTGGAAGGCCAGGGTCAGGCTGCCGAAGACCAGGCAGGCAACGAGGGTCAGCCACTGGCTTTTTTCCAGCTTGCGCTGGGAAATGAACAGCGCGCCGTAGACCACCAGCGAGCTGATGATCAGCACCGCCGTGGCGCTGTAGATGCCGCCCACGCTGAGTTGCTGACCGGCAATGTCGACAACGCGGGGATCGAGTTTGTAGACGATGAAAAACAGGAACAACGGGATGAAGTCGATGAATTGTTTCACAGTGGCAGCCAGAAGCAGGATGTGGCGGCATAATAACAAACATCCTGGGTAGCGAAAGCGCCAGCTGACTTGAGGTTTTACCGTCCCGTGAACGTTGATTTGCATTGCCATAGCACGGCCTCCGACGGCGCACTTGCGCCCGCGGTTCTGGTGGCGCGTGCCTTTGAGAAAGGCGTGCGAGTCCTGGCACTGACCGACCATGACACCCTTGAAGGCCTGGACGAGGCGCGCGCTGCGGCGAACGCCCTGGGCATGCATCTGGTCAATGGTGTGGAGTTGTCCTGCACTTGGGGCGGGGCCACCATCCATGTGCTGGGTTACGGGTTTGACGTGAACGCCCCGTCGTTGGTGGCGGCGATTGCCAAACTGCACGATGGCCGATGGCTAAGGTCCGAGGAAATAAGCCGCAAGCTCGCCCTCAAGGGGATGCCCGATGCCCTGGAAGGTGCCCGGGCGATCCAGCAGGAGCTGGGGGACAGTGGCAATGCCCCGGCGCGGCCGCACTTTGCGGATTTCCTGGTGCGTGCCGGCTACGTCAAGGATCGCGCCGAAGCGTTCCGCAAATGGCTGGGGGCCGGCAAGCTGGGCGACGTCAAGCAACACTGGCCGACCTTGGAGGAAACCGTCGAGACGCTGCGGGCGGCAGGGGCCTGGGTCAGCCTGGCCCATCCTTGGCATTACGATTTCACGCGCAGCAAACGACGCCGTTTGATTGCCGACTATATTCAAGCGGGTGGCCACGCCATCGAAGTGGTCAATGGTTATCAACCCGCCGAGCAAGTGGGCAGCCTGGCTATCCTTGCTCGTGAGTTCGGTCTGCTGGTCAGTGCCGGCAGTGATTTTCATGGCCCAGGAGGCTGGTCCGAGATCGGCGAGTACCGCCCGCTCCCCGAAGACCTGCCGCCATTGTGGTGTCGGTTCAAACATGACCCAATTATTGCCGCCGTCTGAACAGGTAGAAAATGTGAGTCAATTTTTCCAGATTCATGCGGAAAACCCGCAAGCGCGCCTGATCAAGCAGGCGGTGGAAATCATCCGCTCGGGCGGCGTCGTGGTGTATCCCACGGACTCGTCGTACGCCATCGGCTGCCAGATGGGCGATAAAAGCGCGATTGAGCGCGTGCGTCGCCTGCGCCAATTGGACGACAAGCACAACTTTGCCCTGATCTGCAGCGACCTCTCGCAGTTGGGCCTGTTCGCCAAGATCGACACCGGCACTTTCCGGCTGCTCAAGGCCCATGTGCCTGGCCCCTACACCTTTATTCTCAACGCCACCCGCGAAGTGCCGCGGCTGTTGCTGCACCCCAAGCGCCGCACCATCGGCCTGCGGGTGCCGAGCAACCCGATTGCCCTGGCGCTGTTGGCCGAGCTGGGCGAGCCGCTGATGAGCGTCAGCCTGATCATGCCCGGTGACACCGAGGCGATGAGCGACCCCTATGAAATGCGCCAGTTGCTGGAGCATCAGGTGGACCTGATCATCGATGGCGGCTTTGGCAGCATCGAGGCCTCCACCGTGATCAACCTGTCCGATGGCGAGCCGGAAGTGATTCGTGTTGGCTGTGGTGACCCGTCGCCGTTCATGGCTGAGGCCTAGATGTCCGCAGTGGAAGCCGTTGACGAGCAAGCGGGCGCCCAGCAGGAGCTGCCGTTTGCCATGGTCTATGGCCAGGCGGTCATGGAAATGCCCCTGGACCTGTACATTCCGCCGGACGCCCTGGAGGTCTTCCTCGAAGCCTTCGAAGGCCCGCTGGACTTGCTGCTGTACCTGATCCGCAAGCAGAACATCAACATCCTCGACATCCCGGTGGCGGAAATCACCCGCCAATACATGGGCTATGTCGAATTGATGCAGTCGGTGCGCCTGGAGCTGGCCGCCGAGTACCTGGTGATGGCGGCGATGCTGGCCGAGATCAAGTCGCGCATGCTGCTGCCGCGTTCGGCCGAGGTCGAAGAGGAAGAAGACGACCCCCGGGCCGAGCTGATCCGGCGTCTGCAGGAGTACGAGCGCTTCAAGGCTGCCGCTGAGGGTATCGACGGCTTGAGCCGGGTCGGTCGCGACGTCATCGTGCCCAAGCTCGATGCCCCGGAAGCCCGGGCGCGCAAGCTGCTGCCGGACGTGGCCTTGGAAGAGGTGTTGTTGTCCATGGCCGAGGTGCTGCGCCGTGGCGACATGTTTGAAAGCCACCAGGTCAGCCGCGAGGCCTTGTCCACCCGCGAACGCATGAGTGACGTGCTGGAGCGCCTCAAGGGCGGTGGTTTTGTGCCCTTTGTCGAACTGTTCACCGCCGAAGAAGGGCGCCTGGGTGTGGTAGTGACCTTTATGGCGATTCTCGAACTGGTCAAGGAATCCCTGGTCGAGCTGGTGCAGAATGAGCCCTTTACCGCCATCCATGTGCGGGCGCGAGCCGAATAACGAGCTGAAACAATGAATCTGAATGAACCCCGCGAGCTGGCGCCACTGCTTGAAGCCTTTCTGTTGGCCTCGGGAAAACCCCAATCCATGGAGCGCCTGTTCGAACTCTTCGAAGAGGCCGAGCGTCCTGAGCCGCCTGTGTTCAAGAAAGCCTTGGCGTTGCTGGCCAAGTCCTGCGATGGGCGCGCCTTTGAACTTAAGGAGGTGGCGTCGGGTTACCGTCTGCAAGTGCGCGAAAAGTTCGCGCCCTGGGTGGGTCGCCTGTGGGAGGAGCGCCCCCAGCGCTATTCCCGCGCCATGCTGGAAACCCTTGCTCTGATTGCTTACCGCCAGCCCATCACTCGGGGGGAAATCGAGGACGTGCGGGGCGTGGCGGTCAACAGCCAGATCGTCAAGACTCTGCTGGAGCGTGAGTGGATTCGCGTGGTGGGCCATCGCGATGTGCCCGGTCGGCCGGCGATGTTCGCCACCACCAAGGCCTTTCTCGATCACTTCAACCTGAAGAACCTCGACGACTTGCCGCCCCTGGCGGAGTTGCGCGAGATCGAGACCGAGCCGGTGCTGGAGTTCGACGATGTGCCGGTTCCTGCGCACCTGCAGGCCCTGGCCGATGCCACGGCAGAGCCGGAAGAGCCCAAGGAAGAGACCAGCTTCCATACGCTGCTGCTGGAACTGGACTCGATGGAGGAGGGGATCAAGACCGACTTCGACGACCTGCATCGCGACGGCCTGTCGGCGCCGTTCGAGCCGGACGCCGAGTTCAGCCTGGACAGCCCGTCGTCGCCACCGGTCGAGGTACTGCCGCTGGAGACTGAGGTTGCCGCCCCTGAACCAGAACCAGAACCAGAGTTTGAACCCGAGCCACCGGCGCCCGTCGATGCCGAGGACGATGTGCTGGGTGTCGCTGAAGCCCGAGCCAAGCTGCTGGCCGCGGTCGCGGCCCTAGAGCCTGAGCTGAGTGAAGAAGAGGCTGAAGCCCTGGCCCTGGCCGAAGCCATCGAAAACGAACGCCGCCTGTTCGACGACTAACCTTGCAAGCGCTTTCGCCGGCCAGCCGGTTCCTACAGAGGTGCGTGATGAGTGCTGTCAAGGATCCCTGCATCAGCCTTTGCAAGTTCAGCGATGACATCTGTATAGGCTGTGGTCGCAGCAAGCGCGAGATCAAGGCCTGGAAGAAACTCGACAAGGCCGAACGCCGCCTGGTGCTGGCCGAAGCCGCGCAGCGCCTGCTGAAACTGCGCGCCACCGGCCGGCGGAAAAAAGCCTGAGCGCCGACTTATCAACTAGTCTCTGATGCGCAACCGCTGTCATGAGCGTATGATTCGCGACCCTTTGGCGATCCCTTCGCCACAAGACCTGTTTTCCACGCTTCAGGCCATTCGCGCCTGAACCGACACACCGGGAGGTGCCCAGATGAGTGATAACGACCAGAAAGACAGCCAGGAAATCGGCCCAGCAGGCGAAAAACTGCAGAAAGTCCTCGCCCGTATCGGCGTCGGCTCGCGCCGCGACGTTGAGTCCTGGATCAGCCAGGGCCGCATCAAGGTCAATGGCAAAGATGCCACCCTTGGCCTGCGCGTCGACCTGCATGACGCCATCTCCATCGATGGCAAGGTGATCAAGCGTGAAGAGGCTGCCGAATCGGTACGCCGCGTGATCATGTACAACAAACCCGACGGCGAAATCTGCACCCGTGACGACCCGGAAGGCCGCCCGACCGTGTTCGACAAGTTGCCGCGCCCGAAAGAAGGCCGCTGGATCAACATCGGCCGCCTGGACATCAACACCACAGGCTTGCTGATGTTCACCACTGACGGTGAGTTGGCCAACCGCCTGATGCACCCGTCCTACGAGATGGACCGCGAGTACGCAGTGCGTGTGCGTGGTGAAGTCGACGACGAGATGATCGAGCGCCTGAAAGCCGGCGTGGTTCTCGAAGACGGCCCGGCCAAGTTCACCGACATCAAGCAGGCTCCCGGTGGTGAAGGTTTCAACCACTGGTACCACTGCGTGGTGATGGAAGGCCGCAACCGTGAAGTACGGCGCCTGTGGGAATCCCAGGGCCTGGTGGTCAGCCGCCTGAAGCGCGTGCGTTTCGGCCCGGTGTTCCTCAATTCCGACCTGCCGATGGGGCGCTGGCGTGAAATGACTCAGTACGAGGTGGATATCCTCAGTGCTGAAGTCGGCCTGACCCCGGTGGCAATGCCGCAACTGAACGCCAAGAGCAAGGACAAGCTGGAGCGTATGCAGCGTAAATCCTCGCGTCCGGTGGGCAAGAGCGAGCGCGTGCGGACTTTGCGTCCCGCCAATGGCGCGCCAGCCGGCGCACCCCGCCCGGCCCGCGAGCCGCAGATCGAAGGCGAGCGTCCAGGGCGCAAGCCGGCAGCACGCCAAGATGGCGAGCGTGGCCCACGTACACCGCGTCCTGCGGGCCGTGGCGAGTCGGGTCGCGGTACGCCGGTGGCTGATCGTCCAGCGGACAACAAGCGTCCGGCCAAGCCTGCGCCGAAGTCCAAGCGTCCAAGCCTGGTGCTGGATAAGGACACACCGTCGGGCAAGCGCCGTGGCGCCCCGGCCGGTTCCGGCCAGCGCCCGGGCTTTGGTCGGCGCAAGCCGGAGTAAGCTCGCGGTAAGCTTTCGAGCTTCGAGCTGCAAGTGAAGAACGCCAACCTCAGGGTTGGCGTTTTTTTTGGGGTGCGTGGTGGGGCGAGAGGGTTGAGGCGTCGGCGTCTGGCAGCTGGGGTTCAGGCGTGTACAATGCGCGGCGTTTTAACGGTCACCCAACTGACGCATGACCGTTCATAACACGTTGAACTCCTGGTGCCTGCGCTGGGGTTTGATCCGCGTTGCTTAAGCCGTCCTGCGGCAGCAACGTCTATCGAACATCATCAACCCTTGCGTGAGACCCCTTCATGAGTGGACCCAACGCTGCTTCAGGCGAGCTGAAGCGCGGCCTGAAAAATCGTCATATCCAATTGATCGCCCTCGGTGGCGCGATTGGTACCGGCCTGTTCCTCGGCTCTGCCGGGGTGCTCAAATCCGCCGGCCCGTCGATGATCCTCGGCTATGCCATCTGCGGTTTTATCGCCTTCATGATCATGCGCCAGCTCGGCGAGATGATTGTCGAAGAGCCCGTAGCCGGCTCCTTCAGCCACTTCGCCCATCAATACTGGGGCGGCTTCGCCGGTTTTCTGTCGGGCTGGAACTGCTGGATTCTCTACATCCTGGTGGGCATGTCGGAGCTCACGGCAGTGGGCAAGTACGTGCACTACTGGTGGCCCGACGTGCCGACCTGGGTCTCGGCCGCCGTGTTCTTCGTGATGATCAATGCGATCAACCTGGCCAACGTCAAAGTCTTCGGCGAAGCCGAGTTCTGGTTCGCCATCATCAAGGTGGTGGCCATCGTCGGCATGATCGCCCTGGGCAGCTACCTGCTGGTCAGCGGCCATGGCGGCCCGCAGGCTTCGGTGAGCAACCTCTGGGAGCACGGCGGGTTCTTCCCTAATGGGGTCAGCGGCCTGGTGATGGCCATGGCGATCATCATGTTTTCCTTCGGTGGCCTGGAAATGCTTGGCTTTACCGCTGCCGAGGCCGACCAGCCGAAGACCGTGATTCCCAAGGCGATCAATCAGGTGATCTATCGCATCCTGATTTTCTACATCGGCGCCCTGGTGGTGCTGTTGTCCCTGACGCCTTGGGACAGCCTGCTGGCGACCCTCAATGCGTCCGGCGATGCTTACAGCGGCAGCCCGTTTGTCCAGGTGTTCTCGATGCTGGGTAGCAGCACCGCGGCGCAGATTCTCAATTTCGTGGTTCTGACAGCAGCCCTGTCGGTCTACAACAGCGGCACTTACTGCAACAGCCGCATGTTGTTGGGCATGGCCGAGCAGGGCGACGCGCCGAGGGTCCTGGCCAAGATCGATAAGCGTGGCGTGCCGGTGCTGTCGATCCTTGCATCAGCAGTGGTGACCTTCATTGCGGTGGTGCTCAACTACCTGATTCCGCAGCATGCCCTGGAGTTGCTGATGTCCCTGGTGGTGGCGACCCTGGTGATCAACTGGGCGATGATCAGCTACTCGCACCTCAAGTTCCGCCAGCACATGAATCGCACCCGGCAAACACCGCTGTTCAAGGCGTTGTGGTACCCCTACGGCAACTACTTCTGCCTGGCGTTCGTGGTGTTTATCCTTGGCATCATGCTGATGATCCCGGGCATTCAGGTGTCCGTGTACGCGATCCCGGTGTGGTTGGTGTTTATGTGGGGCTGTTACTGGATCAAGAACAAGCGCCGTGCCCAGGGCCCACAATCGGCGGCCAACACTTCGCTGAAATAGCGCCTCAGCTTACCCCGACAAACCCGGCCCCGGCCGGGTTTGTCATTTCTGGCGTATCCTGTGGGCCCTTAACACGGATACCCGTTCCATGCTGGTGATTTCCAACAACGTGCACCTGGCCGATGCCGAGATCGAATTGACTGCCATTCGTGCCCAGGGCGCCGGTGGGCAGAACGTCAACAAGGTCTCCAGCGCTGTGCACCTGCGCTTTGACATCCCCGCGTCGTCCTTGCCGCCGTTCTATAAGGAACGCCTGCTGGCCCTGAGTGACAGCCGTATCACCAGCGACGGCGTGATCATCATAAAGGCCCAGCAATACCGCACCCAGGAGCAGAATCGCGCCGATGCCCTGGAGCGCCTTACCGAGCTGATCCTCAGCGCCACCAAGGTGGAAAAGAAACGCCGTCCGACCAAGCCGACCCTGGGCTCGAAGAAGCGTCGCCTGGAATCCAAGACCAAGCGCGGCAGCATCAAGGCCGGTCGCGGCAAGGTGGATTTCTAGCGCGCGTCGCGTTCTTCGCGGTACTTCGGCGCCTGGTGATACAGGTAAAGGCTGAGCAGCAAGCCGCTGAGGGCGGCGATGGCGGCGAACAGGAAGATCGAGGCGAAGCCGAAGCCGGCGGCGATCGCTCCTGCCAGCGGGCCGGTAATCCCCAGTGACAGGTCGATAAACAGCGAATAGGCACCCACCGCAGCACCGCGGCTGGAGGCCGGCACGAGGTTTACCGCCTCGACCCCCAGGGCCGGGAACACCAGGGAGAAGCCAAAACCGCTCAAGGCTGCACCGGCCAGGGCCCAATGGGCGTCAGGCGCCAGCCATAGCAGCAATAGCCCGAGGGTTTCCACCGAGAGGCAGGCGATGGCCACACGAAAACCGCCCAGGCGGTTGATCAGATTGCCGAACAGCAGCCGTGCGCCAATAAAGCTGGCGCCGAACAGGCTCAGGCACAGCACCGCGTTGGACCAGTGCTGGGCGGTGTAATACAGGGTGATAAAGGTGGCGATGGTGCCGAAGCCGATGGAGCCCAGAGCCAGGCCGCAACCGTGGGGCAGCACCCGCCCCAGCACATGCATGAAGGGCAGGCGTTCACCGGCAACGATGGGCGCAGCGACTTTAGGCCAGGCCAGTGCCAGACCGATCACCGCCAGCAGGATGATGCTCACGCCCATGCTCCAGAGTCCCAGCCGGTCCACCAGCCAAACCCCGAATGGCGCGCCGATGGCCAGTGCGCCGTAGCTGGCGATACCGTTCCAGGAAATCACCTTGGCCGTGTTCTGCGCGCGACCCGGCCGATACCCCAGCCGATGGAGCCCGAGCCCACCAGGCTCTCCGCGCTGCCCAGCACCAGTCGGCCGATCAACAGGCACGCCAGGCTCAGTGCCGGAAGGTTGTGCAGCCATGCCGAAAGCAGCATGAATACGCCGCTCAGGCCGCAACCGGCAAGGCCGTACATCACTGCGCGCTTGCTGCCCAGGTTGTCGATGATTTTGCCGGCGTAGGGTCGGCTGAGCAGAGTGGCCAGGTACTGCACGCTGATCACCAGGCCGGCGATCACCGCACCGAAGCCCAGGTCGCTGTGGACGTAGCCCGGCAATACGGCCAGGGGAATGCCGATGTTCAGGTAGCCGATAAAGGTGAAAAGGACGATGGAAACGACTTGCAGCGTGACCGCCATGGGTCGCTGGGTATCTGGCATGGGTAAAGGTCCACTGGCGCAGCAGGATAGATAGGCTGCTTATGATACCGATGCTTGGGGGGAATCTGGGGTAGAAATCGACGCGCTGTTCAGATGTTTCTGTGCGTGGAGACGATCAGGGCTGATCGGGTGCCAGCAATTGGGTGGTGACCAGGGCGGCAAGGGCGTTTTCCTGAGTGCCGAAACGGGCCAGCAGGACGGCCTGCTTTTCTTTGCTGAGACGGTTCCAGACGTCGATCATTTTTTCCGCGGTGCCAATCAGGACGCTGGCTTGGGTTTCGCTGGAGAGGTCGGTCATGGTCGGGCTCATTGGCAGGTGTTTCAGGCGGTGTGGAAAGCGCATGAAGGAGCGCTTTCCACACGGTCTGGAGTGCTTTTTCAGTCTTCGCTGTCGGCCTTGCGGCTGTCGGCAGATTTCGGCTCGGGCTGTTGGGCGCCGGCTTGTTGCGGGGTTGTCTGCTCAGTTTCGTGCAGGCTTGGGAAGGGGAGATTAGGAATCTCGTGCATGTTCGTTGCTCCTCGCAAGGTCTGTTTTTTAAATCGCTGGGTAGATCCGCGCTTTTAAAAAGCCTGGGCAGGATACAGCACTGGAAATGACAATTAGATTTTTTATCGCGACTTGAGGATGAAAGGGATTTCATCCTCAAGTCGCGCGCGGGCAACTCCCTTGAAGGGTATTACTTGCGGCCTTCGGCGGTCTGGGCCACTTCATCGGTGCGGGCGGCCATGATGAAGTCGTTGCGGTGCAGGCCTTTGATCGAGTGGCTCCACCAGGTCACGGTGACTTTGCCCCATTCGGTGAGCAGGCCCGGGTGGTGGCCTTCAGCTTCGGAGATTTCGCCCATGGCATTGGTGAACGCCAGGGCAAATTTGAAGTTCTTGAACAGGAAGACTTTCTCCAGTTGCATCACGCCGTCGCGGACCTCGATGTTCCAGTCCGGGATCTGCTTGATCAATACCGGCAGTTCTTCGTCGCTGACGTGCGGTGCGTCGGCACGGCAGGCTTCGCAGTGGGCTTGGTTGAGAGCGGTCATGGTGGGTTCCTGGGTTGAATGCTGGTTGGCGATGACGGGGTTGGCAGGCCGCGCGGGAGGGCGACCGGTTCAGGCGGCCTTGGGTTTGGGTGGAAACTTCGGCGCGTGCAGCCCCACCTGCATGCCCTGGTGAACCAGGGCCATGATGTCTTCCTGGGCCAGGTCGAACAGGCGCTTGAGGCTGGGCAGGACGAAGTAGATCGGTTGCAGGATATCGATACGGTACGGCGTGCGCATGGCTTCCAATGGGTCGAACGCCTGGTGCTCTGGCTCGCTGGAGAGGCTGTACACCGTCTCCTTTGGAGAGGACAGGATGCCGCCGCCATAGATGCGCTGGCCCTGGGGTGTGTCCAGCAGGCCGAATTCGATGGTCATCCAGTACAGGCGCGCCAGGTACACCCGTTCTTCCTTGGTGGCCTGTAGGCCGAGCTTGCCGTAGGTGTGGGTGAATTCGGCGAACCAGGGGTTGGTCAGCAGCGGGCAATGGCCAAAGATCTCGTGGAAGATGTCCGGCTCTTGCAGGTAGTCCAGTTCTTCGCGGGTGCGAATAAAGGTGGCAACCGGGAAGCGTTTACTGGCCAGCAGTTCGAAGAAGGTCTGGAAGGGGATCAGCGCCGGCACCCGGGCCACTTGCCAGCCGGTGGTGGCGCCCAGCACCTGGTTGATTTCGTCCAGTTGCGGGATGCGCTCGTGGGGCAGGCCTAGCTTGTCGATGCCGTCCAGGTATTCCTGGCAGGCGCGGCCTTCAATGACCTTCAGTTGGCGCGTGATCAAGGTATTCCACACCGCGTGTTCTTCGGCTGAATACTCGATAAATCCGTGCGCGTCGGGCTCGCGGGCCACGTACTGCGTCTGCTTCATGCTGCTCTCCTGCCGAGATGCGTTCTTGTTATGTGTGACCCTAGAGATACCCCAGGGTGCCCCTCGGCGCAGCAGGTCTTGAGGGGCCTGATCGTACCGTTGAATGATTTTTCGTAAAGTTTTCGTTACGAAATACTCCTCGTGCCCGGAATGTCGAGGCTGGGCGCTTTGGAAAAGGCTATGGCTGTCACGTAATCTTGACGACTTTCTGCGTCCTCCCGTAAAAACATCGCCGTCGGACCGCCTTTTTCCCATGCCTGCTCCTTCCCACTCTCTTGGGCCTTCTCTCTATGCGTATCAAAGTTCACTGCCAGAACCGCATCGGCATCCTGCGCGACATGCTCAACCTGTTGGTGGAGTACGGCATCAACGTGGCTCGCGGCGAAGTGGGCGGTGAGCACGGCAATGCCATTTATTTGTACTGTCCGAACCTGATCAACCTGCAGTTCCAGGCCCTGCGTCCGAAATTCGAGTCCATCGCCGGGGTGTTTGGGGTCAAGCGTGTGGGTTTGATGCCCAGCGAGCGCCGGCACATGGAGCTCAACGCTCTGCTGGGGGCGCTGGAGTTTCCGGTGCTGTCCATTGACATGGGTGGTTGCATTGTTGCCGCCAACCGGGCGGCGGCGCAGTTGCTCGGGGTGCGGGTCGATGAGGTGCCGGGTATCCCGCTCTCCCGTTATGCCGAGGACTTTGACTTGCCCCAGCTGGTGCGGGCCAACCAGTCGCGGATCAATGGCATGCGGGTCAAGGTCAAGGGTGACGTGTTCCTGGCGGATATCGCGCCCTTGCAATCCGAGCACGATGACAGCGAGGCCATGGCCGGTGCGGTGCTGACGCTGCACCGGGCGGATCGGGTCGGTGAGCGCATCTATAACGTGCGCAAGCAAGAGTTGCGTGGCTTCGACAGCATTTTCCAGAGCTCCAAAGTCATGGCCGCGGTGGTTCGGGAAGCGCGGCGCATGGCGCCGCTGGACGCGCCCTTGCTGATCGAGGGTGAGACCGGCACCGGCAAGGAGTTACTGGCCCGTGCCTGCCACCTGGCCAGCCCGCGGGGGCAGTCGCCATTGATGGCGCTCAACTGCGCCGGCTTGCCGGAATCCATGGCCGAGACCGAGTTGTTCGGGTATGGCCCGGGGGCGTTCGAGGGCGCTCGAGCTGAAGGCAAGCTGGGGCTGTTGGAGCTGACGGCGGGCGGCACCCTGTTTCTCGATGGCGTTGGCGAGATGAGCCCGCGCTTGCAGGTCAAGCTGCTGCGCTTTCTGCAAGACGGTTGCTTTCGCCGAGTGGGCAGTGACGAAGAGGTGTTCCTGGATGTGCGGGTGATCTGCGCGACCCAGGTGGACCTGTCGGAGCTCTGCGCCCGGGGCGAATTTCGCCAGGATTTGTACCACCGGCTCAACGTGCTGTCCCTGCATATTCCGCCCTTGCGCGAATGCCTCGACGGTTTGCCGCCACTGGTGGAACACTTCCTTGACCAGGCCAGCCGACAGATTGGCTGTGCCTTGCCGAAACTGGCGCCAGCGGCCCTGGAGCGCCTGGGCCACTATCACTGGCCGGGCAACGTGCGGCAGTTGGAAAACGTGCTGTTCCAGGCGGTGTCTTTGTGTGAGGGCGGCACCGTCAAGGCCGAGCACATCCGCTTGCCCGATTACGGCGTGCGTCAGCCCCTTGGCGAATTCTCCCTGGACGGCGGCCTGGATGAGATTGTCGGGCGTTTCGAAAAGGCCGTGCTGGAGGCCTTGTACGCCGAGCACCCCAGCAGCCGCCAACTGGGCAAGCGGCTGGGCGTGTCCCATACCACCATCGCCAACAAGCTGCGTGAATATGACCTGGGCAAGGGGGCGGCAGGCGAAGGGTGACGGAGGGCGGCGAGTCGGCCCTGTGTATCAGGGAGGTTACTTGCCGTAAGCGGCATAAGTCCGCCGTTTTTCCGTCTCGGGTGTGCGCCTGAAAAATCGCCCGATCCTTGCAAAGGCCTGGCCCGCTTGGGTGCGAACGCATGGAAATCAAGTTGGTGCGCTTATTGCTTATGGCTCATCAGTACAGCGGTGGGCGGCAAACGTCCGGCAGATAGAGGAAAGACTGTGGACAAGTACCTTTACGTGGCAATGACCGGCGCCAGCCAGAACGCACTGGCGCAGAAGGCTCATGCCAACAATCTGGCGAACATCTCCACCAACGGTTTTCAGCGTGACCTGGAACAGGCCCGCTCGATGCCGGTGTTCGGTGACAGCTTTCCGGCGCGGGCCTTCGCCATGAGCGAACGTCCAGCGACCGACTTCACTCCGGGGTCCTTGGTGGAAACCGGGCGTGACCTGGATGTGGCCGTCAGCGGCAATGGCTGGATCGCCGTGCAGGGCGCCGATGGCTCGGAAAGCTATGTGCGCACTGGCAGCCTGAATGTCGACGCCCTGGGTGTGCTGCGTGCCGGCAACGGCATGCCGGTGATGGGCAATGGCGGTCCGATCGCCGTGCCGCCGGAGCAGAAGGTCGAAGTCGGCCAAGACGGCACCATCAGCATCCGCGCCATGGGCGAAGGGCCGCGAGTCATGGCCGAGGTTGACCGCATCAAACTGGTCAATCCGGACCTGAAGAGCATGACCAAGGGCCTGGACGGTTCGATCAAGACCAAGGACGGCCAACCGGCCCCTGTCGATGCCAACGTGCAACTGGTCTCGGGGTTCCTGGAGTCGAGCAACGTCAACGCTGTGGAAGAGATGACCTCGGTCCTGGCCTTGTCCAAGCAATTCGAATTGCACATCAAGATGATGAACACCGCTAAAGAAGACGACCAGGCCATGGCTCGGGTCTTGCAGATCAGCTAATTACCAGTACGTAGCGCCGTAAAACAGGCGCGCGAGGAGAATCGAATGCTTCCGGCTCTATGGGTTGCCAAAACCGGTCTGTCCGCCCAGGACACCAACCTGACCGTGATTTCCAACAACTTGGCCAACGTGTCGACCACGGGTTTCAAACGTGATCGCGCCGAGTTCCAGGACCTGCTGTACCAGATCAAACGTCAGCCGGGTGCTCAGTCCACCCAGGACAGCGAACTGCCGTCGGGCCTGCAAGTGGGTACCGGTGTGCGCATTGTCGGCACCCAGAAGAACTTCACCGCCGGCAGCCTGCAGACCACCGAGCAGCCGCTGGACATGGCGGTCAACGGTCGCGGTTTCTTCCAGATCCTGCAGCCCGATGGCACGACTTCCTACACCCGTGACGGCACTTTCCACCTCGACTCCAACGGCCAGATCGTAACGGCCAACGGTTTCGCCCTGGAGCCTGCGATCGTCGTGCCTAACGATGCCCAGACCTTCACCGTGGGCCAAGACGGCACCGTGTCCATCACCATCGCCGGCAACCCGGCTTCCCAGGTGATCGGCAACCTGCAGACCGCCGACTTCATTAACCCGGCCGGCCTGCAAGCCGTGGGTAACAACCTGTTCTTGGAAACTGCCGCCAGCGGCGCGCCGCAAATCGGCACGCCGGGCCTGAACGGCTTCGGCACCACGCTGCAGAACACCCTGGAAACCTCCAACGTCAGCACCGTTGAAGAGATGGTCAACATGATCACCACTCAACGTGCCTACGAGATGAACTCCAAGGTGATCTCCACCGCCGACCAGATGCTCTCGTTCGTAACGCAGAATCTGTAATCAAGTCTTTGAGGCGGCCATGAATCTCAATGGCGCGCCTGCAACACCGTGAGGAAGGGTCATGAATCGGTACGTTTGTCTTCTAGCACTGAGTGGGATTGCCGTGCTTGCGGGTTGTGTCTCGCCGCCGCCAAAACCCAATGACCCTTACTACGCGCCAGTGTTGCGCGTACGCCATTGCCTGCGGCCGCCAACAACGGTTCGATCTACCAGGCCGGTTTTGAGCAGAACCTCTACGGTGACCGCAAGGCGTTCCGGGTCGGTGACATCATCACCATCACCCTGAACGAGAGGACCGCGGCCAGTAAAGGCGCGAACTCGGCCTTGACCAAGACCAGCACCAACAGCATTGGCCTGACCTCGCTGTTCGGTGCTGTGCCTAACGTCAACGACCCGTTGAGCGACGGTAACCTGAGCCTGGATGCCGGCTACAGCGGCAACCGTGCTACCAAGGGCGATAGCAAGGCCGCCCAGAGCAACAGCCTGACCGGCTCGATCACAGTGACGGTAGCGGACGTTTTGCCCAACGGCATCATCGCCGTGCGGGGCGAGAAGTGGATGACCCTCAACACCGGTGATGAGCTGGTGCGGATTGCCGGCCTGGTCCGGGCTGACGATATCGCCACCGACAACACCGTGTCGTCGACCCGTGTGGCCGATGCGCGCATCACCTACTCGGGCACCGGTTCGTTTGCCGATGCGAATCAGCCTGGCTGGTTCGACCGTTTCTTCCTCAGCCCGCTTTTCCCTTTCTAGGTGGCCACGTTGAATTTCAAGCACCTGATGGCGGCCGTGTTGTTGCTGTCCACTTCCCTGGGCGTTCAGGCCGAGCGGTTGAAGGACATCGCCAGTATTTCGGGCGTACGTTCCAACCAATTGATCGGCTATGGCTTGGTGGTGGGGCTAAACGGTACGGGTGACCAGACCACCCAGACCCCGTTTACCCTGCAGACCTTCAACAACATGCTGTCGCAGTTCGGCATCAAGGTGCCGGCCGGTTCCGGCAACGTGCAGTTGAAGAACGTCGCGGCGGTGTCGATCAGTGCTGATTTGCCGGCGTTTGCCAAGCCGGGCCAGCAGGTGGATATCACGGTATCGTCTATCGGTAACTCCAAGAGCCTGCGTGGCGGCACCCTGCTGCTGACGCCGCTCAAAGGTATCGACGGCAACGTTTACGCCATCGCCCAGGGCAACCTAGTGGTGGGCGGCTTCGATGCCGAGGGTCGTGACGGTTCGAAGATCACCGTCAACGTTCCGTCGGCGGGTCGAATTCCTGGCGGGGCCTCGGTGGAGCGTGCCGTGCCCAGTGGTTTCAACCAGGGCAACAGCCTGACCCTGAACCTCAACCGTTCGGACTTCACTACTGCCAAGCGCATCGTCGACAAGATCAACGACATGCTCGGCCCTGGCGTGGCCCAGGCCATCGACGGCGGTTCGATCCGCGTCACGGCGCCCCTGGACCCGAGCCAGCGTGTCGACTACCTGTCGATCCTGGAAAACCTGGAGATCGATCCAGGCCAGGCCGTGGCCAAGGTCATTATCAACTCGCGCACGGGCACCATCGTGATCGGCCAGAACGTCAAGGTGTCGCCGGCCGCCGTGACCCACGGCAGCTTGACCGTGACCATTACCGAAGACCCGATCGTCAGCCAGCCCGGGCCTCTGTCCAATGGCGAGACTGCAGTAGTGCCTCGCTCGCGGGTCAACGCTCAGCAGGAAGCCAAGCCGATGTTCAAGTTCGGCCCCGGCACCACTCTGGATGAAATCGTTCGAGCGGTGAATCAGGTGGGTGCGGCGCCAGGTGACTTGATGGCGATCCTCGAGGCACTGAAACAGGCTGGCGCGTTGCAAGCCGACCTGATTGTGATTTGAGGTAGAGGCCATGGATATTCGCAAGGGCGGTGTGCTTGGCAGTGGGGATTCGGGGGCTTACTCCGACCTCAACCGGCTTAACCAGCTAAAGGTCGGCGACAAGAACAGCGAAGGCAACATGCGCAAGGTGGCGCAGGAGTTCGAGTCGCTGTTCCTGGGGGAAATGCTCAAGTCCATGCGTTCGGCCACCGAGGCCCTGGGCAAGGACAACCCGCTCAATACGCCAGCGGCCAAGCAGTACCAGGAAATGTACGACCAGCAACTGGCGGTGTCGCTGTCGCGTGAGGGTGGTGGTATCGGCCTGGCCGACGTGCTGATGCGCCAGATGATGAAGAACAAGCCGGCGGTGCCGGGCACTACGGCCGCCTTGCCGGGAGCCAGTAGTGAGGCGCCGGTGGCGACGCCCACGGCCATTGCTGCGGGGACCACGGCCTTGGGCGGTCCGCTGACCCGGGTCAACGGCCAGCGTCCGCTATGGGCGTCCCGCGCGGTGGATCCGCAGACTTCCGGAACCAGTCACAACGACATGGCCTTGCTTAACCAGCGGCGAATTTCCCTGCCCAGCAAGCTGACGGATCGTTTGTTGGCGGGCATTGTGCCTTCGGCTGCTACCGACGCTGCGGCAAAAAATGCCGCGCCAGGTCGCACCACGACTGCCACCGATGCCGTGATCAAAGGCGAGTCACTGGCTGCCCTGGGGCGTGGCGCATCTCGCAACTCGCTGCAGATTTACAGCCGCGCCGTGGCCCAGCCACCGTTGGCTCCGGCGAAGAAAGCCTTCAGTTCCTCCGACGAGTTCGTCGCCACCATGCTGCCCATGGCCAAGGAAGCGGCCGAGCGCATTGGGGTCGATCCGCGTTACTTGGTGGCCCAGGCAGCCTTGGAAACCGGTTGGGGTAAATCGGTCATGCGTCAGCAGGATGGCAGTAGCAGTCACAACCTGTTCGGCATCAAGGCCGGCAGCAGTTGGAAGGGCGCGCAGGCCCGGGCGATCACCAGCGAGTTCCGAAATGGCGAGATGGTCAAGGAGACGGCAGCGTTCCGTTCCTACGATTCCTACCAGGACAGCTTCCATGACTTGGTGACCTTGTTGCAGAGCAACAATCGCTATCAAGAAGTGTTGAAGGCTGCCGATAAACCAGAACAGTTTGTACGTGAGTTGCAGAAAGCCGGGTATGCAACCGACCCGGACTACGCAAGCAAGATCTCGCAGATAGCCAAACAGATGAAGAACTACCAGAACTACGCTGCGGCGAGCGCCTCCACGAATTTATAAGGTCTGAATCATGAGTTTGCTCAATATCGGGATGTCGGGGCTGTCCGCCAGCCAAACGTCGTTGATGACCACGGGTAACAACATTGCCAACGCCGACACCGCCGGTTACTCGCGTCAGCAAACCGTGCAGGGCACCAAGGCCTCGAACCAGTATGGCAACGTCTTCATCGGCAGCGGCACGACCCTGGCCGATGTGCGTCGGGTTTACAACAGCTACATCGACGCCCAGCTGCAGACCACCACTTCCCTGAACAGCGACGCGGCGGCCTACCTGGGGCAGGTCACGCCGGTGGATCAGTTGCTGTCGGACAGCGGCACCGGCATCAACGGCGCCCTGACCAAATTTTTCGCCTCGGTGCAGAACCTCAACGCCAAGCCGACCGACGAGGCCGCCCGGCAGTTGCTGCTCAGCGACGCCCAGGCCTTGAGCAACCGTTTCAACTCGGTGTCGACCCAGCTCAATGCGCAGAACGCGAGCATCAACGGCAACCTCACCAGCATGGCCGATCAGGTCAACAAGCTGGCGGCGACCGTGGCTCAGTTGAACCAGAAAATTTCCGAAGTATCGAGCAGCGGCTCGGGCATGCCTAACGACCTGCTCGACGCGCGTAACGAGACCGTACGCCAGCTGTCGACCTTTATCGGGGTGCAGGTATCGGAGCGCGGTTCCAACGTTGACCTGTACCTGGGCAGCGGCCAGCCGCTGGTCATGGGCAACACCTCCAACACCCTGGAAGTGGTGGCCGGCAAGACCGACCCAAGTCGTTCCGCCCTGCAACTCAATCGCGGCTCCAGCACCATCGACATCACTTCGGTGACCACCGGCGGTGAAATCGGCGGCCTGTTGCGTTATCGCAGTGAAGTGCTGGACCCGGCGATGAATGAACTGGGGCGCGTGGCCCTGGTGATCGCCGACCAGATGAACAGCCAGATGGCCCAAGGCATCGACAAGAACGGTGAGTTTGGCGGCAACCTGTTCAACGACATCAACAGCGCCGCGCTGGTCAACCAGCGCAGCATTGCCAGCAACGGCAACGATCCGACCTCGGGCAACTTCGCGGTCACCATTGAAGACACTGGCAAGCTGACCACCTACGACTACCAGGTGACCTTCACCACCGCCACCGATTATTCGGTCAAGCGTTCCGACGGCACTAACATGGGCACCTTCACCACGACGCCACCGCCGAACCCGGCGCCGGTGATCGACGGTATCTCCATGGTGTTCAGTGGCAGTTCGGTTGCCGGTGACAGCTTCAAGATCACCCCGACTCGCAACGCCGCCACCACCATCCAGACCGAGATGACCGACGCCAAGCGTCTGGCGGTTGCCGCGCCGTTGAAGGCTGAAATCCTGCCTGGCGCCCAGGGCTCCCTGACCATCGCTGCCCAGCCTTCGCTGACGGTGCCGGTGGATATCTACGACAGTGCGGCAAAAATCGAGATGCAGACGGCGATCCAGAACTCGGGTCCGGTCAAGCTGGTGTTCGATGATGCCGCCAGCGGCAGCCAGGGCTACAAGTACTACGACGCCAAGGGCGTGCTGATGGGCAGCGGCTCCATTGTGCCGGGCCAGAGCAATACCCTGAACCTGCAGATCAACATGGTCGATGCCACCGGTGCGCCGATCACCGATGGCGGCACTCCAGCGGTGCAGAAGACCTTCACCGTGGCCATGACCGTCGCCGGCTCGCCAGCGAGCGGTGATTCCATGAGCATCTCGGTTAACGGTGCGGGCTCCACCGACAACCGTAACGGCCTGGCCCTGGCTAACCTGCAGACCAAGCAGACCGTGGACACTGGTTCGGCGAGTAAAGGCATCACCTTGGTGGACGCCTACGGCAAGCTGGTGGAAAACGTCGGCGCCAAGGCCAGCCAGGGCAAGCTCGACAGCGCCGCCACCGAGAGCATCCTGGCCAACGCCAAGAGCGCCCGGGACTCCCTGTCCGGGGTCGACCTGGATGAAGAAACCGGCAACCTGGTCAAATACCAGCAGTACTACACAGCCTCTTCGCAGATCATCAAGGCTGCGCAGGAAATTTTCAGCACGCTGATCAACAGCCTTTAAGGAGTCGTAACCCATGCGCATTTCCACCGCCCAGTTTTACGAGTCTTCGGCTGCCAACTACCAGAAGAACTTCGCCAACGTGGTCAAGAGCAGCGAAGAGGCCAGCAGCCTGGTTCGCGTCAACACCGCGGCCGATGATCCGGTAGGTGCCTCGCGACTGCTGCAACTGGGCCAGCAAGCCTCGCTGTTGAATCAGTACGACGCCAACACCACCACCATCAAGGCCACCCTGGGCCAGGCCGAAGCGGCCATGACCAGCATCACCAACGTGTTGCAGCGCGCCCGTGAGCTGGCGGTCAGCTCCGGCAACGCCGGGTTCACCGATGCCGACCGTCTGTCCAACGCTGCTGAACTCGGTCAGATCGAAGAGCAACTGCTCAGCCTGATGAACACCCAGGACGAAAACGGCAAGTACATCTTCGCCGGTTCCAAGAGCGATACCCCGCCGTTCAGCCGCAACTCCGACGGCACCTACAGCTACAACGGTGACCAGACCAGCCTCAGCCTGCCCGTGGGCGATGGCATGACCATGGCCACCAACAGCACAGGCTGGGATGTGTTCCAGCAGGCAATCAACACCAGTCGTACCCAGATCAGCCTGCCAACGGGGCAGGTGGATGACGGGCGTCTAGTGTTGTCCGATGGCCAGGTTGGCAACAGCGCCTCCTATAACTCCGCGTTTCGTAGCGGTGCGCCCTATACCATCACCGTGACCAACGGTAACCAGTTGAAGATCCAGGATGCCGCTCTCAATGATGTGACCTCGGATGCCAGCGCCAACGGGATTTTCAAGGCGGACGGTGGCGCCGACTCGCAGACCGTGAGCTTCCGTGGGGTGGACATTCGACTGAACGTCAACCTGCAAACAGGTGATGATCCGGCGACAGTGCTCGATGGCAAGGTTTTCACGCTGGAAGCCAAGCCCGACAGCTTTAACGCCTCCCGTAGCCCGGGTAACCCGAGCACGGCGCAGATCCTCAGCACTGAAGTTACCGATTCTGCGGCCTACAACGCAGCCTTCCCGAATGGTGGGGCGATTCTGAAGATCGGCGCGGGCGACACGTTCGAGCTTTACGCGTCCCCCCTCACGTCGTCGAGCAAGCCGATTGCCAATGGCCCGTTGACCGGCACACCGCCGGACACCGTCGTCGCTGCAGGGGTGACGTTTACCCTGACCGGTACTCCGAACCAAAATGACCAGTTTTCGGTGGCGGTGAACAATCACCAGACCCAAAACATTCTGGATACCATCAGCCAGTTGCGCACCGCACTGTCGACACCCATCAACGGTGATCCGGTTGCCAAGCAGAAGCTGGTCGCGGCCCTGGATACGGGGATGGCTAACTTGGCCGCCGGTACTGATCAGGTCAGCAATGGCTTGAGTTCGGTGGGTGGTCGCGGCCAGTCCCTGGACACTCAGGTGGAAACCAACGCCAGCCTGCGTGCGGCCAACACCCAGACCCAGTCGGCGATCCGTGATTCCGACCCGGCAGAAGTGATGACCCGCTTGACCCTGCAGCAAACCATGCTGCAGGCCTCGCAACTGGCGTTCAGCAAAATCGCGCAATTGGGCCTGTTCAACAAGGTCTGAGTCCGTCGTCAAACAGCGCTTGCCCTCGCATAGCGCTGTCGAGCCGCCAACCGTCTTTTCCAAGCGGTTCTGGGGCCTTTGCCGGATCACCGGCAGGGGCTCGCCGCTCGAGAGTTTTTCTACGTGAACCACACTCCGCTCGTCAGTATCGTCATCCCGGCGTTCAATCCGCGTTTCTTCCGCCAGGCCCTGGAAAGTGCCTTGGCGCAAAGTTACCCGTCCCTGGAAATCCTGGTCTGTGATGACAGTGTCGGTGATGAAATCCGCCAGATCGTCGACGACCTGGCGGGGGCGCCTCACCCCATTCGTTATGTGCGCAATCCGCAACGGCTCGGTCTGCAAGGCAATGTGCTGCGGGCGGTGGAGTTGGCACAGGGCGAGTTGATCAAGATCCTCTGCGACGATGATCGTCTGTTTGCGCCCTGCATTGAGCTGCAAGCGCAGGTGTTGGCAGAGCACCCCGAGGTCAACCTGGTGTTCGGCCTGCGGATTTTTGGCGACGCCGGCAATTTCATTTTGCCGTCGCGGATCACCAACTGCCGCTTTGTGCCGACCGATGCCGTGCTCAAGGGCGATGATATGTTGGCGATTTTCGAACTGTCGCCGCGTAACTTCCTCGGCAATTTCAGTTCGGCGTTGATGCGTCGCGCGGATGTGCTGGAACTGCTGCCAGCGGTCATTCAGGACGGCGCTGGTTTCTACGGGTTGCTGGATTTTGCCCTGTTCGTCTGTCTGATGCGGCGGGGCAACCTGGCGGCCTTGAACACGGTGTTGAGCACCGAGCGCTTGTACCCTGAGCGTCTGAGCAATACCCCGGAAATGCTCAAGGCGAGGACCACCGAATGGGAGTGGATCCAGCAGATGCTGGCGGTGCGCAACGGCGAGTCGGCACCGGCCAGCGGCTGGGTGCGATACGTTGAGCTGCGTAAGGCTGCCGAGCAGCCACGGCAATGGCAGGAAGTCGGTGTAGGCCGAGTCCTGGGCAATCGCACCACGGTGATCGAAGGGCGGGTAGGTTGTGAGGCCCAGAGTTACCAGGAGTTCTATCGTGAGTGGCTGGCCGTGCGCCGGTTCTCGGCGGTCGAGCAACGCCATTTGGATCAGCGCATCGGCAGTTGGAGCATGCGTCCGCAGATTGTGCCGGTGGTGATTGATCGGGGTGGCGATGCGGTAGCACTGCGCCAGACACTGGAAAGCATCGCTGGGCAACTGTATCAGCCGCCGGCGGTGCTGCTGCTGTCTGACGCAGTGTTCGAGATGGATGCGCGGGTGGTGCAGTTGCCCTTGGCGGATAATTGGGCGCAGCAACTCAACGGCCTGCTGCCGCAGCTGGAAGGCAGTCACTGGTTCTACTTGTTGCAGGCCGGTGACCGCTTGCAGGAGTCGGCGTTGCTGGTGCTGGCTGAGCGTATTGCCAACACCCCGGGCATGCTCTGCGCTTACAGCGATGAGGGCGCCTTGGCCGAGGTGGGCTCCACGGACCCTGTATTCAAGCCGGACTTCAATGTCGACCTGATGCGCTCTTATCCCTATGTCGGGCGGACCCTGGCCTTCCAGCGTGAGCGCTTTATGGCCATGGGTGGGTTTGATTCCCAGCAGGGCGAACTGGCGCCCCATGACCTGCTCTGGCGCCTGGTGGAAGAGGCGGGCCCGCAGTGTGTGGAGCACATCGCGGAGATCCAGCTTGAGTCCGTCTTCGACTTTGCCCAATGGCTGTCTCTGCCCGACGTCGTCGAGGGCAGCGCACGGCTGGTCAGTGCACACCTGTCACGCATCGGTGCCGAGCACCGGATTCGTCTTGGCGACTTGCCGTTGCTCAACCGCATTGACTACCTGCATGCGAGTCGTCCGTTGGTGTCGATCATCATTCGCTGTGGCGATTCCCTGGCGTCGCTGCAGCGTTGCATTGAAGGGCTGATCGAAAAGACGGCCTACAGCCGCTACGAAATTCTGCTGGTGGCCAGCGATCGGTCCAACCCGGCCATGGGCGACTGGCTGGCCGCCATGGCGCAGTTGGACGCGGCCATGCTGCGGGTGCTGCCGTATGCCGGTGTGCTGAATGACGCGGCCATCGGCAACTTCGCCGCTGGCCAGGCCCGTGGTGATTACTTGCTGCTGCTCAGTGCGCGCAGCGTGATCTGCGCGGCCGATTGGCTGGACGAGCTGCTCAACCATGCCCAGCGTCCGGAAGTCGGTGTAGTGGGGGCCAAGCTGCTGGCGGCTGATGGCTCCATCGCCCATGCCGGGCAGATCCTCGGCCTGGCGGGGCCGGTGGGTACGCCGTTTGCCGGCGACACCGCCACCGCGCGTGGCTACATGCAGCGCTTGCAGGTGGCACAGAATTGGAGTGCGGTCAGTCGCGATTGCCTGATGGTGCGCAAAGAGGTGTTCGACAGCGTCGGAGGCCTGGATGAAGTGCGTTTCACCCTCGGCCTCAGCGACACTGATTTGTGCCTGCGGGTCGACCGTAACGGCTACCTGGTGGTTTGGACCCCTTATGCCAGCCTGATCCTCGGCCCTGATACCACGGTCGACCAGGCCCCAGGCACCTTGCAAGTGCAAGAGGCCGAGCATGATGCCTTTTATCACCAGTGGATGCCCAAGGTCGCCCGCGATCCGGCCTATAACCCGGCCCTCAGCCTGGGCTTTTCCAGCTTTAGCCTGGAACCCTCGTTGCGCAACAACTGGAGCCCGTTCTGCAGTCGGAGCTTGCCGTTGATTCTTGGCTTGCCGGTGAACGACTCTGCTGTGGGGCATTACCGGGTCACCGGCCCGCTGACGGCGCTGGAGGCGGCGGGGCGGGTGATTGCCCGGGTCGCCTACGAGTCGCCGTCGACCGTGGAGATCGAGCGCATTGCCCCCGATACCATTGTGCTTCAGGGGCGCTACAGCGAAGGTGCGGCTGACGATATTCTGCGGATGAAAAAGTACTCCAGTGCGTTGCGCATTTTTGAAATCGACGACTACATCGTCAACGCACCGAAGAAGAATTCTCACGCTCGCAACAAGCCGGTGAACACCGAAGATTTGCTACGCCGGGGCATTGCCTTGTGTGATCGGGTGGTGGTGACCACCCAGCCCCTGGCGGATGCCTTGTCGAGCATGCACAGCGATATTCGCGTGGTGCCCAACATGCTGTCGCCGGAGCCCTGGGCGGGCTTGAAAAGCCGCCGTGGCACGTCCAGTAAACCGCGGGTTGGCTGGGGCGGAGGCACCAGCCATACCGGCGACCTGGAGCTTATCGCCGACGTGGTGCGTGAGTTGGCCGATGAGGTGGAGTGGGTGTTCTTCGGTATGTGCCCTGAGGGTTTGCGGCCCTACGTGCATGAGTTCCACGCCTCGATTTCCTTGCGCAACTACCCCTTCAAGCTGGCCAGCCTGAACCTCGACCTGGCGTTGGCGCCGTTGGAGTTCCATATCTTCAACGACTGTAAAAGCAACCTGCGCCTGCTGGAGTACGGCGCCTGTGGTTACCCGGTGATCTGCACCGACACCGAGGCTTATCGTGGCTTCCTGCCGTGCACCAAGGTCCATAGCAACAGCACTGAGGAATGGTTGCAGGCGATTCGCATGCACCTGGCCGATCCCGAGGCCAGCTACCGCATGGGCGATGAGTTGCGTGAGGCGGTGCACCGTGACTTCATGCTGCGCAGCGACAATCTGCAGCACTGGCTGTGGGGCTGGTTGCCGGACTGATGGGGCGTTGTTGTCCTGAATGCCTGAGGGGCTCGCCGGGTATTCAGGGCGTGCTTGAGGCCTTTTCGGCTGTTCTTTTCCCTTGTGTGAAGGGCGCGTTCAACGCGCCCCATCTTCCGCTGCCTCCTCAAGGTGCGCCCCGCCTGCAATTGGCGCACTTCCTGCAAGCCTGCCTGATATCGCCATAAAACCTTCATCGCGTCGCGGTGCAGGTGGCCGGTCAATGATGTGCAGCGGGCGCCCCGCGCAGCCCTGCCAGGCTGAGTGGGCCGTACACGGAGCAAGAGGACAGCGATGAAGGCAGTAATTCTGGCAGGTGGTCTCGGTACGCGAATCAGCGAAGAGTCGCACCTCAAGCCCAAGCCGATGATCGAGATCGGCGGCAAGCCAATTCTTTGGCACATCATGAAGCAGTACTCCGCCCACGGAATCCACGACTTCGTCATCTGCCTGGGCTACAAGGGCTACGCAATCAAGGACTTCTTCGCCAACTACTTCCTGCACACCTCCGATGTGACCTTCGACATGCGCAACAACCGCATGGACGTGCATCAGAACTACAGCGAGCCGTGGAGCGTGACCCTGATCGACACCGGCGAGGAAACCATGACCGGTGGGCGCCTGCGGCGTGCCGCGCGGTACCTGCAGGATGATCCGGCGTTTTGCTTCACCTACGGCGATGGCGTATCTGATTTGAATATCCGCGCACTCTTGGACTTCCACCAGGCCCACGGCAAGTTGGCGACGGTGACCTCGGTGCAGCCGCCGGGCCGCTACGGCGCTCTGGAGCGCAGCGGCGACCAGGTGCTGGGCTTCACGGAAAAACCCCGGGGCGATGGTGGCTGGATCAACGGCGGCTTTTTTGTCCTGTCGCCCAAGGTGCTGAGTTACATCGACGGTGACCACGTCAGTTGGGAGGCGGCTCCCCTGGAACGCCTGGCCAAGGAAGGGCAGTTGCACGCCTTTGAACACGGCGGTTTCTGGCAACCCATGGACACCCTGCGCGACAAGAATCATCTGGAACAGTTGTGGCAGAGCGGGGAGGCCCCATGGAAACAATGGGACTGAGCCCGGCGTTCTGGCAGGGCAAGCGTGTCTTGCTCACCGGTCATACCGGCTTCAAGGGCAGTTGGCTGGCCCTGTGGTTGCAGAGCCTGGGGGCCGAGGTCACGGGCTTTGCCCTGGACCCGTCGACCACCCCAAGCCTGTTCGAATTGGCCCGCGTGGCCGAGGGCCTCAATGACCAGCGCGGTGACCTGCGAGACCTGGGTGCCTTGCTTGAGCTGATCGCCGAGACCCAGCCGGAAATCGTCCTGCACCTGGCGGCCCAGCCCCTGGTGCGTGAAGGTTATCGAGACCCTCTTGGCACCTACTCCAGCAATGTCATGGGCACCCTCAACCTGCTTGAGGCGATTCGTCAGGTCGGTGGCGTGCGTGCCTGTGTGCTGGTGACCACCGACAAGGTCTACGCCAATCAGGAATGGCTCTGGCCCTATCGGGAAAACGAAGCCCTGGGCGGTCACGATCCCTATAGCAGCAGCAAGGCCTGCTGCGAGTTGCTGGCACAGTCTTACGCCGCTTCGTTTTTTGCCCCCGAGCGCCATGCCGAGCACGGCCTGGCCCTGGCCACGGCACGGGCGGGAAATGTCTTGGGCGGCGGCGACTTTGCCCCTGAACGCTTGATTCCCGATGTGCTCCAGGCCTGGTCGGCAGGGGAGCCGGTGACCTTGCGTTATCCCCAAGCGGTCCGCCCTTGGCAGCATGCCCTGGAGCCCCTGGCCGGCTACCTGCAACTGGCCGCCGGCCTGTATGAGCAGGGGCCGGCGTTCAACGGGGCGTGGAACTTCGGCCCGGGCGAGGCGGACATGTGCAGCGTCGGCGAGGTGGTGGAATTGCTGGCCCAGCGTTGGCCCGAATCCCCAGGGCTGAGGGTCGAACCCAGTGACCTGCATGAGGCTGGATTGCTACGCCTGGACAGCAGTCGTGCCCGCCAGCGCCTGGCCTGGCAGCCGCGCTGGTCGTTGCAGCAATGCCTGGAGCAGACCCTGGACTGGCACCTGGCTTGGCGCGCAGGTGAAGACATGCGTGTGGTCAGCCTCAACCAATTGAATCTCTACAAGGAACGAGCATGAATGAAGTCAAGCTCCAGGCATTGCGCCTGGAAGGGCTTTATCTGATCCAGCAAAAGGTCTTCAGCGACGAGCGCGGACGTTTCGCTCGACTGTTTTGCCAGACTCGCCTGACCCTGGAAGGACGTTCTTTCGATATTCGCCAGATCAACCACTCGCGGACCTCGGAACGCGGCAGTGTGCGTGGCCTGCACTTTCAGCAGGCCGGGTTTGCCGAAGCCAAGCTGATTACCTGTCTGCGGGGCGCGATCTGGGACGTGGCGGTGGACTTGCGTCCCGAGTCGTCGACCTTCCTGCAATGGCATGCCGAAGAGCTGCGCGCCGATGATGGACGCAGCCTGCTGATCCCCCGTGGTTTTGCCCACGGCTTCCAGGCCCTCGAAGAGGACAGTGAAGTGCTGTACTTCACCGATGCCGACTACGCCCCGGAGCATGAAGCCGGGCTGTCGGTGAGCGACCCGGCCTTGGCCATCAACTGGCCGCTGCCGGTGCGGAACCTGTCGGCCAAGGACGCTTGCCATCCGCTGTTGGACGCGCAATTCCCGGGCGTGCGCCTGTGACCTTGCCGGCCATCAAGGTGCTGGTCACCGGTGCCACCGGTTTTGTCGGCCAGCACTTGGTGAGTGCCTTGCTGGAGCGGGGTTTTGCGGTGCGCGCCGTGGCCCGGCGACGTGAGCCGGCCGAGTGCTTGCCTTGGTTCTCGGCGGTGGAGTTTGTCGAAGCCGATGTGCACGCCGCCGACCTCGATGTGGCTGCCTTGGCCGCCGGGGTTGACGCCCTGGCTCATCTGGCCTGGCCCGGCTTGCCGAACTATCAGGCCTTGAGTCATTTCGAGCACACCTTGCCGGCGGACTACCGCTTTATCAAACAGGTGGTGCAAAGCGGCGTACAGCAGGTGCTGGTCACCGGTACCTGTTTTGAATACGGCCTGCAAAACGGTGCCTTGAGTGAAGACACTGCGCCGCAGCCCGTCACGCCCTACGGGCTGGCCAAAAATACCCTGCGCCTGTTCCTTGAAGCCTTGCAGCGCGAGCAGCCGTTTACCCTGCAGTGGGCGCGCCTGTTCTACCTGCACGGTGCGGGACAGAACCCCAAGAGCCTGTTGGCCAGCCTGGATCGGGCGATCGATGCCGGTGATGCAGTGTTCGACATGTCGGCCGGTGATCAATTGCGTGACTACCTGGCCATTGAAGAAGCGGCCCAGTGGCTGGCCCGTTTGCTGGCCCGGCGCGACGTGGCCGGAGTGATCAACTGTTGCAGTGGTCAGCCGGTTTCCCTGCGGGACCTGGTGGAACAGCGGGTCCGGCAACGTCACTCGAATATTGCCCTGAACCTCGGGCACTACCCTTACGCGGCCCACGAACCCTTGGCGTTTTGGGGTGTGAACCAGCGGTTGCAGCGCCTGGCAGGAGACGCCCATGAGGCATGAGTTGTATCGCGCTACCGGTTTGCCGGTGTTGCAGAATCGCACCTTCGCCACGGCCGAGCAGGCTCGGGCTTCAGGCAGCGCCGATATCGTGTTGGTGCAGGACGACGACAGCGGCTTGATCTTCAATCAGGCCTTTGACGCCGACAAGCTCAGCTACGACAGCGACTATCAGAACGAACAGGCCCATTCCGGCCAGTTCCAGCGGCACTTGCAGGATGTCGAAGGTGTGATCGCCCGGCATTTCAAGGACCGCAAGCTGATCGAGGTGGGCTGCGGCAAGGGCTATTTCCTCGAGATGCTGCGCGATCGCGGCTACTCGATCACCGGCATCGACCCCTCCTATGAGGGCGACAACCCGGAGGTAATCAAGGCGCCGTTCACCCGTGAACTGGGGTTGGCCGCCGATGCCATCGTGTTGCGCCATGTGCTGGAACACATCAGCGACCCGGTGGGTTTCCTCGAAGAGATCGCTGCGGCCAACCAAGGCGGGCAGATCTATATCGAGGTGCCGTGCTTCGACTGGATCGTCGAACACAACGCCTGGTTCGATGTGTTCTACGAACACGTGAATTATTTCCGCCTCGGCGATCTGCGGCGTCTGTTCGGCACCGTGCATGAAGCCGGGCACTTGTTCGGCGGGCAGTATCTATACCTGGTGGCCGACCTGTCGACCTTGCGCCGCGACTGCGAAGAGCCGGTGCAGCGTCTGGAGTTGGCGGAGCACTTCACTGCCAGCCTGCGGCACGCGGTGTCGCTGATTCAGGGCAGCGCCGGCCAGGGCGTGGGCATCTGGGGGGCATCGTCCAAGGGCGTCATTTACTCGCTGTTCCTGCAGCGGGCCGGGGTAACGGTGGACCATGTGGTGGACATCAACCCGTCCAAGCAGGGGCGTTACCTGCCGTTGAGCGGTGCGCGCGTGTCTTCCCCGCAGGAAGCCCTGGACAGCCTGCCGGCGGGTGCCCACCTGCTGGTGATGAATTCGAATTACCTGGAAGAAATCCAGCGCATGACCGATGGGCGCTACGTCTATCACGCCGTCGACAGTGCCGCATTCCAATGACTTTTCAGTGAGACCGGACATGACTCAAACACACGCACAAGCATTCGAAGCCGAGAGCCAGGCGGAAATCCGCGCTCAGGGCGAGAATGAAAACCTCAAGGGCCTGGCCCGGGACTTCTTCAACGAGTCGGCCAAGCACAAGTACAGCTATCACTTCTCCTGGATGGGCCGGCCGATCATTCAACTGCCCCAGGACATGATGGCGATGCAAGAGATCATCTGGCAGGTCAAGCCAGACCTGGTGATCGAGTGCGGTATCGCCCACGGCGGTTCAATCATCTACTACGCCTCGCTGCTGGAGTTGCAGGGCCACGGTGAAGTCCTTGGCATCGACCGCGACATCCGCCCGCACAACCGCGAGGCGATCGAAAGCCATCCGATGTTCAAGCGCATCAGCATGATCGAAGGCTCCAGCGTTGACCTGGCGGTGGTCGAGCAGGTTCGCGCATTGGCCGCGGGCAAGAAGGTGATTCTGGTGCTCGACTCCAACCACACTCACGAGCATGTACTCGAAGAATTGCGCCTGTACGCGCCGCTGGTGTCGGTGGACAGCTACTGCGTGGTGATGGACACCGTGGTCGAGGACATGCCGGCGGACTTCTTCCCCGATCGTCCGTGGGGCCCGGGTGACAACCCCAAGACCGCGGTCTGGGCCTACCTGGAAGAAAATCGCGATTTTGAAATCGACCAGCAGATGCAGAACAAGTTGCTGATCACTGTGGCGCCAGACGGTTATCTGCGCCGGGTTCGCTAATTACCATCGCTTTCAGAATGCCGGCGGTCAGCTGGTTGTGGGGACAGGAATATGCAGGTTCAGAACATGGTTCAAGACGTCGCACCACTTAGTGAGCGCTTTACTCTGGTAGTGATTACCCACAATCGTAAAGCCTATTTGCGCCGCACCATGGAGTACTACAAGGGGTTTGCGGGCAAGGTCCTGGTGCTGGATTCGTCTTCGGAAGGTGATGAGCGCCTGGCGGTGGATTATCCCGCAGCGGATTACCGTCACTTGCCGCAGTTCGCTTACTCGGGTCTGCAAGACAAGCTGAATTACGGAGTGGCCCAGGTGACCACGCCGTACATGGCGTTTGCCGCCGATGACGACTTCCTGTTGTTCGACGCTCTGAACGAGTCTGTGGAATTCCTCCAGGCCAACCCCGACTACGGCCTGTGCCATGGCTACGGGATCATGTATTCGGCGCACGCTAACGAAGTCCAGTATTTCCGCCGTGACCGCCGTGTCTGTGAAGACTACTGCTCGGAGCAGGCCGGTGAACGGGTCATGGAGTTCATGAGCCAGTTTCTGCCGCCGTTCTATGGGGTGACCCGCACCGAACTGCTGCAGCAGTGGTTTAGCCAGTTACCTGCCGGGGTCAGCTTCGAGTGGCAGGAAATCGGCCATGCAATCTACCTGCTGGCCTGCGCCAAGGCGCGGATTCTGCCGATCCCCTACGCTGTGCGCGAAGTCAACTCAGGCGGCTCCCAACACAACACTAATGTGCTGACGGTATTGCTTTACAACGATGCCAAGAGTGTTGCCCAGCGTGAACAATTCGCCGAGCTTCTGGCATCGCTGCCCACCCGGCTTGAGGGTTCCGCGGCAGAGCGCAAGCAATTGCTGCTCGACAGTTTCCAGGCCATGGGCGATTGCCTGCAAAGCGGGCGCTCCCTTGAGGGGGTGCGGATCTTCCGCTCCAATTGGCTGGAATCGACCATGGCGCCAGTGCGCAGCTTCGGCGAGCGTCAATTTGTCGAGATGCCGTTCTATAACCAGAAAGTGTTCGATCTGTTGACCCAGTTCGAATTCCTGATCCACAGCATGCCGACCAGCCGGCCGCAGCTTAAGCAACTGGAGGGCATCCTGCTCAAACAGGAAGAACTGCTGCGGGTCCAGCCCAACGATACCGAGGCGACGATACGCAACCGTCTTTGGGTCGCTTTGGATAGCAACGTCTTCAACCTACAGGTGGTCAAGCGCCTGCTGCAGTCCCTGGCGGGCAGTGATGAGCCGCAACTGGTGGCGCAACTGCAGGCCTGGGTCGAGCGCCTGGAGGCCGTGCCGACCACGCACAGCCGCACCCTGCTGGACGGTATGCCGTCGGGGCGCCTGCTGAACTGGCTGGACGCACGTAAGCCGGACACCCTGCAACTCAAGGCGATTGCCGCGCACTTGGCCAAGCACAAGGGTGGACCGCAGTTCTGCATCCTGTTGCTCGACCTTGAGGGCAACATGGCCAAGTTGCAGGCGACCTTCGACAGCTTGGTGGCCAGTCATTGCAAGGCCTTCAAGGTGGTGGTGCTGACTGCGGGTGATCTGCCGGCGTCCACGCGACCGCAAGACACGGTGCACTTCGTCAAAGTCACTGCCAGCAACTATGTAGAGCGCCTCAACCAGCTCGCCGGCCAGTCCACTGCGGGCTGGTTGCTGCTGGTACGGGCAGGGGATCTGTTTACCCAAAGCGGCCTGTTACGTGCCAGCCTGGAACTGCTCGACGCTTCGGGCTGCCGTGCGGTGGCGATGGACGAGGTCCAGCGCCAGGCCGACGGCACCCTGAGGGATGTGTTCCGCCCCGGGGTCAACCTCGACCTGCTGCAGAGCGTTCCGGACCTGATGGCTGGACACTGGTTGGTGCGTCGTGAGATCTGGGCCGATGTCGGTGGCTACTCGGTCGACTTCGCGCCGGGCCTGGAATTCGACCTAGTGCTGTGCCTGATCGAGCAGGGTGGCCTGGCGGGCCTGGCCCACTTGGCCGAGCCACTGTTGATCAGTGAGGTCCAGGAGCCTCTCGAGGCCGGCCTGGTCAAGCGTATGCTCACCCGTCACTTGGGGATCCGTGGCTACCGTGCGCAGATTGGCACTGAGCAGTCGGGTGTCTACCAGGTCGATTACCGCCATGCCGAGCGGCCGCTGGTTTCCATCCTGTTGCAGGCCGAAGATAACTTCGCCGAGCTGCAAGCTTGCCTGGTCAGCGTGCTGCAGCGTACCCGCTACTCGCGGTATGAAGTGTTGATTGCCGATAACCACAACCAGAGCTCGGAACTGACGACCTGGCTGGGTAGCCTGGAGCAGCAGGGCAACCGCGTAAGAGTGTTGCGGACTGAGCAGCGCCTGAGCCCAGCCGAGCTGTCCAATGCCCTGAGCCAGGAAGCACGGGGAGAGTACTTGGTACTGCTGTCGGCGGACGCTCAAGTGGGCAATGCTAACTGGATCGACAGCCTGGTCAATCAGGCTCAGCGTCCGGAAGTGGGGATTGTCGGCGCGCATCTGGTGGATGAGCAGGGCGTTACCACTCAGGCCGGCCTGATCCTGGGGCTCAATGGTGGCGTGGGCGCGGCATTTGTCGGCGCTCCGAAGAGCGAAGCCGGTTATCTGAATCGCCTGTGGGCCGAGCAGAACTACAGTGCTGTATCGGGCGCCTGCCTGATGGTCCGCAAAGAGTTGTACCAAGCCCTGGGCGGCTTGGATCAAGAGCATTTCGCCGAGGCGTTCGCCGATGTCGACCTGTGCCTGAAGGCCGCTGATGCTGGCTACCTGACGGTGTGGACGCCGCGGGCGCAGATGGTTCATTTGGGCATCCTGCCGGATCACCCACAGGCCGCTGCGGCCCTGGTGGACAAGTGGTCGGCGCGGTTTGCCCAGGATGTGGCCTATAACCAGAACCTGGCCTTGACGGGCAAGGCTTTCACCCTCAGTGCCGCCTCCGGTGTGGACTGGGCGCAGTTGCTCGTCAGTTGATCACCGCCAGAAGGGGTTGAACCATGCATAACGATACTTCCGTGCTCCATGGCCTGGGCCTAGCGCCGGGCCCGGCCGCCTGCCTTGAGCAGCCGCTATGACGCCTTACCGGATTCCTTATGGGCGCCAGAGTATCGATCAGGCCGATATCGATGCGGTGATGGAGGTGCTCAAGTCGCCCTGGTTGACCCAGGGGCCGATGATCGAGCGTTTCGAGGGCGCCCTGGCGGAGTATTGCCAGGCCGGTTTCGCGGTGGCGGTGTGCAATGCCACCGCCGCGCTGCACATTGCTTGCCTTGCGGCGGGGTTGGGGCCGGGCGATGCTCTGTGGACCAGTCCCAATACCTTTGTCGCCTCGGCCAACTGTGGGCGTTACTGCGGTGCCGAGGTCGATTTTGTCGACATCGATCCACAGACGCTGAACATGGACGCCCGGTTGCTGGCGCAGAAGCTGGAGCTCGCCGAAGCCAGCGGTACCTTGCCCAAGGTGGTGGTGGCGGTGGCGTTCGCTGGCCAGAGCTGTGACATGCAGGCGATCGCGCGGTTGTCCGAGCGCTATGGTTTTGTCCTGATCGAGGATGCGGCCCATGCGGTGGGCGCTTCTTACCAGGGGCGGCCGGTGGGTTGCGGGGCGCATGCGGCGATGACTATTTTCAGTTTCCACCCGGTGAAAATCATCACCAGTGCCGAGGGCGGCATGGTCCTGACCAACCGCCCCGAATTTGCCGAGCGTCTGCGGCGGCTGCGCAGCCACGGCATTACCTCTGATCCGGCACAGATGGATGTTCCGGCCGAGGGCTTGTGGTACTACCAGCAGTTGGAGTTGGGCTTCAACTACCGGATGACCGATGTGCATGCGGCGTTGGGGCTTTCGCAAATGACCCGGCTCGATGAGTTTGTCGCTCAGCGTCGTCGGCTGGCCGGCCGCTATGAGTCCCTGTTGGCGGGGTTGCCGTTGACCTTGCCGAGTGCCCAGCCGGGGGCTGAGTCGGCCTGGCATTTGTATGTGGTGCGTTTGCAGTTGGACAGGATCGGCCTGAGCCAGCGCGAGGTCTTCGAGCAACTGCGCGCGGCAGGCCTGGGGGTGAACCTGCATTACATCCCCGTGCACCTGCAGCCGTATTACCGTGAACAGGGCTTTGCGGAGGGTGACTTCCCTGAGGCTGAAGCGTATTTCCACCAAGCCATCAGCCTGCCGCTGTACCCGGAACTGACCGATGAACAGCAGGACGAAAGCGCCGCCCATGTGCGGCGTGTTCTCAGCGGACGGGCCTGATGAGTCGCATCGCCATTATTCCGGCCCGTGGTGGCAGCAAGCGTATCCCGCGCAAGAACCTCAAGCCGTTCGATGGCGAGCCGATGATTGCCCGCTCGATTCGTACTGCCTTGAATTCGGGGTTGTTCGACAAGGTATTGGTCAGTACCGACGACGTGGAGATTGCCGAGTTGGCCGCGCGCAGCGGGGCTTGGGTGCCGTTTATGCGGCCACTAGCCCTGGCCGATGATTTTACCGGCACTGGGGCCGTCATTGCCCACGCCTTGGAGACCCTGCATGAGCAGGGCCAAGACTTTGACTACAGCTGTTGCATCTACGCCACGGCGCCGTTGCTGCAGGCGCGCTATCTGCGCCAAGGCTTGGAAGCGCTGCAGCAGCACCCGGACAAGTCCTTTGCCTTTTCCGTCTGCGGCTTCGGGTTTCCGGTGCAACGGGCTTTGTGCCTGGACGGGGAGGGCGCCTTGACGCCGCTGTACCCTGAGTTTCGCGACACCCGCTCCCAGGATTTGCCCGAGGCCTATCAGGATGCCGGGCAGTTTTATTGGGGCCGCACCCAGGCCTGGCTGGCCGGAGAAGTCATGTTTTCCTCGCGGAGCCTGCCGGTGATCCTGCCCCGGCACCTGGTGCAGGACATCGATACCGAGGAGGACTGGCTGCGTGCCGAGTACCTTTATGCGGCACTGAAGGCTGGCGGCGAGGTGCAATGATTCCAGGTTCGATCGATGGTCGGGGCCCGGAATTGCGTGTCTGTCGAAGGGGGCTTTGTCGGTGGATTCGGCAAAATAGCGTGACCTGCGAGTCATAACGCGCATCTTCACTGTATTGTATTGGCCGGGGAGATGGCGCCAGGCCGGTGTTTGGTCCTGTGATAGCCCTTTGTTCTTCCGGTGCCCTCTTGGCGAGGGCAACAAAAACCTGTTTATCGGCAGCCCTCGATCGTTTATCGATGGAGGGTATTGGGCTGTTTATTATTGGGAAGCCGTAATGATTGGCATAAAGAGCATTGCGAGCTACGTGCCTGTAGCCGGCGTGGACAATTACGCACAAGGTGCAAAATTCGCCAAGGATGAAGAATTCATCCTGGGCAAGATCGGTTCCGCTTTCCTGCCGCGCAAAGATGACGGCCAGGAAACCTCGGACCTGTGTGTCGAAGCGGTCAATGCGTTGTTCGCCAGCAATCCTGAACTCAAGCGCGAAGCCATCGACGTATTGATCGTCGTTACCCAGAATGGTGACGAAGAAGGTTTGCCGCACACCGCCGCTATCGTCCAGGACAAATTGGGCCTGCCGACCACGGTCGCGGCGTTCGATATTTCCCTGGGTTGCTCCGGTTATGTCTACGGCATTTACGCAATCAAGGGCTTTATGGAAGCGGCAGGCCTGAAGAACGGCTTGTTGGTCACTGCTGATCCGTATTCGAAGATTGTCGACCCCGAAGACCGCAATACCACCATGCTCTTCGGCGATGCAGCGACCGCCACCTGGATGGGCGAAGATGCCGCCTGGCAGTTGGGCAAGGCCAAATTCGGTACCGACGGTTCCGGTGCTCCCCATTTGAAAGTCAGCGACGGCGTGTTCTTTATGAACGGTCGTCAGGTGTTCAATTTTGCCTTGCTGAAAGTACCGGCGCATTTGCACGAGCTGCTGAATGAGTCCGGTTTGAGTGCCGACGATATCGATGCGTTTTGCATTCACCAAGGCAGCGCGGCGATTGTCGACGCCGTGGCGCGACGCTTCGAGGGCGACCCGGAGAAATTCATCAAGGACATGGTCGAGACCGGTAATACCGTGTCGTCGAGCATTCCTTTGCTGCTGGAGAAACATGTCCTGGACTCGGACTGGAAGCGCGTGGCCCTGAGTGGGTTCGGCGTAGGCCTGTCATGGGGTTCGGCGATCCTCCATCGTCCATGAGTTGACGGTTCTTCAGGCTTCACACATAGCGCTCAGGGTGTAACCTTGAGCGCTATTTTTTTGCACGAATGATGAGCGAGGCGGCATGAGTGAGATCTTCGAGCGCAATGCCCTGGTGTTGCAGGCGCGATGGCCGGTATTGCTCGACCGGGTGCAGGCCGAGGACAGCGAGGTGTTGCAGGCCGAACTGATGGAGGGCCTAGGTTCGACCCTGAGCATCGCCGGCATTCAGCTCAGCAGTCGCCATGACCGTCTGCGGGAGGCGCGTTTACAGGCCGAGAGCCTGCCCGACAGCGCGCTACTGCATCTTTATGGCACCGGGCTCGGAGACCTGGCCAGGGTGCTGTTGGAGCGCCCGGGGCTGAAGCACCTCTGGGTGCATATTCTCAATGGCGCGGTGTTCAAACTGGTGCTGCAGTTGCTGGAGCAGCAGGATTGGCTGCAGGACCCACGTGTACAGCTGTGTTATGCCGGCGACTTGCCGGAGATCCAGCTTCCGTTCTTTGCGTTGCCGGCCGAACTGGTGCTGGCGGATGACTTCAATGCCAAGATCCGCGATCGCTTGGTGAGCGAGACTCACCTGGGGTTCAACAATCGGCAGTTTTCTGCCGATCATCCGGAGATTGCCCAGCGCCTGGCGGCCAGCCTGGAGTGGGTGCAGCGCGATCGGGATGTTGCCGAGCTGTTTGATAGTCAGCCTGGGCGCGAAGTCTTTGTCATCGCCACGGGCCCCAGCCTGGAGCACCACTTCGAGCGTCTTCGCGACATTCGCCAGCAGGCCCAGCGGCCGTTGTTGATCTGTGTGGATACGGCGTATCAGCCATTGTTGGCTCAGGGCATCAAGCCTGATCTGGTGGTGACCATCGATCGCTTGATCAACCTGCGCCATCTGCCACCCGATGACTCGGCGGACGTCGGCCTGGTGTACATGCCTCTGGCCAACCCCTTGGTGTTGCAGGGCTGGAAGGGGCCGCGTTACGTCGGTTATTCGGCCAGCCCGGTGTATCAGGCGCTGCGCCAGCAGGTGCCTCGGGCGCAGTTGCATACCGGGGGCAGTGTGATTCACCCGGCGGTGGACCTGGCGGTGCGCCTGGGTGCGCGTCGGGTGACACTGTTCGGTGCTGACTTTGCCTTCCCCATGAATAAAACCCACGCGGGCTGGAAGGATGGCCACCTTGGGCCCCAATTGGGCGTCGCCAAGCATTGGTTGCTCGATGGGCATGGGCGGCGGGTCAGGACCCAGCTCAATTTCCGCAGCTACCTGTGCGAGCTGGAGCGTTATATTGCCGGGCAGCCCGATGTGGCGTTCTTCAACACCAGTCGCGCCGGGGCAATGATCGCCGGCACCACCTTCCATGGGGAGTACATGCCGTGAATGAGGTCGAGTCGTTGTCCGTTGGCCTGCAGCAGGGGGCCGGTTTGTTTCGCCTGGGGCGGGATGTCGAAGCGTCGTTATTGATGGTTGAGCTCTGTGCGCGGGTACAGGCGTTGCTCGAGGAACGGATGGAGCTCGAACCAGAATGGACCCATTGGTTGACCCAGATATTGGGGCGCCAGGAGGCGCAAGACTGGTTGGGCGTGGCGGATTACATGGAATACGAGTTGGTGCAGTGGTTGCAGGCAGCGTTCGCGGCCTGATCGTTTGGGTGTTGATACCGGGATCGGTCTTTACCCCGGTGTTTTTCTGGCGTCATTTTCTTGGGTGTCTCGTGCCTAAGCCCTTGTTTTACGGGGGGTGGCAGTGTGATGGCAATTTTTTTTAAAAAAGCCCTCAAGCAACTTGCATTGCCGACGATAACTATTACGAAGGTTCTCTAGGCCATACCCGGCGGTTGCCAGGGCCGGAAGCCGCAGTACCCAACCAACGAGGAATTCGTCATGGCTTTAACAGTAAACACTAACGTCACATCGTTGAACGTTCAGAAAAACCTGAACAAGGCTTCCGATGCTCTGTCGACTTCGATGACTCGCCTGTCTTCCGGCCTGAAAATCAACAGCGCTAAAGACGACGCCGCCGGCCTGCAAATCGCTACCCGTATGACTTCGCAGATCCGTGGTCAGACCATGGCGATCAAAAACGCCAACGACGGTATCTCCATCGCCCAGACCGCTGAAGGCGCGATGCAAGAATCCACCAACATTCTGCAGCGTATGCGTGAACTGGCTGTTCAGTCGCGAAACGACTCCAACGGTACCGATGACCGTGTCGCTCTGAACAAAGAATTCGCGACCATGTCGGACGAGCTGACTCGTATCGCAGCGTCGACCAACCTGAACGGCAAAAACCTGATCGACGGTTCCGCTGGCACCATGACCTTCCAGGTCGGTTCCAACACCGGCGCAACCAACCAGATCACCATCACCCTGGACAGCGGCTTCGACGCCACCACCCTGGGTGTTGCATCGGGTACGATCTCCATCACCGGTAACGACAGCGCCACTGCAGAAACCAGCACCAGCGCTGCTCTGGTTGCAATCGACGCGGCTCTGAAAACCATCAACACCAGCCGTGCCGACCTCGGTGCTGCACAGAACCGTCTGACCAGCACCATCTCCAACCTGCAGAACATCAACGAAAACGCCAGTGCTGCACTGGGTCGCGTACAAGATACCGACTTCGCTGCTGAAACTGCACAGCTGACCAAGCAACAAACTCTGCAACAAGCTTCCACCGCAGTTCTGGCCCAGGCCAACCAACTGCCATCCGCTGTACTGAAGCTGCTTCAGTAATAGCTGGCTAAGCTTTGGCGGGTGAGTGCGCTGGTCGTGCTCTCCCGCTTTTTTACTTTTAGAGGTGATGGACATGGATATGAGCGTGAAGCTGAACTTGTCTTATCCGACGGCGCATGCTGCAGCCCCGGTTGCTGAAAAGCCGCTGGAGAAGCCTCAGGTCGTTGTGGCGGAGTTGTCGGCTACCAGTGACGAGAGTAAAAAAGACCCTCAAAGCGAGCAGGACCAACTGAAGATGGCTGTTCAGGAAATCGAAAAGTTCGTGCAGTCGGTCAAGCGTAACCTGGAGTTCTCGATCGATGAGCCTTCCGGAAAAGTGGTGGTCAAAGTGATTGCCAGTGATTCGGGTGAGGTGGTTCGGCAGATCCCCAATGAAGAAGTCCTGCGTTTGGCCAATAGTTTGAATGATGCGAGCAGTCTATTGTTCAGTGCTAAAGTCTGACGGCTGGCACGAATATTGTTGTTAAGTTCTTTTGAGCCTTGTAGCGGTCAAAAGACCGGCGGCACACGAAAAGGGAGATCAACATGGCAAGTCCAATTGTACCGAGTACTGGTCTGGGCTCCGGCCTGAACATCAGTGGCATCGTCGAAGCCCTGGTGAATGCTGACAAGGCTGCCAAGCAGGGTCAGATTACGCGCGCGACCGCGACCAATACTGCGAGCATTTCGGGTATTGCCAAGCTGCAGTCGTTGCTGGCGACTTTTCAAACCACCATCAAGACACTCGGCAGCACCACTACGCCGCAGTTCAATGGTTTTGCCGCCACAACCACCAATGACAAAGCGGTTACAGGCACTGCCACCAATACGGCAGTAGCGGGTACCTACGTGGTCAAGGTGACTAACCTGGCGACCTCCTCGAAAGTAGCCAGTGCTGCCTTCGCCGGCGGCACGACCAGTGCTATTCCGACTGGTGACCTGAAAATCAGTCAAAATGGCACTGATTACAATCTTTCAGTTAAAAGCGGCGCCACCCTGCAATCGGTGCGCGACTCGATCAACAGTGACTCTGCGCTGAAGGGCGCGGGTATTAGCGCCAACATCGTCACCGACTCCTTTGGCTCGCGTTTGGTGCTGGGATCTACTACCACTGGGGCGGGGTCCGATATCTCCGTTAGCGGCATCGCTGGGCTGGAAATCGACGGCACTGCCTTGATGGGTGACACCCCGACAGCCACCTCCTCGGGAGCCATCGGTTCCGTGGCGTTGGATGCGAAATATTCGGTAGATGGACTGGCGCTGACCAGCAGTAAAAACACCATTGATAAAGCGGTTTCGGGACTAACCCTGAATCTTGTGGCTGCTGATTCCGTTGGAACCACCATTACCGTGGCAGCCAATACCGACGGTTTGAAAGCCTCGATCCAGAAGTTCGTCGATGCCTATAACGCGGTGGCCAACGGCATTACGGCCCTGACCAAGGCCACTGTGAACGACGATGGCACCACCACGGCAGCGGCCATGACGGGCGACGCGTTGCCGCGGTCGATCCTGGCGGAAATTCGCAAGCCGTTGTCCGAGGTCGGTGCGGGTACCACTCTGACGGTACTGGCTCAGTTGGGGATTACCACCAACCAGAAGACCGGCGCTCTGGATTTCGATACCACCAAGTACGCCACGGCGATGAACGATAAGAAGCTTGGCAGTGAAGTCCAGGAGATGTTTACCGGCGACAACGGTCTGCTGGCGCGGATGGACAGCGCAACTAAGCAATTCACTCAGGGCGCTACCCCTACGCAAGAGAGTATCCTGACAGCGCGCTCCAAGGCCTTGTCGGTGACCAAGAACCGCCTGACCGCTGATCAGGAGGCGCTGGACCGCCGTATTGAAACCCTGACGTCTGTGTTGACCAAAAAGTACGCTGCGATGGATACATTGGTCGGGCAGCTTAAAGCCACTGCCAGCAACATTACGTCGATGTTTGAGGCGTTGACCGCGCAGCAAAAAGGCTAATATTCAGCCTGCGCCAAAAGCCCGGCAACGCTATTCCAGCGTTCCGGGCTTTTTGCTTTTGATCTAAAGTTTTTTGACGCGGTGTCGATACACTGCTTATACGAACCCTTGAGTTTTGATGAGGTACAACATGAATCCGATGCTAGCCCTTCGGCAGTACCAGAAAATTGGTGCCCAGGCGCAAACTTCCGTCGCCAGTCCGCATCGCCTGGTGCAGATGTTGATGGAAGGTGGCCTGGATCGTATCGCTCAGGCCAAGGGCGCGATCGAGCGCAAAGATGTCGCCAACAAAGGCGTATTTATCAGCAAGGCCATCGGCATCATCGGTGGCTTGCGTGAAGGTCTGGATCTGGAAAACTCGCTGGATAGCCTGGGTGATCTGGACAGCCTCTACACCTACATGATGAAGCGTCTGGCTGAGGCCAACATCAAGACCGACACAAAGATTCTTGATGAGGTCGCCGATCTGCTCCGCACGGTGAAAGATGGCTGGGATGCCATCGCCGAGCCGGGCTCGCAGTTTTAAGGAGGTTGCCATGAGTGCTGTCCTGCAGCGTATCGAACAAACCCGTGAAGCCTTGGTAGGTGCCTTGGCGGAGCGTAACTGGGAAGCCATCGGTGAATTAGACCTGGCCTGCCGTTCGTGCATGGAGGACGTGCTCAGCGAGGCTCAGGTCGATGAGACCGCCTTGCGCGAGAATCTTGAGGAGTTGTTGGGGGTATACCGGCAATTGCTTGAGGTGGCGACAGGGGAGCGCCAGGCAATAGTCGACGAGATGCAACAGATCCACCAAGCGCAAAATGCGGCAAAGGTTTACCATCTGTTCGGTTAATGTTGAGTTAATCCGACCTCGGCGCGCCATAAATTTGACTGTGCACGCTTTTTTGACTTAACTAGTGGCTGTTTTCAGATTTCAGGCGTCTACAAGGCAGAAGTGTCTAAAAGCGCGTCTAGCTTGCCCCTAAATCCAGGGCATTGAGTTGACTAGGGAAGTTGCTATTGCATGTGGCGTGAAACCAAAATTCTGCTGATCGATGACGATAGCGTCCGCCGCCGCGACCTGGCGGTGATTTTAAATTTTCTTGGTGAAGAAAATTTACCCTGCGGTAGCCATGACTGGCAGCAGGCTGTCGGCTCTTTGTCATCTAGTCGTGAAGTCATTTGCGTCCTCATCGGGACTGTCAGTGCTCCTGGTGCGCTTTTGGGCTTGCTAAAGACACTCTCTGCCTGGGATGAGTTCCTTCCAGTTTTGTTAATGGGTGAAAATTCTTCTGTCGAGTTGCCGGAAGACCAGCGCCGTCGTGTGCTGTCCACCCTGGAAATGCCCCCCAGCTACAGCAAATTGCTTGACTCCCTGCACCGTGCTCAGGTCTATCGTGAAATGTACGATCAGGCCCGTGAGCGCGGTCGTCACCGTGAACCCAATCTGTTCCGCAGCCTGGTAGGTACCAGTCGAGCGATCCAGCACGTGCGGCAGATGATGCAGCAAGTGGCGGATACCGATGCCAGTGTGCTGATCCTCGGCGAGTCGGGAACTGGCAAGGAAGTGGTCGCACGCAACCTGCACTATCACTCCAAGCGTCGTGAGGCGCCGTTCGTCCCGGTCAACTGCGGGGCGATTCCTGCCGAGTTGCTGGAAAGCGAACTCTTCGGTCACGAGAAAGGTGCGTTCACCGGCGCCATCACCAGCCGTGCCGGGCGTTTTGAGCTGGCCAATGGCGGCACCCTGTTCCTGGACGAGATTGGCGACATGCCGTTGCCGATGCAGGTTAAGTTGCTGCGGGTCCTGCAGGAGCGCACCTTCGAGCGCGTGGGTAGCAACAAGACCCAGGGCGTCGACGTGCGCATCATCGCCGCAACCCATAAGAACCTCGAGAGCATGATCGAGGTGGGCAGTTTCCGCGAAGACCTCTACTACCGCCTGAATGTATTCCCCATCGAAATGGCTCCGCTGCGTGAACGCGTGGAAGACATTCCGTTGTTGATGAACGAACTGATCTCGCGCATGGAGCACGAGAAGCGTGGTTCGATTCGCTTTAACTCTGCCGCCATCATGTCGCTCTGCCGTCACGGTTGGCCGGGCAACGTCCGTGAGTTGGCCAACCTGGTGGAGCGCATGGCGATCATGCACCCCTATGGTGTGATCGGCGTGGTCGAGCTGCCGAAGAAATTCCGCTACGTGGACGATGAGGACGAGCAACTGGTGGACAGCCTGCGCAGCGACCTGGAAGAGCGTGTTGCCATCAATGGCCACACTCCGGATTTCTCCGCCACCGCCATGTTGCCGCCTGAAGGCCTGGACCTGAAGGACTACCTCGGTGGCCTTGAGCAAGGCTTGATCCAGCAGGCCCTGGATGATGCCAATGGCATTGTGGCGCGCGCCGCTGAACGCCTGCGTATCCGTCGCACCACCCTGGTGGAGAAGATGCGCAAGTACGGCATGAGTCGGCGTGAGGGTGATGAACAGGCGGATGATTGACGCCTGTTTTTCAAGCCATTGAAAAACGGTCTGTTTTTTTTAGGCACGGGTATTGCTAAGTCTCTTGCAACGTTCCGTTTAACTGACGGTCAGCCACGCGAGAGAGCACGATGCCCCAAGCCGCCCAGATGTCTCCTGTCCCTGATGCCCAGGGTCAATCGTCGTCCGTAGAGCAGGCGAGCCGGCAGGGGCTTGAGCAGGCTTTTGCCTTGTTCAATCAGATGTCGAGCCAACTTACTGACTCCTACAGCATGCTTGAGGCGCGGGTGACCGAGCTCAAGGGTGAGCTGGCCGTCGTCAGCGCCCAGCGTATGCAGGAGTTGGCGGAAAAAGAGCGTCTGGCCAATCGTCTGCAAAATCTTCTCGACCTGTTGCCGGGTGGCGTGATCGTCATCGATGGCCAGGGCATTGTCCGTGAAGCCAACCCCGCTGCCTGCGAACTGCTGGGCCTGCCCCTTGAGGGGGAGTTGTGGCGGCATATCATCGCCCGCAGCTTTGCGCCGCGAGAGGACGATGGGCACGAAATTTCCCTCAAGGACGGTCGGCGTCTGTCCATTGCCACTCGTTCCCTGGATGCCGAGCCCGGGCAGTTGGTGCTGCTGAATGACCTGACAGAAACCCGCCATCTGCAAGATCAACTGGCGCGTCATGAGCGCTTGTCCTCTCTGGGGCGCATGGTCGCCTCCCTGGCTCACCAGATCCGCACGCCGCTATCCGCCGCCTTGCTCTATGCCAGCCACTTGACCGAGCAAGAGTTGCCGGTCGCCACCCAGCAGCGTTTCGCCGGGCGCTTGAAGGAGCGTTTGCACGAGTTGGAGCACCAGGTGCGCGACATGCTGGTGTTCGCCCGCGGGGAGTTGCCGTTGACCGATCGGGTCAGTCCGGGTGCCTTGATGCAGTCGCTGCAGGCAGCGGCCCTGACCCAGGTCCAGGACGTGTCGATTCGCTGGCAGTGCGACAGCCATATCGGCGAGTTGCTGTGCAATCGCGACACCCTGGTCGGGGCATTGCTCAATTTGCTGGAAAACGCCATTCAAGCCAGCGCCGGACAGGCGCGCCTGAAGGTGCATCTGTATGGCCGCGATAACCAGTTGCGCCTGTGCGTCAGTGACAGCGGCAGCGGTATCGATGCTGCCGTACTGGCTCGTCTGGGCGAGCCGTTCTACACCACCAAGGTCAACGGCACCGGGCTGGGCCTGACCGTGGTCAAGGCTGTGGCGCGTGCTCACCAGGGTGAGTTGTCCCTGCGTTCTCGCCCGGGGCGCGGCACCTGTGCGCTGGTCACGTTGCCGCTGTTCTGCGGCGCCCATGGAGGGGAATGAAGAACATGGCAATCAAGGTGTTACTGGTCGAAGACGATCGCGCATTGCGCGAGGCCCTGGCGGATACCCTGCTGCTGGCTGGTCACGACTATCGTGCTGTCGGTAGTGCGGAAGAGGCGCTGAGCGCTGTAGCGGAAGAAGCCTTCAGTCTGGTGGTCAGTGACGTCAATATGCCGGGCATGGACGGTCACCAGTTGCTCGGCTTGCTGCGTAGTCGCCAGCCCCAGTTGCCGGTGCTGCTGATGACGGCCCATGGTGCCGTCGAGCGAGCGGTGGAGGCTATGCGTCAAGGTGCTGCCGATTATCTGGTCAAGCCCTTCGAGCCTCGGGCCTTGCTGGATCTGGTGGCGCGCCATGCCCTGGGTACTCTAAGCGGTGCAGAATCCGAGGGGCCGGTGGCCTTCGAGCCGGCCAGCGCGCAGCTGCTGGAATTGGCTGCTCGGGTGGCGCGCAGTGACTCCACGGTGCTGATTTCCGGTGAGTCAGGGACCGGCAAGGAGGTGCTGGCGCGCTATATCCATCAGCATTCCCATCGCGCCAATCAACCGTTCATCGCCATCAACTGTGCGGCCATTCCCGACAACATGCTCGAAGCCACTTTGTTCGGTCATGAGAAGGGTTCCTTCACTGGAGCTATCGCGGCCCAGGCGGGCAAGTTCGAGCAAGCCGACGGCGGCACCCTGTTGCTGGATGAGATTTCCGAAATGCCCCTGGGCTTGCAGGCCAAGCTGCTGCGCGTGCTGCAAGAGCGGGAAGTGGAGCGGGTGGGGGCGCGCAAGCCGATCAGCCTGGACATCCGGGTGGTGGCCACCACCAACCGTGATCTGGCCGGTGAAGTGGCGGCCGGGCGTTTCCGTGAAGACCTTTACTACCGTTTGTCGGTGTTTCCCCTGGCCTGGCGCCCGTTGCGCGAGCGCACCGCCGATATCCTGCCGCTGGCCGAGCGCTTGTTGGCCAAGCACGTCAATAAAATGAAGCACGCGGCGGCTCGGCTCTCCGCCCAGGCTCAGGCTTGCCTGGAGGCTTACCCTTGGCCGGGTAATGTGCGTGAGTTGGATAACGCCATCCAGCGCGCATTGATCCTGCAGCAGGGCGGCTTGATCCAGCCGGAAGATTTCTGTCTGGCCGGCCCGGTGGCCTGCGCCCCGCTGCCGGCCCTGGCCGCAGCGCCGTCCAGCCATTTGCGCATCGTGCCCAAGGAAGTCGATGCCCCGGCGGCTGAGTCGGCGGGGGCGCTGGGTGATGATCTGCGTCGCCGCGAGTTCCAGATGATCATCGACACCCTGCGCTCCGAGCGTGGGCGTCGCAAGGAAGCTGCAGAGCGCCTGGGCATCAGCCCGCGCACCCTACGCTACAAACTGGCGCAGATGCGTGATGCCGGAATGGATGTCGAGGCTTACTTGTTTGCCACCTGAGTGTTGTGGAATCGGCTTCGCGAAGGGCTTTTGTCGGTGTAGCCATGGAGCTGGCACCCTTGTTGCTAACACCTCACTAACCGCTGCGTGAGTGTCAAAAAATTGCGGGTCGTCAGAGAGAGTAGACCATGAGCCAAGGTATTGAATTTAATCGGTTGATGTTGGACATGCGCACCATGCAAATGGATGCCATGGCTCAGCCGAAATCCGTCGCAGTGCCGGAAGTCAGCGGCAGCAGCTTCTCCGACTTGCTCGGGCAGGCCGTGAACAAGGTCAATGACACTCAGCAGGCTTCCAGTCAGCTGGCCAGTGCCTTTGAAATTGGCAAGAGCGGCGTTGATCTGACGGATGTGATGATTTCCTCGCAAAAGGCCAGTGTGTCTTTTCAAGCGTTGACCCAAGTGCGTAACAAGTTGGTTCAGGCCTACCAAGACATCATGCAGATGCCGGTTTAAGGACGAGATTGAGTCATGGCAGAAGCAGTCGCCGATAACGTACCGGCCAAGGCCACCCCGATAGACGGCAAACCGCCGCTGTTCGGCTTGTCCTTTCTGGAAAACCTTTCCGAGATGACCATGTTGCGTCAGATAGGCCTGTTGGTCGGTCTGGCTGCGAGCGTGGCGATTGGTTTTGCCGTGGTGCTGTGGTCTCAGCAGCCCGACTACCGTCCGTTGTATGGCAGCCTGGCGGGTATGGATGCCAAGCAAGTCATGGACACCCTGGCGTCTGCCGACATTCCCTATACCGTTGAGCCCAATTCCGGCGCCTTGCTGGTCAAGGCTGACGACCTGTCGCGGGCGCGCCTGAAACTTGCCGCCGCTGGCGTAGCGCCGGGTGATGGCAACATCGGTTTTGAAATCCTCGATAAAGAGCAAGGCCTGGGCACCAGCCAGTTCATGGAAGCGACCCGTTACCGTCGCGGCCTAGAAGGCGAGCTGGCGCGGACCATCTCCAGCCTGAACAACGTCAAGGGTGCCCGTGTGCACCTGGCGATTCCAAAAAGCTCGGTGTTTGTGCGTGATGAACGCAAGCCTAGCGCCTCGGTATTGGTTGAGCTGTATTCCGGTCGCTCCCTGGAGCCGGGCCAGGTACTGGCGATTATCAACCTGGTGGCGACCAGTGTTCCCGAGTTGAGCAAGTCACAGATCACTGTGGTCGACCAGAAGGGCAACCTGCTCTCCGATCAGGCGGAAAACTCCGAACTGACCATGGCCGGCAAGCAATTCGATTACAGCCGCCGCATGGAAAGCATGCTCACTCAGCGTGTGCACAACATCCTGCAACCGGTGCTGGGTAACGACCGCTACAAGGCCGAAGTGTCCGCTGACGTGGACTTCAGTGCCGTCGAATCGACTTCGGAGCAGTTCAACCCTGACCAGCCGGCCCTGCGCAGCGAGCAGTCGGTGAATGAGCAGCGCTCCAGCAGCAACGGCCCGCAAGGCGTCCCGGGTGCCCTGAGCAACCAGCCACCGTCGCCGGCCAGCGCGCCGCAAACCACCGGTGGCGCCACCGCCTCGGCGGGGATGGTGCAGCCCGGCCAGCCGCTGCTTGATGCCAACGGCCAACAGATCATGGACCCGGCCACCGGCCAGCCGATGTTGGCCCCGTACCCGGCCGACAAGCGTCAACAATCCACCAAGAACTTCGAACTTGACCGTTCCATCAGCCACACCAAGCAACAGCAGGGTCGCTTGAATCGCCTGTCTGTGGCGGTGGTTGTGGACGATCAAACCAAGGTCAATGCCGCCAACGGTGAAACCACCCGTGCCCCATGGAGCGCCGACGAATTGGCGCGCTTCACACGCTTGGTGCAGGACGCCGTCGGTTTCGACGCCAGTCGTGGCGACAGTGTCAGCGTGATCAACGTGCCGTTCTCGGCTGATCGCGGTGAAGTGATCGCCGAAACGCCGTTCTATCAGCAACCCTGGTTCTGGGACATCGTCAAGCAAGTGCTGGGCGTGCTGTTCATCCTGGTGCTGGTGTTCGGCGTGCTGCGTCCGGTGCTCAACAACATCACCGGTGGCGGCAGAAGCAAGGAATTGGCAGGCCTGGGCAGCGATGTCGAACTCGGTGGCATGGGCGGCCTGGACGGCGAACTGGCCAACGATCGCGTCAGCCTCGGTGGTCCGCAGAGCATTCTGCTGCCAAGCCCGAGCGAGGGTTATGACGCTCAGTTGAACGCAATCAAGAGTCTGGTGGCTGAAGACCCGGGTCGTGTGGCTCAGGTCGTGAAAGAGTGGATTAACGCAGATGAGTGATAACCGAGCCGCTACCGCCAAACTGACCCGGGTCGACAAAGCCGCGATTCTGCTGCTGTCCCTGGGGTCCACCGATGCCGCGCAAGTGCTGCGCCACATGGGGCCCAAAGAGGTCCAGCGTGTGGGTGTGGCCATGGCGCAGATGGGCAACGTGCACCGTGAGCAGGTCGAGCAGGTGATGAGCGAGTTCGTCGACATTGTCGGCGATCAGACCAGCCTTGGCGTCGGTTCCGATGACTACGTGCGTAAAATGCTCACCCAAGCCCTGGGCGAAGACAAGGCCAACGGCCTGATCGATCGCATCCTCCTGGGCGGTAACACCAGCGGTCTCGACAGCCTGAAATGGATGGAGCCGCGGGCCGTGGCCGACGTGATCCGCTACGAGCACCCACAGATCCAGGCGATCGTGGTGGCGTACCTCGACCCCGACCAGGCCGGTGAAGTGCTGGGTAACTTTGACCACAAGGCACGGCTGGACATCATCCTCCGGGTCTCGTCGTTGAACACCGTGCAGCCGGCGGCCCTGAAAGAGCTGAACCAGATTCTCGAGAAGCAGTTCTCCGGCAACTCCAATGCCTCGCGCACCACCTTGGGTGGTATCAAGCGTGCGGCAGACATCATGAACTTCCTCGACAGCTCCATCGAAGGCCAGCTCATGGACTCGATCCGCGAAGTCGACGAAGACCTGTCCGGTCAGATCGAAGACCTCATGTTCGTGTTCAACAACCTGTCCGATGTTGATGATCGGGGCATTCAGGCGTTGCTGCGCGAAGTCTCTTCCGATGTGCTGGTCCTGGCCCTCAAGGGTTCGGACGAAGGCGTCAAGGAAAAGATCTTCAAGAACATGTCCAAACGGGCGGCGGAACTGCTGCGCGACGACCTCGAGGCCAAAGGCCCGGTGCGCGTCAGCGATGTGGAAACCGCGCAGAAGGAAATCCTTACCATTGCCCGCCGTATGGCCGAAGCCGGAGAAATCGTTCTCGGCGGGAAGGGCGGCGAAGAAATGATCTAAGGTCGCTTTATGTCGTCCAGCAGTGATGAAGCCCATAGCGACCTGATTCGCGCCCGGGATGTCGAAGGTTTCGACATCTGGGCGCTGCCCAGTTTTGATCCCCATGTGCCTGAGCCTGAGCCCGAACCGGTCGAAGAACTGCCGGTGGAAATGGAGGAGGTGCCGCTGGAGGAAGTCCAGCCACTGACCCTCGAAGAGCTCGAGAGCATTCGCCAGGAAGCCTATAACGAAGGGTTTGCCACCGGCGAACGTGAAGGTTTCCACAGCACCACCTTGAAGGTCCGCCAGGAAGCCGAAGTAGCCCTGGGCGCCAAGCTGCAGGCCCTGGAGTTGCTCATGGGCAACCTCTTCGAGCCGATTGCCGAGCAGGACACGCAGATTGAAAGGTCCCTGGTGGACTTGGTGCGTCACATTGCCCGCCAGGTGATCCAGCGTGAGCTGGCGATGGATTCCAGCCAGATCGAACACGTCATGCGCGAAGCCCTAAAACTCCTGCCCCTGGGCGTGGGTAATGTGCGGCTGTACGTCAATCCCCAGGACTTCGAACAGGTCAAAAGCCTGCGCGAGCGCCATGAAGAAAGCTGGCGCATCGTCGAGGACGAAGCGCTGCTGCCGGGCGGTTGTCGGGTCGAAACCGAGCACAGCCGGATCGACGCCAGCATGGAAACCCGCATCACCAAGGCCATGGACCAGGTGCTCGATCAGCTTCATGAGCAGGCGCTGCATCCGGCCGAGGCGGACCTGCAGGTCGAGTTGGGTGCTGTGAGTGCACCGGCGACCGCGCCCGCCGCCGAGGTTGAGCTGGACAAACCCGATGCGCCTTGAACGCACCAGCTTCGCCAAGCGCCTGGGCACTTACGCCGAGGCCGTGGCACTGCCGGGCCAGCCGATCCTGGAAGGGCGCTTGCTGCGCATGGTCGGCCTGACCCTGGAGGCCGAGGGCTTGCGAGCAGCCATGGGCACTCGCTGCATGGTCATCAACGACGACAGTTACCACCCGGTGCAGGTAGAAGCCGAAGTCATGGGCTTCTCCGGCAACAAAGTCTTCCTGATGCCGGTGGGCAGCGTTGCCGGGATCGCGCCTGGCGCCCGAGTGGTGCCCTTGGCCGACGCCGGTCGCTTGCCCATGGGCATGAGCATGCTCGGTCGGGTGCTGGACGGTGCCGGCCGCGCCCTCGACGGCAAGGGTGGGATGAAGGCCGAGGACTGGGTGCCGATGGACGGCCCGACCATCAATCCCCTCAAACGCGACCCCATCAGCCAGCCGCTGGACGTGGGCATTCGCAGTATCAACGGATTATTGACGGTCGGCCGCGGCCAGCGTCTCGGGCTGTTCGCCGGTACCGGCGTGGGCAAGAGTGTGCTGCTGGGCATGATGACTCGCTTTACCGAGGCCGACATTATTGTGGTCGGGCTGATCGGTGAACGGGGTCGTGAGGTCAAGGAATTCATCGAGCACATTCTCGGTGAAGAAGGCCTCAAGCGTTCCGTGGTGGTTGCATCGCCAGCGGACGACGCGCCGCTGATGCGTCTTCGCGCCGCGATGTACTGCACGCGGATCGCCGAATATTTTCGCGACAAGGGCAAGAATGTCCTGTTGCTGATGGACTCCCTGACCCGTTTTGCCCAGGCCCAGCGGGAGATCGCCCTGGCCATTGGCGAGCCGCCCGCCACCAAGGGCTACCCGCCGTCGGTGTTCGCCAAGCTGCCGAAGCTGGTGGAGCGGGCCGGTAACGCCGAAGCCGGGGGAGGTTCGATCACCGCCTTCTATACCGTGCTCTCCGAAGGCGACGACCAGCAGGACCCGATTGCCGACTCGGCGCGGGGCGTGCTCGACGGGCACATCGTGTTGTCCCGGCGTCTGGCCGAGGAAGGGCATTACCCGGCAATCGACATCGAAGCCTCCATCAGCCGGGTCATGCCGGCGGTGGTGTCTCCGGAGCACATGGCTCGTGCGCAGTACTTCAAGCAGTTGTGGTCGCGTTACCAACAGGCTCGGGACCTGATCAGCGTCGGCGCCTATGTGCCTGGCGGCGACCGGGAAACCGATGCGGCCATCTCCCTGCAGCCGTCGATGGCGGTCTACTTGCGCCAGGGCTTGAACGACAGCATCAGCCTGGGTGAAAGCGAGGCCCATCTGGAGATGGTCTTCGCCCCTGCGGCGGGCGGCTAACCGGCCATGGCCACTAGCCGTGCAGCGCGCCTGGCGCCCGTGGTGGACATGGCTGAAAGCGCCGAGCGCACCGCTGCCCAGCGTCTCGGGCATTTCCAGGGTCAGGTACGCCTGGCGGAAAGCAAGCTGGGGGACCTGGAGCGCTTTCGCGGCGAATACCAACAGCAGTGGATCGACCGCGGCCAGCACGGGGTTTCCGGCCATTGGCTGATGAACTACCAGCACTTCCTCAATCAGCTGGAAACGGCGGTGGCTCAGCAGCGGCAAAGCCTGGCCTGGCACCAGAACAACCTCAATCGCGCCCGTGAGACCTGGCAACAGGCCTACGCTCGGGTCGAGGGCCTGCGCAAGCTGGTCCAGCGTTATGTGGATGAGGCGCGGCAGTTGGAGGACAAGCGCGAGCAGAAGCTGCTGGACGAGCTGTCCCAGCGCTTGCCGCGACAGAACCTTTACCCTTGACGCCTATTTGTCTTGAGCGGGTTGTCCATGTCCCGAGTGGGTGCTAAACCTTTTACTCGTCGTCAATGACAAGGAAGCTGTTCATGTCAGTCGTTACTGAAATGTCGCCGGACGGGCAAAAACTCACGATTTCCATTAAAGGTCGCTTCGATTTCGGGCGGCATCAGGAATTCCGCGAATCCTACGAGCGGCTCGACACTCGCCCCGATTCCATCGTGGTGGATCTCAAGGACGCCACTTACCTCGACAGCTCGGCCCTGGGCATGCTGCTGTTGCTGCGTGATCACGCCGGCGGCGACCACTCCGATGTGCGGGTGATCAACAGCAATTCCGACGTGCGCAAGATTCTCGCCATTTCCAACTTCGACAAGCTCTTCGATATCTCTTGAGCGGCCTGTCGTCCATGGCTGAGCCCCTGTGTGTGCTGATCGCCGAGGATGGCGCGGCCGATCGCCTGTTGCTGGCCAGCATCGTGCGCCGCCAGGGGCACGAAGTGCTGACGGCCTGTGACGGTGCCGAAGCGGTGGCGCTGTTCAGGCGCTTGCGTCCGCAGTTGGTCCTGATGGATGCCTTGATGCCGGTGATGGACGGCTTCGAGGCGGCTCGGCAGATCAAACAACTGGCCGGCGATGCCTTGGTGCCGATTATTTTTCTCACCTCCCTGACCGAGGGCGAGGCCCTGGCCCGGTGCCTGGACGCCGGGGGCGACGACTTTCTGGCAAAGCCCTATAACCCGGTGATCCTGGCCGCCAAGATCAAGGCCATGGATCGCCTGCGCCGCTTGCAAGACACGGTGCTCCAGCAGCGCGACCAGATCACCCGGCACCACGATTACCTGCTCAACGAGCAGCGCGTGGCCAAGGCCGTGTTCGACAAGGTGGCTCATTCGGGGTGCCTGGACGCGCCGAACATTCGCTACCTGCAATCGCCTTATGCCTTGTTCAACGGCGACCTGCTGCTGGCCGCCTACACCCCGGCCGGCGACATGCACATACTGCTGGGGGATTTCACCGGGCATGGCTTGCCCGCGGCGGTGGGTGCCATGCCTTTGGCGGAGGTGTTCTACGGCATGACCGCCAAGGGTTACGGCTTGCCGGAAACCCTGCGCGAGATGAACGCCAAGCTCAAGCGCATCCTGCCAGTGGACATGTTCTGCTGCGCCACCCTGTTGTGCCTGAGCTTCCAGCGGCGCGCCGTGGAGGTATGGAATGGCGGCATGCCCGATGGCTACCTGCACGCCGTGGCCAGTGGGGTGCGCACGCCGCTGGTGTCCCGGCACTTGCCCTTGGGGGTGCTGGCGGCCCAGGATTTTGACGACCGTACCGAAGTCTTTGCCATGGCGCCTGGGGATCGGGTGTTCCTGTTGTCCGATGGGGTGATCGACACCTGCGACGCCCGTGACCAACTCTTTGGCGTCGAGCGCCTGCTGCGGGTATTGCGCGCCAATCGCCAGGCGTCCCGGCTGTTCGAGGAGATTGAGCAGGCATTGGCGGATTTTGGCGGGCAGGCGCGCGATGACGTCAGCATGGTCGAAGTCAGTCTGTTGCCGCTGGGCGAAGTCAGGCCGTCGCTGCCGGTGTATTCCGACAGCGGTCAGTCCTGCCCCTTGGATTGGTCCTTGAGCTTCGAGTTTCGTGCGGACACCCTCAAGCGTTTCAATCCGCTGCCCTATCTGTTGCAACTGCTGCTTGAAGTGCACGGCCTGCGAGGGCAGAGCAGCGCCCTCTACAGCGTGCTGGCCGAGCTCTATTCGAACGCCCTGGAGCACGGGGTGTTGCAGCTGGACTCTCGGCTCAAGCGCGATGCCCTGGGGTTCACCCGCTATTACGGCGAGCGCAGCAGTCGCCTGGCGGCTCTGGAGCAAGGGTTTGTCCGGGTGCACTTGCAGGTATTGCCCGAGGGGCAGGGCGGGCGCTTGATCATTCGGGTCGAGGACAGCGGCGAAGGCTTCGATGTGGCGCGGGTGCTGGCTCGCCCTGCCGATGTCGGGCGTCTGTCGGGCAGGGGGCTGGGCCTGATTCGCCAGCTGAGTCAGCAGGCGACCTGGTCGGACGATGGGCGCTGCGCGTGCGTGGAGTTTTCCTGGGAGGCTCTGGCATAATCCGTCCATTCTTGATCAAGGAGTGAACAAGTGTCTGAGATCCATCTGAGCCAAGACGTGCTGAGTGCCCTCCAGGAAGTCATGGAGGACGAGTATCCAGTGTTGCTGGACACCTTTGTGTGTGACTCCGAAGAGCGCCTGCGCTCGCTGCACAAGGCGGATGATGCCTATGAAGTGGTGGTCGCCACTGCCCACAGTCTCAAAGGCAGCAGCAGCAACATGGGGGCCTTGCGCCTCGCCGAGCTGTGCCATCAGCTGGAGCTGTGCGCCAGGCAACCGTCGCGGGTGGGTATCGATAGGCTGGTGGGTGAAATCGATGGCGAGTTTGCCATTGTGCGGCGCCTCTGCGAGCAAGAGCGCCAGCGTTTTCACTGCTGAGTGCGAGCTTGATCGGCCACCTTGAGCAACCTGGCCCGACCTTTGCAGTCAAGTCTTCTACCTGTACCTACGAACCCGTGCAGCGGAGACCGATTTATGCCTCTTACCCCCAATGTGCTGCTTCAGGCCGCTTCCCAGGCCAAGACGCAAGCCGCCCCTGCCAATCCGCTGGCGAACGTTGCTGAGCCCGGGGATAAAGCGTCCAGCTTCGCACAGGTGTATGCCAAGCAATCGCAGAACTCCCCAGCCAGCGTCAACGATGCGCCGGTCCGTCCGGCCCGTGACAAGGGTGCCGAGGCAGGTGGCAAGAAAGACGCCGTTGCCGATAAGGCTGCCGCCCCGGAGCCGGAGGTTGCCGATAGCGGCAATACCTTGCCTGCCGATAAACCGGGCGCCAGCGATGACACCGTGGCCAGCGACGATGGTCAGCCGAGCGACGCTCCGCTGGCGGATGCCGCCCCGGCCGACCCGAGCCTGGATCCGAGCCAGCTTCAAGTCACCCAGCCCGCGCCACTGCCGGACGTGCCTGCACCGGTAGTCGAAGTGACTCAGCCTGAGGTGGAAGTGCAGCCCGTGGTTGCTGCTGCGGTGGTGGCTACGGCGGCAGCCTTGCCGGCCGAGCCTGATTTCGATCCCGAGGCCGACCCATTGGACGCCTTGCCGGCGGTCCGTCTGGCCATGGAGCAGGGCGGTCATGTATCGGCCTCCAGCCAGGCCCAGCCGAAAGCCGCACCGAGCACGGCCAGTACTGCGCCCGACGGCGAACTGACGTCGGCCCAGAACTTCGCCAATGGCATGGCCAGCATGCTCGACGTGCAAGCCAGCAAGGACAGCACCGAGCAAGGCGGCGACAAAGCCTTCAGCGGTTTGATCGACGACGGCCTGAAAGACCTCAAGGGTGCGTCCAGCGATACCCGGGTGGATGACTTTGCCAACCGTCTGGCGGCCCTGACTCAGGCGGCCACGCCGAAGACCGCGAACGTGGTGCCGGTCAACCAACCGCTGGCCATGCACCAGAGCGGCTGGAGCGAAGAGGTGGTGAACCGGGTCATGTACCTGTCCAGCGTCAACCTCAAGTCGGCGGACATCCAGTTGCAGCCGGCCGAGCTGGGGCGCCTGGATATCCGCGTGAATATGATTCCCGACCAGCAGACCCAGGTGACCTTCATGAGCGCCCATGCCGGTGTGCGTGAGGCCCTTGAAGGTCAAATGCACCGTATGCGTGAGATGTTCAACCAGCAGGGGCTGGGCCAGGTGGATGTCAATGTGTCTGACCAGAACCGTGGCTGGCAGGGCCAGGAGCAGGCGCAGCAGGGCCAGAACCGCAGCAGCGGCACTCAGTCCGGCGGCGTGCTGGATGCGGCCGACGAGGAGCTGCCGCAAGGCGTGGCGGAAATCGCCGCCGCTCCTGCGACAGTGATCGGTTCCAGTGCCGTGGACTACTACGCCTGACGCCTAGGGCGGGAGCGCTCGCTCCCGCCTTCTGCTTTATTCCCGCCTGCGTTCCAGCGCCAAGTCGTCGCGGCATCACTCTGGGCCTTCGGCTGAAGACTATTCAGACAAATCTGGCATAACACTTGCTCTTGCCTTGCCGTGCGACTGTGAAAACCCGATTAGTGACGGATTATTGGCATGGCGAAGAGTGAAGCAGCAGAGAAACCACCCGCAGGGAAAAGCAAACTCAAGCTTATCCTCCTGATAGTCCTGGGTTTGTTGTTGGCGATCGGCTCGTCCGTCGGCGCGACCTGGTACTTCATGCACAGTGCCCAAAGCAAACCGGCCCCCGCTCCGGAGGCCGCCAGCAACGTCAAGCCGGCGGCGATCTTCGAGCCAATGGCGCCGGCTTTCGTGGCCAATTTCAACCAGAACGGTCGTCAGCGCTACATGCAGGTGAGCATCACCATGCTGGCGCGTAACCAGGCCGACCTGGACGCACTCAAGGTGCACATGCCGGTGATCCGCAACAACCTGGTGATGCTCTTCTCCGGGCAGAGCTTCGACACCCTGGCGACCCCGGTTGGTCAGGAAATGCTGCGTCAGAAAGCCACTGCCAGCGTGCAGGAAGTGGCGCAGAAGGAAGTCGGCAAGGTGGTGGTCGAGCAGTTGCTCTTTACTAACTTCGTACTGCAGTAGGAACACGACATGGCCGTGCAAGACCTGCTGTCCCAGGATGAGATCGATGCGCTGTTGCATGGCGTCGATGACGGTCTGGTACAGACCGACAGTGCTGCCGAACCCGGCAGCATCAAAAGCTACGACCTGACCAGCCAGGATCGCATCGTCCGTGGACGCATGCCGACCCTGGAGATGATCAACGAGCGTTTCGCCCGTTATACCCGGATCAGCATGTTCAACATGCTGCGGCGTTCGGCCGACGTGGCGGTGGGCGGCGTGCAGGTGATGAAGTTTGGTGAGTACGTGCACTCGCTGTACGTACCTACCAGCCTCAACCTGGTGAAACTCAAGCCCCTACGCGGGACGGCCCTGTTCATCCTTGACGCCAAGCTGGTGTTCAAGCTGGTGGACAACTTCTTTGGCGGTGACGGGCGTCACGCGAAGATCGAAGGGCGGGAATTCACCCCCACCGAGTTGCGGGTAGTGCGCATGGTGCTGGAACAGGCCTTCATCGATTTGAAGGAAGCCTGGCAAGCGATCATGCCGGTCAATTTCGAGTACATAAACTCCGAAGTGAACCCGGCCATGGCCAACATCGTCGGCCCTAGCGAGGCGGTGGTGGTTTCCACCTTCCATATCGAACTCGATGGCGGTGGCGGCGATCTGCACGTGACCATGCCGTACTCGATGATTGAGCCTATCCGGGAAATGCTCGACGCCGGCTTCCAGTCCGACCTGGACGACCAGGATGAACGCTGGAGCAAGGCCCTGCGCGAAGACGTGCTGGACGTGGCGGTGCCGTTGAGCGCCACCGTAGCCCGTCGCCAACTGCGCCTGCGGGACATTCTGCACATGCAACCGGGGGATGTGATTCCCGTGGAACTGCCGGAAGAAATGATCATGCGCGCCAACGGCGTGCCGTCCTTCAAGGTCAAGTTGGGCTCCCACAAGGGCAACCTGGCCTTGCAGGTACTGGAGCCGATCGGGCGCCGCTGAGGCGCTGGTCCGTATTCGCTTTTAACTGAATTTTTGCCCGCTGAGGACAAATGATGGCTGACGAAATGAATTCCCAAGACGACCAGGCCCTGGCTGACGAGTGGGCTGCGGCCCTGGAAGAAACCGGTGATGCCGGGCAAGACGATATCGACGCCTTGCTGGCCGCTGATGCCGGTGCAGCTTCGGGTAACCGTCTGCAGATGGAAGAGTTTGGCAGCGTACCCAAGAACAACGACCCGGTGACCCTGGAAGGGCCGAACCTGGACGTGATCCTGGATATCCCGGTGTCGATTTCCATGGAAGTGGGCAGCACCGATATCAACATCCGCAACCTGCTGCAACTCAACCAGGGTTCGGTGATCGAGCTTGACCGCCTGGCCGGCGAGCCCCTCGACGTGCTGGTCAACGGCACGCTGATTGCCCACGGTGAAGTGGTGGTGGTCAACGAGAAGTTCGGCATCCGCCTGACCGACGTGATCAGCCCTAGCGAACGCATCAAGAAGCTGCGCTAAGTGAAAAAGCTCTTGGGGGTGTTGCTGTTCTCGCCGCTAGCGGCCTGGGCGGCAGAGCCGGTGGCCACTGCCACGACGGCCGCGCCGTCGGTTGCCAGTGTCGGCAGTGTCGGCGGCCAGCTGACTCAATTGGTGCTGGGCTTGCTGTTGGTGCTGGGGCTGATTTTTGCCTTGGCCTGGGCGGTGCGTCGCATGCAGCAGGCCGGGCCTGCCGGCAAGGGCCAGGTCATCGAGTTGATCGGTTCCCGGGCCTTGGGGCCGCGCGATCGCCTGGTGCTGGTGCAGGTCGGCAATGAGCAGATCCTCCTGGGCTTGAGCCCGGGCACTATCACCCCGTTGCATGTACTCAAAGAGCCGGTGCCAACCCCCAGTGCCGAGCAGGCGACGCCCGAGTTTGCCCAACGCCTGATGGAGTTGCTGGGCAAGGATCAGAAGGATAGGAAGTAATGCCGTTGTCAGGCCACATGAGAACCCTTGCGGGCTGGGCGTTTTCTACGCGCGCGCAAAACCCTGTCTTGCCGTCGCTCGCTATGCCTTCGCGTAGCCTGTCGCGTTTCCTCTTGACCTTGGTGCTGCTGCTGGCAGCGCCACTGGCCTTTGCCGCCGATCCGTTGTCGATCCCGGCGATCACTCTGGGCACCGGGGCCAACGGCCAGCAGGAATATTCGGTCAGCCTGCAAATCCTGCTGATCATGACTGCGCTGAGTTTTATCCCGGCGTTTGTCATGCTGATGACCAGCTTCACGCGGATCATCATTGTCTTCTCGATCCTGCGTCAGGCCCTGGGCCTGCAACAGACGCCGTCGAACCAGATCCTTACTGGCATGGCGCTGTTCCTCACCATGTTCATCATGGCGCCGGTGTTCGATCGGGTGAACCGGGACGCGCTGCAGCCTTACCTGGCGGAACAGCTCACGGCCCAGGACGCGGTGGCCAAGGCTGAAGTGCCGATCAAGGACTTTATGCTGGCCCAGACCCGCAGCAGCGACCTTGAGTTGTTCATGCGTCTGTCCAAACGCACCGACATCGCCACGCCAGACCAGGCACCGCTGACCATTCTGGTCCCGGCCTTTGTTACGTCGGAGCTGAAGACGGCGTTCCAGATCGGTTTCATGATCTTTATTCCGTTCCTGATCATCGACCTGGTGGTGGCCAGTGTGCTGATGGCCATGGGTATGATGATGCTCTCGCCGCTGATCATTTCCTTGCCATTCAAAATCATGCTGTTCGTGCTGGTCGATGGCTGGGCCCTGATCATCGGCACACTGGCGGGCAGTTTCGGTGGTGTCTAGAACCTTGTATGCGGGTAATGCGCAATGACTCCTGAAGTCGCGGTCGACCTGTTTCGCGAAGCCCTGTGGCTGACCACCATGATGGTTGCGGTGTTGGTGGTGCCCAGCCTGCTGGTGGGTCTGATGGTTGCCATGTTCCAGGCGGCGACCCAGATCAACGAACAGACCCTGAGCTTCCTGCCGCGCCTGCTGGTGATGCTGGTGACCCTGATCGTGGTCGGTCCCTGGCTGGTGCAAACCTTCATGGAATACATCCTGCAGTTGTACGGCAGTATTCCGCAGTTGATTGGCTAAGCCATGTCTTTGCTGGCCTTGACCGACACCCAGATCAGTACCTGGGTCGCCACCTTCATGTTGCCGCTGTTTCGGGTCGGTGCCGTGCTGATGGTGATGCCGGTGTTCGGCACAACCCTGGTGCCGCGTCGGGTGCGCCTGTATTTCACCATTGCGATCACGGTTGCCATCGTCCCGGCGCTGCCGCCCATGCCGCCGGTGAATGCCCTGGACCTGAGTGGGCTGTTGCTGATTGCTGAGCAGATCATCATCGGCGCCGTGCTGGGGTTCTCCTTGCAACTGTTCTTCCAGGCCTTTGTGGTGGCCGGGCAGATTGTGGCTATTCAGATGGGCATGGGCTTTGCGTCCATGGTCGACCCCACCAACGGTGTGTCGGTGGCGGTGATCGGGCAGTTCTTCACCATGCTGGTGACCTTGCTGTTCCTGGCGATGAATGGCCATCTGGTGGTGTTCGAGGTGCTCACCGAAAGTTTCACCACCTTGCCCGTGGGCAGTGGGCTGATGGTCAATCATTTCTGGGAGTTGGCCGGCAAGCTCGGCTGGGTGCTGGGGGCGGCGTTGCTGTTGGTGTTGCCGGCGATCACTGCGTTATTGGTGGTGAACATCGCGTTCGGCGTGATGACTCGGGCGGCACCTCAGTTGAACATCTTCTCCATCGGGTTTCCCCTGACCCTGGTGCTGGGCATGGCCATCGTCTGGATCAGCCTGGCCGATATCCTCAATCAGTATCAACCGCTGGCCAGCGAGGCCTTGCAGTTTTTACGCGAACTGGCACGGGCGCGCTGAGTCATGGCAGAAAGCGAGAGCGGTCAGGACAAGACGGAAGACCCCACGGAGAAACGTAAAACGGACTCCCGGGAAAAGGGTGAGATTGCCCGTTCCAAAGAACTCAACACCCTGATCATCATGATGACTGGCGCTGCTGGCCTGCTGATCTGCGGGCCCGGGCTGGCCCAGGATCTGAAGGACATCATGACCCTGAACTTCTCCCTGCCTCGGGAGGTGTTGCTTAGCCCGGGAGCCATGGGTCTGTACCTGCTGCATTCGGGCAATATCGCCATCCTGGCGGCCTTGCCGTTCCTCCTGACCTTGCTGGTGGCGGCGCTGATCGGGCCGATTTGCCTGGGTGGCTGGCTGTTCGCGGCAAAAAGCTTGGCGCCCAAGTTCAGCCGGATGAACCCGGCCAACGGCCTCAAACGGATGTTCTCGCCCACGGCGCTGATCGAGTTGCTGAAGGCCTTTGCCAAGTTTTTGCTGATCCTGCTGGTGGTTTTGCAGGTCTTGTCTTCGGACATTGACGATCTGCTGCGTATCGGCCATGAGCCGCTGGAGCAGGCGATCATCCACAGTGTGCAAGTGGTGAGCTGGAGCACGTTGTGGATGGCTTGCGGGTTGATCCTGATTGCCGCGGTGGATGTGCCGGTGCAGCTTTATCAGAGCCACAAGAAGCTCTTGATGACCAAGCAGGAAGTGCGTGACGAGCACAAGGACCAGGAGGGGCGACCTGAGGTCAAACAGCGAATTCGCCAGCTGCAGCGCGATATGTCCCAGCGGCGCATGATGGCCGCCATCCCTGACGCCGACGTGGTGATTACCAACCCGACGCACTATGCGGTGGCCCTCAAGTACGACGCCGAGAAGGGTGGGGCGCCGGTGTTGCTGGCCAAGGGCAGTGATTTCCTGGCGCTGAAGATCCGTGAGATTGCCGTGGCCAACGAAGTGCAGTTACTGGAATCGCCTGCCCTGGCGCGATCGATTTTTTACTCCACGGAACTGGAGCAGGAAATTCCCGCCGGCCTCTACCTGGCGGTGGCCCAGGTGTTGGCTTACGTCTATCAGATTCGTCAGCATCGGGCGGGCAAGGGCAAGCGTCCGGAACCGCTCAAGGACCTGCCGATTCCGCCGGATCTGCGTCGCGACAACTGATCCCCCTCTGGTCCTGGCCGGCTCGCCCGCCAGGCGCAGGTCGCCGTTGTGACGCTTCTGTTTGCGCTCGCTGCAAAAGTTGGAAGGGTTCTTGCAATAGCCGGCCTGAGGCGCCTCTAGGCGTCAAAAGTTTGCTTTAAAGGAACGGGGAAAACCGGTGGATCGCTCTCAGTTTATCAACAGTGCCCGCACCAACGTTGCTGACCTCAGCCGAGGCAATCTGGGCGTGCCGGTGCTGCTGTTGGTGATGCTGGCAATGATGATGTTGCCCGTCCCGCCGTTCCTGCTGGACGTGTTTTTTACCTTCAACATCGCCTTGTCCATTGTCGTCCTGCTGGTCTGCGTCTACGCCCTGCGACCGCTGGACTTCGCCGTATTCCCGACCATCCTGCTGGTGGCCACGCTGCTGCGCCTGGCGCTCAACGTGGCGTCGACCCGGGTGGTCATGCTCCACGGCCAGGACGGTCACGCCGCCGCGGGCAAGGTGATCCAGGCCTTCGGTGAAGTGGTGATCGGCGGCAACTACGTGGTCGGTATCGTGGTGTTCGCGATCCTCATGATCATCAACTTCGTGGTGGTGACCAAGGGTGCCGGGCGCATCTCCGAGGTCAGCGCACGTTTCACCCTGGACGCCATGCCCGGCAAGCAGATGGCCATTGACGCCGACTTGAACGCCGGCCTGATCGATCAGAACCAAGCCAAGATGCGCCGTCAGGAAGTGGCCCAGGAAGCCGAGTTCTACGGTTCCATGGACGGTGCCAGTAAATTCGTCCGTGGTGACGCCATCGCCGGCCTGCTGATTCTGTTCATCAACCTGATCGGTGGTATGGCGGTTGGTATCTTCCAGCACGGCATGACCTTCGGCGATGCCGGCCGGGTCTACGCCTTGCTGACCATCGGTGACGGTTTGGTGGCGCAATTGCCATCACTGCTGTTGTCCACTGCGGCGGCGATCATGGTGACCCGTGCTTCGGGCTCCGAAGACATGGGCAAGCAGATCAATCGGCAGATGTTCGCTTCGCCCAAGGCCCTGGCCGTGGCGGCGGGCTTGATGGCGGTCATGGGCCTGGTGCCGGGCATGCCGCACTTCTCTTTCCTCAGCCTGGCGGCCGTGGCCGGTGGCGCAGCCTACCTGCTGTGGAAAAAGCAGAACGTGGTCAAGGTCAAGGCGCTGGAAGAGGTCAAGCGCCAGCAAGAGCTGCTGCCGTCGCCGAGCCGTGCCCTGGAAACCAAAGAGCTGGGTTGGGACGACGTGACGCCGATCGACATGATTGGCCTGGAAGTCGGCTACCGGCTGATTCCCCTAGTGGATCGCAACCAGGGTGGCCAGCTGCTGGCGCGGATCAAGGGGGTGCGCAAGAAGCTCTCCCAGGACCTGGGCTTCCTCATGCCCACTGTGCATATTCGTGACAACCTCGACCTGGCGCCAAGCGCCTATCGCCTGACCCTGATGGGGGTGATCCTGGCTGAAGCCGAGATCTACCCGGATCGCGAACTGGCGATCAACCCGGGGCAGGTCTACGGCAGCCTCAACGGCATCACCGCCAAGGATCCGGCCTTCGGCCTGGAAGCGGTGTGGATCGAAGTCAGTCAGCGGCCTCAGGCCCAGTCCCTGGGTTATACCGTGGTGGACGCCAGTACTGTGGTCGCCACCCACTTGAACCAGATTTTGTACAAGCACTCCAGCGAGCTGATCGGCCACGAAGAAGTCCAGCAGCTCATGCAGTTGCTGGCCAAGGGGTCGCCGAAACTGGCCGAGGAGCTGGTGCCGGGCGTGCTGTCGCTGTCGCAGTTGCTCAAGGTGCTGCAAGCCCTGCTGGCCGAACAGGTGCCAGTGCGGGATATCCGCAGCATCGCCGAAGCCATCGCCAACAACGCCGCCAAGAGTCAAGATACTGCCGCTTTGGTCGCGGCGGTGCGGGTCGGATTGTCCCGTGCCATCGTCCAAAGCATTGTAGGCACTGAGTCTGAGCTGCCTGTGATCACCTTGGAGCCAAGGTTGGAACAAATATTGCTCAATAGTCTGCAGAAGGCAGGACAAGGCCAGGATGAAGGCGTTCTGCTGGAGCCAAGCATGGCTGAGAAGCTGCAGCGTTCGCTGATCGAAGCGGCGCAGCGTCAAGAGATGCAAGGTCAACCGGTGATTCTGTTGGTGGCGGGTCCGGTACGCGCCATGTTGTCGCGGTTCGGGCGTCTCGCCGTTCCAGGCCTGCATGTGCTGGCGTACCAGGAAATCCCGGACAACAAGCAAGTGACCATCGTTGCGACAGTAGGGCCCAACGGCTGAGGTAGTGGTTTATGCAAGTTAAGCGTTTTTTCGCCGCCGATATGCGTCAGGCCATGAAACTGGTTCGTGATGAGTTGGGCGCTGAAGCTGCCATTATCGGCAACCGTCGTATTGCCGGCGGTGTCGAGCTGACGGCTGCCCTGGATTACAAGCTGTCGGCCCTGGCGCCGCGGATTCCCAATGTCGAGCTCGAAGACGAGCTGCGCAAGACCCAATCGCGGATCGTGACCGCCCAGGCCGAATTGAGCCTGCGGGGTGAAGGCGATACCACGACTACCAACCGGCAGCTGTTTGCCGGCTTGCCGCTGACCGCTGCCGAACCGCTGATCGAACCGACGTTCTCCGAGCCTCGCCGTCCGGCGCCGGCACCGGTGGTGACGCCGACCGTGGATCAGCAAGCGTTCGACTCCATGCGCTTTGAACTCAACGGGCTGCGTGAGCTGCTGGAAGTCCAGCTGGGCTCCCTGGCCTGGAGCCAGTTGCAAGGCAGTCGCCCGGAGCAGGCCAACCTCTGGCGCCGCCTGCAACGCATTGGCTTGTCCGGCCCTCTGGCCCGCGACCTGCTGGCACTGGTGACTGAAATTGACGAACCTCGCCAAGCCTGGCGCATGCTGTTGGCGCACTTGGCGCGGATGATCTCGACACCGGAAATGGAACCCTTGGAAGAGGGCGGTGTAATTGCCATGGTCGGCCCGGCCGGCATGGGCAAGACCACCACCCTGGCCAAGTTGGCAGCGCGCTACGTGCTCAAGTACGGCGCGCAGAACATTGCCCTGGTGAGCATGGACAGCTTCCGTATCGGTGCTCAGGAGCAGCTCAAGACCTTGGGCCGCATCCTCAACGTCTCGGTAACCCACGTCGACCCGGGGCAGTCCCTGGCCCAGGCGCTGGACCCGCTGCTGCGCAAGCGTGTGGTGTTGATCGACACCGCCGGCCTGCAAGCCAGCGATCCAGCACTGCGCATGCAGTTGGACACCCTGGCTGGTCGCGGTATCAAGGCAAAAAATTATCTGGTATTGGCAACCACCAGCCAGAAACAGGTTCTAACGGCCGCTTACCACAGCTACAAGCGCTGCGGCCTGGCAGGTTGCATCCTGACCAAGCTGGACGAAACCGCCAGCCTGGGCGAAGTGCTGAGCCTGGCCATCAGTCACGAGTTGCCGGTGGCTTATCTCACCGACGGTCCGCGAATTCCGGACGATTTGCACCTGCCTCGCCGGCATCAGTTGGTCAGCCGTGCGGTCAGCGTGCAAATGCAGGAAGAACCCAGTGAAGAGGCCATGGCCGATATGTTCGCCGACCTCTACCACAGTCCGACCAAGCGAGTGGGCTGAGGGAATCATGAATAGATTGCAGTGTATCTACATCGATGGTCTGCCATGCATTGTTCCAATGGTGAACGCGCAGCCAGTTATGTGGCCCCGTCTAAGTAAGACAAGGTAAAGAAAGAACATGGGCAGCATGCATCCCGTACAGGTGATCGCGGTGACCGGCGGCAAAGGTGGCGTCGGCAAGACTAACGTGTCAGTGAACTTGTCCCTGGCTCTAGCAGAGCTCGGCCGACGCGTCCTGCTGCTGGATGCCGACCTGGGCCTGGCCAACGTCGATGTCCTGCTGGGCTTGACCCCCAAACACACCCTGGCCGATGTGATCGAAGGGCGCTGCGAGCTGCGCGACGTATTGCTGCAGGGGCCTGGTGGCATTCGTATCGTTCCGGCGGCGTCCGGCACCCAAAGCATGGTGCACCTGAGCCCGGCCCAGCATGCCGGCCTGATCCAGGCATTCAGCGACATCGGCGACAACCTCGATGTGCTGGTGATCGACACCGCTGCCGGTATTGGTGACTCGGTAGTCAGTTTTGTTCGCGCCGCCCAGGAAGTGTTGTTGGTGGTCTGCGACGAACCCACCTCGATCACTGACGCCTACGCCCTGATCAAACTGCTTAACCGCGACTACGGCATGAACCGCTTCCGGGTCCTGGCCAACATGGCCCAGAGCCCTCAGGAAGGTCGCAACCTGTTCGCCAAATTGACCAAGGTCACGGATCGCTTCCTGGACGTGGCTTTACAATACGTCGGCGCAGTTCCCTACGACGAAAGCGTGCGCAAGGCCGTGCAAAAGCAGCGTGCGGTCTATGAAGCCTTTCCTCGTTCCAAGTGTGCTCTGGCGTTCAAGGCCATCGCCCAAAAAGTCGATACCTGGCCCCTGCCTGCCAATCCGCGGGGGCATCTGGAATTTTTTGTCGAGCGGCTTGTGCATCAAACAGCGGGACCGGTTCTATGACTGCCAGCGGCTATAACCTTTACAAAAAATCGGCGCGTGACAGCCAGTACGAATTGATCGAGCGCTATGCGCCCCTGGTCAAGCGTATCGCCTACCACTTGCTGGCGCGCTTGCCGGCCAGCGTGCAGGTGGAAGACCTGATCCAGGCGGGCATGATCGGCTTGCTCGAAGTGTCGACCAAGTACGACGCCAGCAAGGGCGCGAGTTTCGAGACCTACGCGGGCATCCGTATCCGTGGCGCGATGCTCGATGAGGTGCGTAAAGGCGATTGGGCACCCCGCTCGGTGCACCGCAATACCCGCATGGTCAGTGACGCGATTCGAGCAATTGAAGCTAAAACCGGTCGCGACGCTAAAGATCATGAAGTTGCGGCCGAACTTGAATTGAGTCTCGACGATTATTACGGGATTTTGAACGACACCTTGGGCAGCCGCCTGTTCAGTTTCGACGACCTGTTGCAGGACGGCGAACATGAAGGGCTGCACGAGGATGGCGCCAGTGCTCATCTCGAGCCGTCGCGCGATCTGGAAGATGAACGTTTCCAGGCAGCGCTGGCGGATGCGATTGCCAATTTGCCGGAGCGCGAGCGACTGGTGTTGGCGCTGTACTACGACGAAGAGCTGAACCTCAAGGAAATCGGTGAGGTCCTGGGGGTCAGCGAATCGCGGGTCAGCCAGTTACACAGCCAGTGCGCGGCCCGCTTGCGGGGGCGTTTGGGGGAGTGGCGAGCGCGCTGACAGGCAGTGTGGGGACACTGCGAACAAGAGCGGTTGGGCGTCATGCCAGGCCGTTCTTGTGTTGGGTGCTTCATGCAGTCGTTGAGTGTTACGCCGTATTGATTGAATGGCGCGTTCAGGTGCTGGGCGCGTTTAAGACTGCTTGGAGGTCGAATTGGACAAGAACATGAAAATCCTCATCGTTGATGACTTCTCAACGATGCGGCGGATCATTAAGAACCTGTTGCGTGATCTGGGTTTCACCAACACGGTCGAGGCTGACGATGGCACTACCGCTATCCCGGTCCTCAACAGCGGCAGCATCGACTTTCTGGTAACGGACTGGAACATGCCCGGCATGACCGGCATCGACCTGCTGCGCCACGTGCGCGCCGATGAAAAACTCAAGCACCTGCCGGTGCTGATGGTGACCGCTGAAGCCAAGCGCGAACAGATCATTGAAGCTGCCCAGGCCGGTGTAAACGGCTATGTGGTCAAACCATTCACGGCCCAGGCGTTGAAAGAGAAGATCGAAAAAATCTTCGAACGCATCGGTTGATGAATTCCGCCACGGGGGAGCTATGGAGCATAACGAATCTTCATTGGGCGATTTTGAATCGACCCTGAAAAAACATGCCCGCGAACTGGTCGAGAGCCTTGAAAAAGGCAAGTTCGGCGACGCTGTGCAACTGATCCATGAGCTCAACCAGACCCGTGACCGCGGCCTGTACCAGGAAGTCGGCAAGCTCACCCGCGAGCTGCATAGCGCGATCGTCAATTTTCAGATTGACCCGCACATGCCGCAAGCCGAGGAAGTCTCACAGATCACGGATGCCACCGAGCGCCTTTCCTATGTGGTCAGGCTGACTGAGGCTGCGGCCAACCGCACCATGGACCTGGTCGAAAGCAGCACCCCGTTGGTCAACAGCCTGAGCACTGATGCCCAGGCCTTGAGCACCGACTGGGGACGCTTTATGCGGCGCGAGGTCGGTGCTGAAGAGTTTCGCGAACTGGCCCGCCGGGTCGACGGTTTCCTGTCGCGCAGCGCAGAGGAAACCCGCACCGTCTCTGGCCACCTCAACGACATTCTGCTGGCGCAGGATTACCAGGACCTCACGGGCCAGGTGATCAAGCGCGTGACCCAATTGGTCACGGAAGTCGAAAGCAATTTGCTCAAACTGGTGCTCATGGCCAGTCAGGTCGACCGTTTTGCCGGTATCGAACACGACCGCGAATCGATGCTTGCGGAAAAAGATCCGCAAAAACATCTCGCCAAGGGTGAAGGTCCGCAGATTCATGCCGATAAACGGGAAGACGTTGTGTCCGGTCAGGACGATGTAGACGATTTGCTTTCCAGCCTTGGATTCTAGGAGCACCCATTAATGAGCTTCGGCGCCGATGAAGAGATCCTTCAGGATTTCCTGGTTGAGGCCGGCGAGATTCTAGAGCAACTGTCCGAACAACTGGTCGAGCTGGAAAGCCGCCCGGATGATGCGGACTTGCTCAATGCAATTTTTCGCGGTTTTCACACTGTAAAAGGGGGCGCCGGCTTCCTCCAGCTCAATGAGCTGGTGGAGTGCTGCCACATCGCCGAGAACGTCTTCGACATCCTGCGTAAGGGTGAGCGTCGTGTCGACTCGGAATTGATGGATGTGGTGCTCGAAGCGCTGGACGCGGTCAATGGCATGTTCAGCCAGGTCCGCGAACGCACCGAGATCACCGCCGCGACACCGGAATTGCTTGCAGCCCTGGCCCGTCTGGCCGAGCCTGCCGGCGCTGAACCCGAGCCGGTCGCTGCCGTGGTCGAGGAAAGCGTCGAGCCCGTCGCCGAGAGCGAATCGGGCGATATCACCGATAACGAATTCGAACTGCTGCTGGACTCCCTGAACACCGCCAAAGCCGAGGCTGCGGCCCCGGCGGCAGTGGCACCGGCTGCGGGTGGCGATGCCGCCAGCGACGAAATCACCGATGCCGAGTTCGAGTCCCTGTTGGATCAGTTGCACGGCAAAGGCCAGTTCGCGCCGGACGCCGTGGTCATGGCCAGCGAGTCGCCCGCTCCGGGCGCGAAACCGGCCGGTGACGAAATCACTGACGACGAATTCGAAGCGCTGCTGGACCAGTTGCACGGCAAGGGCAACTTTGCCGTCGAAGCCCTCGACTCCGCAGTGGCTTCGGTGCCGGCTGCGGCCGCACCTACAGCGGCAGCCGCGGGCGGCGACCTGATCAGCGATCATGAATTCGAAGCGTTGCTCGATGAGCTGCACGGTAAAGGCAAGTTCACCGAAGTGGCCGGCGCGACCGGCGCTGTCGCGTCCACCCAGGCACCGGCGGCGGTTGTCAGCGCACCGGCAGCCGTGGCTAAGCCAGAAGCGAAGAAACCCGAGCCCAAGGCAGAACCCGCCAAGCCAGCGGCAGCCGCTGCACCTGCTGCCGCTCCGGCGCCAGCCCGTGCAGCCGCAGCACCACCGCCGGAAAAACCTGCCAGCGAAGCTGAAACCACTGTACGTGTCGATACGGCGCGGCTCGACGAGATCATGAACATGGTCGGCGAGCTGGTGCTGGTGCGTAATCGTCTGGTGCGCCTGGGCCTCAACAGTGGCGACGAAGCCATGTCCAAGGCGGTGTCGAACCTGGACGTGGTGACCGCTGACTTGCAGACCGCGGTGATGAAGACCCGGATGCAGCCGATCAAGAAAGTCTTTGGCCGCTTCCCACGTCTGGTTCGTGACTTGGCGCGGCAACTGAAGAAAGAGATCAACCTGGAGCTGGTCGGTGAAGAAACCGACCTCGACAAGAACCTTGTCGAGGCCCTGGCCGACCCGCTGGTCCACTTGGTGCGCAACGCGGTCGACCACGGTATCGAGTCGCCGGAAGAGCGCGAAGCGTCGGGCAAGGCCCGGGGCGGCAAAGTGGTGCTGGCAGCCGAACAGGAAGGCGACCACATCCTGCTGTCGATTTCCGATGACGGCAAAGGCATGGACCCTAATGTCCTGCGTTCCATCGCGGTCAAGCGCGGTGTGATGGACAAGGACGCCGCCGACCGTTTGAGCGACACCGAGTGCTACAACCTGATCTTCGCCCCGGGCTTCTCGACCAAGACCGAGATTTCCGACGTGTCCGGGCGTGGCGTGGGCATGGACGTGGTGAAAACCAAGATTTCCCAGCTCAACGGTTCGATCAACATCTACTCGACCAAGGGCCAGGGCTCGAAGATCGTCATCAAGGTGCCGTTGACCTTGGCGATCATGCCGACCCTGATGGTCATGCTGGGCAACCAGGCTTTTGCCTTCCCGCTGGTCAACGTCAACGAGATCTTCCACCTCGACCTGTCGCGCACCAACGTGGTCGACGGTCAGGAAGTGGTCATCGTCCGCGACAAGGCGTTGCCGCTGTTCTACCTCAAGCGCTGGCTGGTCAGCTCCGCCGCTCATGAAGAGCAGCGCGAAGGCCACGTGGTGATCCTTTCGGTGGGCACTCAGCGGATCGGCTTCGTCGTCGATCAGTTGGTGGGCCAGGAAGAAGTGGTCATCAAGCCATTGGGCAAAATGCTCCAGGGAACCCCGGGCATGTCCGGCGCCACCATCACCGGTGACGGCCGCATCGCCTTGATTCTTGATGTTCCGAGCATGCTCAAGCGTTACGCCGCACGGCGTATTTGATTTACGGCGGCGGGGCGATCTGTCTCGCCGCCTAATGGAGTGTTTATGGCAGTCAAAGTCCTGGTGGTGGATGATTCGGGGTTTTTCCGCCGCCGCGTCTCGGAAATTCTTTCAGCGGATTCGAATATCCAGGTCGTCGGTACGGCGACCAACGGTAAAGAGGCGATCGATCAGGCCCTGGCCCTCAAGCCGGACGTGATCACCATGGACTACGAGATGCCGATGATGGATGGCATCACGGCGGTGCGGCATATCATGCAGCGCTGCCCGACTCCGGTATTGATGTTCTCTTCCCTGACCCACGAAGGCGCGCGAGTCACCCTCGATGCGTTGGACGCCGGGGCGGTTGACTTTCTGCCGAAGAATTTCGAAGACATCTCGCGCAATCCCGAGAAGGTCAAGCAGTTGCTGTGCGAGAAGGTTCACAGCATCTCCCGCAGTAACCGTCGTTTCAGCAGCTACAGCGCCCCGGCGCCTGTGGCCGCTCCTGCTCCCGCGCCGACTCCAGCCGCATCGAGCACCAGCAGTTTTGGCAGCAGTGCGCCTGTACGTCCGGCACCCGCTCCAGCCCCGGCGCCTGCCCGTGCTGCCGTTGGTTCGTCGTCCGTGCCCAAGCGCAAGGCCTACAAGCTGGTGGCGATTGGTACCTCCACCGGTGGTCCTGTGGCCCTGCAGCGGGTGCTGACCCAACTGCCGGCCAACTTCCCCGCGCCCATCGTACTGATCCAGCACATGCCGGCGGCCTTTACCAAGGCCTTTGCCGAGCGTCTGGACAAGCTGTGCCGCATCAGCGTCAAGGAAGCCGAGGATGGTGACATCCTGCGTCCGGGCCTGGCGCTGCTGGCCCCTGGTGGCAAGCAGATGATGATCGATGGCCGCGGTGCGGTGAAAATCCTCCCGGGCGATGAGCGTCTGAACTACAAGCCGTGCGTGGACATCACCTTCGGTTCCGCGGCCAAGTCCTACGGCGACAAAGTTCTGGCGGTGGTTCTCACCGGCATGGGCGCCGACGGTCGTGAAGGCGCGCGCCTGCTCAAGCAGGGCGGCAGCGCGGTCTGGGCTCAGGATGAAGCCAGCTGCGTGATCTACGGCATGCCGATGGCAATCGTCAAAGCGGACCTGGCAGACGCCGTGTACGGCCTAGACGATATCGGCAAGCACCTGGTCGAGGCCTGTCTCTGATGGATGTGCTCAGCCTTATCGGGATCATCATGGCGTTCGTCGCCATCATCGGTGGCAACTACCTGGAAGGTGGGCACCTGTCGGCCCTGGCCAACGGTCCGGCGGCGCTGATCGTGCTTGGCGGCACCATTGGCGCGGCGTTGTTGCAGTCGCCCCTGAGCGCGTTCAAACGGGCGATGCAGATCGTGGTGTGGATCCTGTTTCCGCCGCGTGTCGACCTGCCGGGTGGCATCGACCGGGTGGTGAACTGGAGCCTGACCGCCCGCAAGGAAGGCCTGCTGGGCCTGGAAGGCGTGGCGGATGCCGAGCCTGACAACTACTCGCGCAAAGGCCTGCAGTTGCTGGTGGACGGGGCCGAACCCGAAGCCATCCGCAGCATCCTGGAAGTGGACTTCTACACCCAGGAAAGCCGTGATATCGAAGCGGCCAAAGTCTTTGAAAGCATGGGCGGCTACGCGCCGACCATCGGCATCATCGGTGCGGTCATGGGCCTGATCCATGTCATGGGCAACCTGGCCGATCCGTCGCAACTGGGCAGCGGTATTGCCGTGGCCTTCGTCGCCACCATCTACGGCGTGGCCAGTGCCAACCTGGTGCTGCTGCCGGTGGCCGCCAAGCTCAAGTCGATTGCCCTGCGCCAGTCCCGTTACCGGGAAATGCTGCTCGAAGGTATTTTGTCGATCGCCGAAGGTGAGAACCCTCGTTCCATCGAGTTGAAGCTGCAAGGCTTCATGGATTGATGGGGAGAATGAACCATGGCTCGTCGTCGCCAACCTGAAGAACACGTCAACCACGAACGCTGGCTGGTGTCCTACGCGGACTTCATCACCTTGCTGTTCGCATTTTTCGTGGTCATGTACTCCATCTCCTCGATCAACGAGGGCAAGTACAAGGTGATCTCCGAGGCGCTGATCGGCGTGTTCACCGATTCGGATCGGGCCCTGAAGCCGATCCCCATCGGTGACGAGCGTCCGAAGACCGTGACCCCGGCCAAACCCCTGGTCAAGGACAGCGACGAGACCGATGCCGGCATCGCCGGCGCCAGCGACCCGCTCAAGAGCATCGCCGATGACATCAGCGCGGCTTTTGGCGACCTCATCAGCTCCAACCAGATGACCGTGCGTGGCAACGAGTTGTGGGTCGAGATCGAACTCAACTCCAGCCTGTTGTTCGGCAGCGGCGACGCCATGCCCAGTGATTTGGCGTTCAACATCATCGACAAGGTGGCGAAGGTCCTGAAGCCCTTCGACAACCCGGTCCACGTCGAAGGCTTTACCGACAATCAGCCGATCCAGACGGCCCAGTACCCGACCAACTGGGAGCTGTCCTCGGCCCGTTCGGCGAGCATCGTGCGCATGCTGGCGATGCAGGGTGTGAACCCGGCGCGCATGGCTTCCGTGGGTTACGGCGAGTTCCAGCCCGTGGCCAACAACGCGACGGCCGAAGGCCGTGCGCGTAATCGCCGGGTGGTGCTGGTGGTCTCGCGCAACCTCGACGTGCGTCGCAGCCTGACCGGTACCGGTACGGCCAATGCGACCCCCGACGCGGCGTTGCGACGTGCTGGCACACAAACTGCACCAACCCCCGTCAAGACGCCGGTGCCGGGGAGTGCCGTCAATTCTCCGTCACCCGCTTTATAACTGAGCGCTATTTCTCGGCAGGCTCTGCGCCTGCCGGGAGGAACAATTCCAATGAGAGTCTGGGCAGTCGCCAATCAAAAGGGTGGTGTTGGTAAAACCACCAGTTCCATCGCTTTAGCCGGTTTGCTGGCTGAGGCGGGCAAGCGCGTGGTCATGGTCGACCTTGACCCCCACGGCTCCATGACCAGTTATTTTGGCTATGACCCCGACAGCCTTGAACACAGTTGCTATGACTTGTTCCTGCATCGCGGCAGCGTGCCCCAGGATCTGCCGGGGCAGTTGCTGCTGTCCACCAGCGACGAACGTATTTCCCTGCTGCCCTCCAGCACCGCCCTGGCGACTCTGGAGCGTCAGTCGCCCGGCCAGAGCGGCTTGGGCCTGGTGATCGCCAAGAGCCTGGCGCAGTTGTGGCAGGACTTCGATTACGCCGTGATCGACAGCCCGCCGTTGCTGGGCGTGCTGATGGTCAATGCCTTGGCGGCCAGCCAGCAGTTGGTGATCCCGGTGCAGACCGAGCACTTGGCGGTCAAGGGCCTGGAGCGCATGGTCAACACCCTGGCAATGATCAACCGCTCGCGTAAACAACCGCTGCCATTCAGCATCGTGCCCACCCTGTTCGACCGGCGGACCCAGGCGTCCCTGGGTACCCTGCGGGTGTTGCGCGACAAGTTTCCCGATGAGATCTGGCAGGGCTACATCCCGGTGGACACGCGCCTGCGGGATGCCAGCCGAGCTGGCCTCACGCCTTCGCAGTTCGACGGCAAGAGCCGCGGCATCCTGGCTTACCGCGCCTTGCTCAAACACCTGCTGGCCCAGCAGCTTGTGGCGCAGGTGGCCTGACGTGGTTCTTCACTCAAGTCTGTTGGTGCTCGTGCCGATAACCACCACAGGTCTCTGTGGCGGGGTTTTTTCGTGGGCATCCTTATGAACCGTCCTCTCGATACCAAGAGTCGGCCGCAGTTGGCCTTGCAGTCCTACCTGGATTCCTTGTTGCACGAGGCGACCGAGGAAGACTGGTCGCCTGCACCTGCACCTGCACCTGCACCTGCAACGGTGACGGAGCCGAGCCCGGTGCTCGATGAGTTCCAGCTGGCTGTGCTTGAAGAGCAGGCCCGGGATGCGGCCGCTGCCGCGCCGCGACCAAGCCCGGCGCCCCAGGCTTGCGCCCAGGTGCAAGCGCAGACGCAGCCCCAGGCTCCGGTGGATTTCGCTCCACCGCCAGAGGCGCCCGCGCCGCTGCTGCCTTCGCTGTTGCCGGTGGCACCGATGCCCGAGGTGCTGGCCGAGCCGGTAGCGCCGCCTGCTCCAGTGAAGCCTGTGCCGCAGGCGTTGATCGAGCCGGTGGTGGAAGTCCATCTGCCGCCCAGCAGCCCGCCGCCGGTGGTGCCGGGCAACGATCGCCCAAGCTGGGCTGCCGAACCCTTTGAATGCCTGCTGTTCGACGTCGCCGGCCTGACCCTGGCAGTGCCTCTGGTGTGCCTGGGTTCGATCTATTCCCTGGCCGGTCACGAGCTGACGCCGCTGTTCGGTCAGCCGGAATGGTTCCTCGGGATCCTGCCGAGCCAGGCCGGCAACCTCAAGGTGCTGGACACCGCACGCTGGGTCATGCCCGATCGCTATCGCGATGACTTCCGCCAGGGCCTGCAATACGTGATCTCGGTCCAGGGCTACGAGTGGGGGCTGGCGGTGCATCAGGTCAGCCGTTCGCTGCGCCTGGACCCCAATGAAATCAAATGGCGCAGCCATCGTGGTCAACGTCCGTGGCTGGCTGGCACAGTCATCGAACACATGTGTGCGTTGCTGGACGTGTCCGAACTGGCAGAGTTGATTGCCAGTGGCGGCGCGAAGCATATGGATATCAGTAAACCGCCCCGCGGCCGATATAAGTCAATAACAGGCCGCGCCTCCAGGGTGCGGCCCTACAGAACACACGCCGTTTTCAACGGTTATTTGAGGGGTCAGGGGTATGAATAAGTCGTCGTCTGCACAGAGTTCCGAAGATCCGATCCTGCAATGGGTAACCTTCAAGCTGGATAACGAGTCCTACGGCATCAACGTGATGCGCGTCCAGGAAGTCCTGCGCTACACCGAGATCGCTCCGGTACCCGGTGCGCCAAGCTACGTGCTGGGCATCATCAACCTGCGCGGCAACGTGGTCACTGTGATCGACACCCGCCAGCGCTTCGGCCTGGTGCCGACCGAGGTCAACGACAACACCCGTATCGTCATCATCGAAGCCGACAAGCAAGTGGTCGGGATCATGGTCGACAGCGTGGCGGAAGTGGTTTACCTGCGTCAGTCGGAAGTGGAAACCGCACCGAACGTGGGTAACGAAGAGTCGGCCAAGTTCATTCAAGGCGTCTGCAACAAGAACGGCGAGCTGCTGATTCTGGTCGAGCTGGACAAGATGATGAGCGAAGAAGAGTGGTCGGAACTGGAGAGTATCTGATTGATGCTTGAGGTGGCTGTCATCGTCCTGGCGATCCTGTGGATCGCCTCTGTCGCGTTCTTTTTGTCTTATGCCCGCAACCAGCGGCAGATTGCCGAGCAGCAAGCCCAGGGGGATGCGGTGCGTGACCAGCGCATCAAGGACCTGGCCAAGCGTGTCGACGACTACCAGAACGGTACGGTGCGCATGGGCGAGGACTTGCATGAGCTGCGCGCGGTGGTCGGGCCGTTGCCGGACAAACTGGCGCAGCTTGAGCAGCGTGATCCCTCCAGCCTGTCCTTTGCCCAGGCCGCACGTCTGGTGGGCATGGGCGCCAGCATCGATGAGCTGACCCAGTCCTGCGGCCTGACCCAGGCCGAGGCGGAGCTCATGAGTAAGTTGCATAAAGGCTAGTGGCGAGCGGCAAGTTTTTAGCTTCAAGCTTCAAGCTTCAAGCTTGCCGCTTACAACTTGCCGCTGCTCTTCCCTAATAATCGTCCCCGCGTTCGGTGACGTCCTTCTCTTGCTGCGCCACTCGTGGGTCATGCCCCACTGGAAACTTGCCCTTGAGGTTCCAGGCGAACGCAATGATCTCGGCGATGGTCAGGTACAGCTCCGGCGGAATGCTGTCCCCTAGTTCCAGGCGCGCCAACAACCGCACCAACTCGGCGTTTTCATAGATCGGCACTTCATAGTCGCGGGCGATTTTCAGGATGGCTTCCGCCAGCTCGTCGTCGCCTTTGGCGGTCAGGGTTGGGGCTTGCTGGCCGTCGTACTTGAGGGCGATGGCCTGGCGGGGTGTGTGAGTGCTCATGCGGTTTCGTCGACCCAGCGTTGTTCCAGTCGGGTTTGCGGGCCCTGGGGTGGGCTGCCGAGGTGGCAGTCCAGGTCGCCCACGTTCAGGCCGGCCGCCAGCAGGCGCTCGCGCAGGCGGCCCAGGTGGCTTTCGATCAGGCTCGCGGTGTAGGGCTGTTCGGCCCAGAGCTGGCTGGACAGGCGGCCCTGAATCAGTTGCGCCTGTACTTGCAGCGGGCCCAGGGGATCCAGGTCAAAGGCCAGTTCCACCCGCCACAGGGGCTGCTTGGCTTCCTTCTCTTCGCGCTTGTCTTGGGGCTCTGGTTCCGCCGGCTCCTCGCGCTGCAACTTGACCTGTAAGGGCACGATGTCTTGCAGGTTGCGCATGGGGATTTCCAACTGCCAGGTGGTTTGCAGGCGGCCATCGTCGGTCAGGCCACTTTGTTCCAGGCTCGCCAATTGATGGCTTTGCAGGCGCGACACGGCCGCTGCGGCCAGGCGCAGCAGGTGCTCCAGGTCGCCTTCGCCGTCCTGACTCTGGAGCAGCCGAGAGGGCAGGGGGAAGCCGCCGGGCGTCGGTTTGGCGCTGACCTGGCCCAAGGTGCCCAAGGCGCTGCGGACAAAACTCGGCAAGGCCTGGGCCAGGGTATTGGCGGCGATCAGCGCATTGAAGTTGCTATTGGCCGGCAACCCCGGCGCCAGTTGGGCGATCAGTCGCAGCAGGTTGCCTTTGAGGTCCGGCGTCAGGGCCGGGTTATCACCGCCCAGCAAGCGCGACTCAAGAAAGGCACCGCTGTTGGCCAGGGCCAGGGCCAGGCCTTTGGGATTGCTCAATTGCTGCAGGTCCGGCAGCCCAGCCAAGAGTTTATCCACCGCCGCCCGAAGGTCGGTGGACGTAGCGTCCGTCCTTGGCAGGTTCTGCAAGGCACTGATCAGCCCGCTCAGAGAGGCTTGGCGATTCTGCTGGGTGGCCAGTTGCTGGGCCACGGCCAATTGATCCTGGCGACCACTCAAGGGTACGAAACGCAAGGTCTGGGAGTCTTCGACCAAGGCACTCAGCAGGCTGCCGATGCGCAGCGGCGTGGGGCTTTCGAGGCTCAGGGTGCTGCCGCTCTGTGCGGTGTTGAGCAGGCTCACCAGAGAGCGGTAGATCACCGGTTGGCCGGGGCCCTGGGGCAGCACCTGGCTGGTCAGGACCTTGCCTTGCAGCAAGGTCCCGGCAGGCAGTTGTGCCGTGTCGAGGCGGGTCAGGGTGGCAACGCTGGAGGCCAGGGCCTGTTGTACGGTGATTGCCAGGTTGCCGGCCGAGGGCTGGCTCACCGCCAGGCTGGTGCCTTGGGGCAGAGGCTGGCTGCTGGTGGCCTGCAAGGTGGTCTGCTTGCCGTTGTCGAGGGTGACCTTGAGCAAGAGCTGAAAGGCCTGGTCCGATTGCTTCAGTGACAGCACTTCCGCCTTGGCGGTCTGGCCGGCGGCGATCAGGCCTTCCAGGGGCTGGGCCAGCTTCAGCAACTCTCCAGCGAGGCTCGACAGGCGGGCGCTGGCGGGCGTCAGCTGGGGCAATAGAGGGATGTTGATTTCACCTGACATCTGGACACAACCTGAGGAAATAAGCCCTCTTTAGAGTAGGGCATCGCATGTATAATGCCGCCCGTCTTCCGGGCAGTGGTGAAAACATTGCAAATGTTTGACGCAGCTCTCTAGAACAGGCCGCGAATGCATTTATTCTGCATCCCTTTAACGGCCGCTCCACTGCCGACTTGAACTGTAAAGGCCCGCCATCACTTGACCAGTCCTCTTCTAGAAGCCGTAGCGCTTGCCTGTGAGCGAGACTGGCGGATGCTCTTCGAACACCTCGATTTGCGTCTGGCGCCAGGCGACATGTTGCAGATCAGCGGGCCCAACGGCAGCGGCAAAACCAGCCTGTTGCGACTGCTGGCCGGGTTGATGCAACCGACCAGCGGCGAAGTCTTGCTCAATGGCCAACCCTTGCACACCCAGCGCAGTGAACTGGCGCGCAATTTGTTGTGGATCGGCCATGCCGCCGGGATCAAGGATTTGCTCACGGCTGAAGAGAACCTCAGCTGGCTTTGCGCCCTGCACCAGCCCGCCAGCCGCGACGCCATCTGGCAGGCCTTGGCCGCGGTGGGCTTGCGCGGCTTTGAAGATGTCCCTTGCCATACCCTGTCCGCCGGCCAGCAACGCCGCGTAGCCCTGGCCCGTTTGTACCTGGACGGCCCGCCGCTGTGGATCCTCGACGAACCCTTCACCGCCCTCGACAAGCAGGGCGTCGCCCAATTGGAAGCGCACCTGGCCGAGCACTGTGAGCGCGGCGGCATGGTGCTGCTGACCACCCACCACAGCCTGACGCGCATGCCGAGCGGTTATCGCGACATCGACCTGGGGCGTTGGGCCGTATGACTGTCTTTGCCTTGTTGGTCGCCCGTGAAGCGCGGCTGTTGTTCCGTCGTCCGGCAGAGTTGGCCAACCCGTTGGTGTTCTTTGCCATTGTTGTCTCACTGTTCCCACTGGCGGTGGGACCTGAGACACAATTGTTGCAAACCTTGTCTCCTGGGCTGGTTTGGGTGGCGGCTTTGTTATCCGTACTACTCTCGCTGGACGGGCTTTTTCGCAGTGATTTTGAAGACGGATCCCTTGAACAGTGGGTCCTTTCGTCGCACCCCCTGCCTCTTCTGGTCTTGGCCAAGGTGCTGGCACACTGGGCTTTTTCCGGGCTGGCACTGGTATTGCTAGCCCCCTTGCTGGCGTTGATGCTCGGCTTGCCCAGCGCCTGCCTGCCGGCGCTGTTGTTGTCCCTGTTGCTGGGCACGCCGGTGCTGAGCCTGCTGGGCGCAGTAGGCGCGGCGTTGACGGTGGGCCTCAAGCGCGGCGGCCTGTTGTTGGCGCTGCTGATTTTGCCGCTGTACATCCCGGTACTGATTCTCGGCAGTGGCGCCTTGCAGGCGGCGTTGCAGGGCATGCCGGCGACCGGTTATCTGCTGTGGCTTGGGAGCCTGACCGCCCTGGCAGTGACCCTGACACCCTTTGCAATAGCTGCTGGCCTGAAGATCAGCGTCGGCGAATAATAATGAGGTCTGATTATTTTTTGATCACTTTCTCTGACCCAGAAAAAGACCCTGGCTTTTCGTAACAACGAGAAGCAACCGTGATGGAAACAGCAAATGAACTGGACCTGGTTTCATAAGCTCGGCTCGCCCAAATGGTTTTACGCCATCAGCGGCAAGCTGCTGCCCTGGCTGAGCATTGCCGCTCTGTTGTTGATCGGTGTGGGGGTGGTATGGGGCCTGGCCTTTGCCCCGCCGGATTACCAGCAGGGCAATAGCTTCCGCATCATCTACATCCATGTGCCGGCGGCCATGCTGGCCCAGTCCTGCTACGTGATGCTGGCCGTGTGCGGGGTGGTGGGCTTGGTGTGGAAAATGAAACTGGCCGACGTCGCCCTGCAGTGCGCAGCACCGATCGGCGCCTGGATGACCGCCGTGGCCCTGGTCACCGGTGCCATCTGGGGCAAGCCGACCTGGGGTTCGTGGTGGGTCTGGGATGCCCGACTGACGTCTATGCTGATCCTGCTGTTTCTGTACTTCGGTCTTATTGCGCTGGGCTACGCCATCCGCAATCGTGACAGTGCCGCCAAGGCCTGTGCGGTGCTGGCCATTGTCGGGGTGATTAACATCCCGATCATCAAGTACTCGGTGGAGTGGTGGAACACCCTGCACCAGGGCGCGACCTTCACCCTGACGGAAAAACCCGCCATGCCGGTGGAAATGTGGTTGCCGCTGCTGCTGACGGTGCTCGGCTTCTACTGCTTCTTCGGCGCCGTCTTGTTGTTGCGCATGCGCCTTGAGGTCCTCAAGCGCGAAGCCAGGGCCAGTTGGGTCAAGGCCGAGGTCGAGAGCAGCCTGGAGGCCGCACGATGAGTTTTGCATCCTTCGGCGAGTTTCTCGCCATGGGCCATCACGGCCTGTATGTCTGGACGGCCTACGGCCTGTGCCTGGCGGTCCTGGCTCTGAACGTGGCGCTGCCGATCCTGGCCCGCAAGCGCTATCTGCAACAAGAGGCGCGTCGTTTGCGCCGGGAGAACGGTAAGTGAATCCGCTGCGTAAAAAGCGTCTTTTGATCATCCTGGCGATCCTGCTGGGCGTCGGGCTCGCAGTGGGCCTGGCCCTCAGCGCACTGAAGGAAAACATCAACCTGTTCTACACCCCGACTCAGATCGCCAACGGTGAAGCACCGCTGGACACGCGTATCCGCGCCGGCGGCATGGTGGAAGCCGGCTCCCTGCAGCGCTCCGCCGACTCCCTGGACGTCAAGTTCGTGGTCACCGACTTCAACAAGTCCGTGACCATCACCTACCGCGGCATCCTTCCGGACCTGTTCCGCGAAGGGCAGGGTATCGTCGCCCTCGGCAAGCTCAACGCCGACGGCGTGGTGGTGGCCGACGAGGTACTGGCCAAACACGACGAGAAGTACATGCCGCCGGAAGTGACCAAGGCCCTGAAAGACAGCGGCCAGTCGGCGCCGACACCAGCCAAAGAGGGTTAACCCATGACGTCCGGCATCTTTATTCCCGAGCTGGGGCATCTGGCGATGATCCTGGCGCTGTGCTTTGCCCTGGTCCAGGCGGTGTTGCCGCTGCTGGGCGCCTGGCGTGGCGACCGTCTGTGGATGAGCCTGGCCCAGCCGGCCGCCTGGGGGCAGTTCGCCTTTCTGGCGTTCGCCTTCGGCTGCCTGACCTACGCCTTTATGGTCGACGATTTCTCGGTGGCCTATGTGGCCAGCAACTCCAACAGCGCCTTGCCCTGGTACTACAAGTTCAGTGCAGTGTGGGGTGCCCACGAAGGTTCGCTGCTGCTCTGGGCCTTGATCCTCGGTGGCTGGACCTTCGCGGTGTCGGTGTTCTCCCGGCAACTGCCGCAAGTGATGCTGGCCCGGGTGCTGGCCGTGATGGGCATGATCAGCACCGGCTTCCTGCTGTTCCTGATCCTGACTTCCAACCCCTTTGAACGGATTCTGCCGCAGATCCCGACAGACGGCCGCGACCTCAACCCGCTGCTGCAGGACATCGGCCTGATCGTTCACCCGCCGATGCTCTACATGGGCTACGTCGGTTTTTCGGTGGCCTTCGCCTTTGCCATCGCCGCCTTGCTCGGCGGTCGCCTCGACGCTGCCTGGGCTCGCTGGTCGCGGCCCTGGACCATCGTTGCCTGGGCCTTCCTCGGCATCGGCATCACCCTAGGTTCCTGGTGGGCCTACTACGAACTGGGCTGGGGCGGCTGGTGGTTCTGGGATCCGGTGGAAAACGCTTCCTTTATGCCCTGGCTGGTGGGCACGGCGCTGATTCACTCCCTGGCGGTCACGGAAAAACGTGGTGTATTCAAGAGTTGGACCGTGCTGCTGGCCATTGCGGCCTTTTCCTTGAGCTTGCTGGGGACCTTCCTGGTGCGCTCCGGGGTGCTGACGTCGGTGCACGCTTTTGCCTCGGACCCCGAGCGCGGCGTGTTCATCCTGATCTTCCTGTTGTTTGTGGTCGGCGGCTCGCTGACCCTGTTCGCCTTGCGCGCACCGGTGGTCAAGAGCCACGTGGGCTTCAACCTGTGGTCGCGGGAAACCCTGCTGCTGGGCAACAACCTGGTGCTGGTGGTGGCGGCCTCGATGATCCTGCTCGGGACCTTGTACCCGCTGGTGCTGGACGCTCTGAGCGGGGCCAAGCTGTCGGTGGGCCCGCCGTACTTCAACGCCTTGTTCATTCCGCTGATGGCGTTGTTGATGGTGGTGATGGCCGTGGGCGTGCTGGTGCGCTGGAAAGATACCCCGGTGAAATGGCTGGTGGGCATGCTGACCCCGGTCCTGCTGGGCAGCGCCGCCTTGGCAGTGGTGGCCGGCATCGCATACGGCGACTTCAACTGGGCGGTGCTGGCGACCTTTATGCTGGCGGCCTGGGTGCTGTTGGCCGGGGTGCGCGACATCTTCGACAAGACCCGCCACAAAGGCCTGATCAAGGGCCTGCCGAGCCTGACCCGCAGCTACTGGGGCATGCAGCTGGCGCATTTGGGGATCGCGGTCTGTGCCCTGGGCGTGGTGCTGTCGAGCCAGAACAGCGCCGAGCGCGACTTGCGCCTGGAGCCGGGGGAGTCCATGGACCTGGCCGGTTACCACTTCATCTTCGAGGGTGCCAAGCACTTTGAAGGGCCTAACTTCACCTCCGACAAAGGCACCGTACGGGTGGTGCGCAATGGTCAGGAAGTGGCGGTGCTGCACCCCGAGAAGCGTTTGTACACGGTGCAGAATTCGATGATGACCGAAGCCGGGATCGACGCCGGTTTCACCCGTGACCTGTATGTGGCCCTGGGCGAGTCCCTAGGGGACGGCGCCTGGGCGGTGCGGGTACACGTCAAGCCGTTCGTGCGCTGGATCTGGTTCGGTGGCCTGCTCACCGGTTTTGGTGGCTTGCTGGCGGCCCTGGATCGGCGCTATCGGGTCAAGGTGAAAAGCCGCGTGCGGGAAGCACTGGGCATGGAAGGAGCCGCTGCATGAGACGTTGGATGATGGTACTGCCCCTGGCGTTGTTTCTGCTGATGGCGGTGTTTCTGTACCGGGGCCTGTATCTGGACCCAGCCGAGCTGCCCTCGGCAATGATCGACAAGCCGTTCCCGGAGTTCTCCCTGCCTTCGGTGCAGGGCGACAAGACCTTGACCCGTGCCGACTTGCTGGGCAAACCAGCGCTGGTCAACGTTTGGGGCACCTGGTGCATTTCCTGCCGGGTCGAGCACCCGGTGCTGAACAAGCTGGCCGAAAAGGGCGTGGTCATCTACGGCATCAACTATAAGGACGTGAACGCCGACGCCTTGAAGTGGCTGGCCGAGTTCCATAACCCTTACCAGCTGGATATCCGCGACGAGGAGGGCTCCCTGGGTCTCAACCTCGGGGTCTACGGCGCTCCGGAAACCTTCTTCGTCGACGCCAAGGGCATCATCCGCGACAAATACGTCGGAGTGATTGACGAGGTGGTCTGGCGTGAAAAGCTCGCAGCCAAGTACCAGGCCCTGGTGGATGAGGCCAAGCCATGAAGCGTTGGTTGGCTGCCGCCGTCTTGAGCCTGGGCCTGGTCGGCCTGGCCCAGGCGGCTATCGACACCTATGAGTTCGCCACGGACGCCGAGCGTGCACGGTTTCGTGAGTTGACCAAGGAACTGCGGTGCCCCAAGTGCCAGAACCAGGACATTGCCGACTCCAATGCGCCGATCGCCGCTGACCTGCGCAAAGAGATCTTCCGCATGCTTGGCGAGGGCAAGGACAACCAGCAGATCATCGACTTCATGGTGGACCGCTATGGCGACTTCGTTCGCTACAAGCCGGCCCTCACCGGAAAAACCGCCTTGCTCTGGTTCGGTCCCGCCGGCCTGTTGCTGGGCGGTGTGCTGATCATTGCCGTGATCGTCCGGCGTCGGCGCGTTGAGCGCAGCGACAGCCCGAACACGCTTTCTGTCGACGAGCGCCAGCGCCTCGACCAACTGTTGGAAAAAGACCGCGAATGATTGATTTCTGGCTTGCTGCAGGCCTGCTGCTCCTGGTGGCCCTGAGTTTTCTGTTGATCCCCATCTTGCGTGTACGCCGTGCCCAGCGTGAAGAGGATCGTACCGCGCTCAACGTGGCGCTTTATCAAGAACGCGTGGCCGAGTTGCAGGGCCAGCAGGCCGAGGGCGTGCTGAATGCCGAGCAGATGGACAGTGGCCGTGCCGAAGCGGCGCGCGAGTTGCTGGCCGATACCGAAGGCTTGGCGCCGGCCCGGGTGTCCCGATTGGGCAAACCCTTGCCGCTGCTGGCGGCGATTTTGGTGCCGGTGCTGGGCCTGGGTTTGTACCTGCATTTTGGTGCCAGCGACAAAGTCGAGCTGACCCGGGAATTTGCCCAGGCGCCGCAGTCCATGGAGGAGATGACCCGCCGCCTGGAGCGCGCCGTGGCCGCGCAACCGGATTCCGCCGAGGGCTTGTACTTCCTCGGGCGGACCTACATGGCCCAGGACCGTCCAGCGGACGCGGCGAAGATCTTCGAACGCACTGTGGCCCTGGCCGGGCGTCAGCCGGAGCTGTTGGGGCAGTGGGCCCAGGCCCAGTACTTTGCCGATAACAAGCAATGGTCGGACAAGGTCCAGGCCCTGACCGACGAAGCCCTGAAGGCGGATCCCAAGGAAGTCACCAGTCTCGGCCTGCTGGGCATCGCCGCCTTCGAAGGGCAGCGTTATCAGGAGGCCATTGATTACTGGACGCGCCTGCTGGCCCAGCTGCCGGCGGACGATAATTCCCGTGCAGCCCTGCAAGGCGGCATCGAGCGGGCCAGCGAGAAGCTGGTGGCCAACGGCGGCAAGGTCGCCCAGGCACCGGTGGCCACTGCCAAGGCGGCATTGCTCAAGGTGCGGGTCGACCTGGCGGCGGAGCTCAAGGCCAAGGTCCAACCGGGTGATAGCGTGTTTATCTTCGCCCGCGCCACTCAGGGGCCGCCCGCGCCATTGGCGGCCAAGCGCCTGACCGTGGCCGACCTGCCGGCCACCGTCGAATTGGGTGATGCCGACGCGATGATGCCGCAGTTGAAACTGTCGAACTTCCCTGAAGTCCAACTGGTTGCTCGGGTATCCCGCGCCGGCCAACCGACCGCCGGTGAGTGGGTAGGGCGCAGCAAGCCCCTGGCCAGCAGCACCACCGCGCAACAGCAATTGACCATCGACAGCCCTGACCAATAAGCCGAGAAGCCGCCATGACCGCCATCACTCGTATCACCCTGTTGTCACTGGTCCTGGGGTTGAGTGCATGTTCGGTCCAGCGGCCGGTGCAAACCACCTCCGAACCCATTCCGCCTTCGGTCCCCAGCAGCCGGCCCCAGCCCTCCACCGCGCCCGGCACGCCGGCGACGCCCAACCGTCCAGCCAAGCCCGTGCCACGCACGTCCGCCAGCTTTGCCCCACCGCCTGGCGGCAATAGCCATTGGGACGGGCGCCTGGGCGTCTACGTGCTGGACGGCCAGAGCAATACCTTCTATCGCCAGCGCACCTATTACCGCTGGAACAACGGTTGGAGCCGCTCCATCAGCCCGGACGGCCCTTGGGAAGAGACCGACGTCCATGGTGTCCCCTCAGGCTTGGGTCGACAGTTCAAATAAGTGACGGCTGTCGCCCCGTCTGGTGACGATAGTGCTCATTGTTCAAGCACTTAGCCCGCTGGCCGATACAGCGGGATGTCCCTGAGCATCGTTGTCTGAGCACCTGATGAAGAAAAAACCCAACAAGGCGTATTTGGCGCGAATGCTGATTGCGCTGTATGTGTGCCTGTTTTTTGTTGTTTTGTACTACCTGGGCGGTATCGAGGCCCCCGGCCTGATCTACCTGTCGCTGGAGCCCTTGTGCCTGGTGGCGTTGTTCGCCTTTATCTATTACCTGTTTTGCTGGTTGTTCATCGCCTGCCGCCCACGGGACGAAGTGTGGTGGAAGCGGGTCGATTACGTCTGGCTGCTGTTCGCCTCTTTGGCGTTGATCGGGCAGACCCAGGTCGTGCGCACGTCCTGGTTCGAGTCGGACCACACGCTGGCGCAGGGCGCCTACCAGTCCATTGAAAAAAGCCTCAAGGCGCAGATCAACGACTTGCTGAGCCCTGAGTCGTGTGCGTCGGCCGCGACGCGTTACGAGCCCGCCGATGCCGAGCAGGTCGGCCGCCTGTGCGAGCGTTATGCAGGCTTGGCCCGACCGCTGTCGGAGCTTGCGGTTCTCAAGGTGCTCGCAGATCTGCCAGGGATCGCTAGCGAGTACTCGGCCAAACCGGTGCAGGACTGGCTCACCGCGTTGCAGGACACCGAGAAGGAGCGTGAGTCACGGCGCACGCAGGTGGACAAGTTCGCGACCCTGATCCAACCCACCCGGTTCGAGACATTTTTCAGCTACTTCGCGCCCTTGCTGGTGGTGATCGCCCTGGCCTTGCGCGCATCCAAAGTCACCGGCGAGATCCAATTGAAGGCGCCGAAACAGCGTAAGTTCTGGCTCATCGTCAACCAGCGCGTCGTGGTGGACAGCCTCGGGTTTACCGATGTGGCGCGCAAGCGCTTCACCCACGCCCTGGGCAGTTGGCGCAAGGCCGACTGGGGCGTGGTGCACATGACCTGTGATTTCATTGCGTTGAACAGCGGGCGGGGCAGCAATGAGTTCGTCGCGCCGGGCTTCTGTGAAAGCGAGTTCCAACTGGCGCGCCTCGAAGACTTCGAGCATTGCGGGTTTGCTGAGTGGGCAGCCGGCCAGTCGATGGAGGTGCTTTATCTAGTGGGCGAGAACGACCCGGATTTGATCAAGCGGCTGCGCCAGTGGGGCGAGGAATCGAAGACCGAAGTGCTGATTCGCGAGCACATCTAGTCAGGTTGCTTTGTTGGTGAGTCTGCCCGCTCGTCAGGCGCGCGCCGGCAAGGCGCTCAGCGCCCCAGCAGTCCTTCGACGTAGTCGACAAAGGCCCGCGCCTTGGCGCTGGCCTGCCTTCCGGTGGGGAACACCGCCCAGAGTTTTTGCGGCGGCAGTTGCCAGTCCGTGAGCACTGCCCGAACGGTGCCATTGGCCAGCTCCGGGGCGAACATCCACTCTGAGGCCACGGCCAGCCCCTGATGGGCCAGCACCGCCGCACGCATGGCTTCTGCAGCATTGACCCGCACTCTGCCGGCGAGCCCCACCGACTGCTGTTCTTCACCGCGGGTGAAGGACCAGTGTGCGCCACCGCCCAGGCTGTAGACGATGGCCGGGTGCTGTGGCAACTGGCTGGGCGCTTCGGGCTCGCCGTGCCGGACAAAGTAGTCCGGGGTGGCCAGCAGTAGTCGACGACACTGGCTGATCTGGCGCGCGGTCAGCGCTGAATCCTCAAGGGTGCCCATGCGCAGGGCCACATCGATCCCCGCTTCCACCAGGTTGATGTTGCTGTCGTCCAGCACGATGTCGATGTCCAGTTCCGGATGCCGGTCCAGAAAGGGCCCCAGGTGCGGAACGATGTGCAGCCGGGCAAAGGTCACCGCGGCGCCGATGCGCAGGGTGCCGCGCAACCCGGCGGCCGAGCCCCGGGCGGCGCTCTCCGCTTCATCGGCTTCTTCCAGGGTGCGTTTGGCCCGTTCAAAAAACGCCAGGCCGGCTTCGGTTGGGGTCAGGCCGCGGGTGGAACGCAGCAACAGCCGCACGGCCAAGTGGGCTTCCAACTGTGCGATGCTTTTCGAAACGGCAGGCTGACCGATGTTCAAGCGCCGGGCAGCGGCGGAAAACGAGCCGGTTTCCAGCACCATGACGAAGGTCTCCATCGCGGCGAGGCGGTCCATGGGAAGTCCTTGAAGGGGCAGTGGGCGAGGGCACTTGTTGTACCCCCGCCGTGTGTGGCCGGCAACTGGCAATCCAGCTACAACCTTGTGGGTCAGGCGTGGGCGTTGCGCTCGCGTACCGCCAGGAAGCGCAACAAGGCCAGCAGTGGAAACAGGCTGCCCACCAGCATGATTCCCAGCCAGCCGCCACGTTCGTAGACCGCGCTGGCGATGGACGAGCCGAAGGCGCCGCCGATAAAGATGCTGGTCATGTACAGCGCGTTGAGGCGGCTGCGACTCTGGGCGTCCAGGGCGTAGACCGCACGTTGGCCGAGCACCATGTTCATCTGCACACAGAAGTCCAGGACCACGCCGCTCACTGCCAGGCCGATCACGCTGTAGGCCGGATGCACCAGGCCCGGAAGAAAGCTCAAGGCAGCGAACAACATGGCCAGCAACGAGGCAATGCGGGTGTGGCCGGCATCCGCCAGACGGCCGCTGATGGGCGCGGCAATGGCGCCGATGGCACCCACCAGGGCGAAGATGGCGATCTGGGTCTGGGACAGGCCGTGATTGCGCGCCAACTCCAGAGGCGCGGCGGTCCAGAACAGGCTGAAGGCAGCGAACATGCAGCCCTGATAGAACGCCCGCTGGCGCAGTACTGGCTGTTGGCGCAGCAAGGTGCCCAGGGAGCGCAGCAACTGGCCGTAGCTGGCGCTGTGATCCGGTTGGCGCTTGGGCATGGTCAGGGCCAGCACCAGGCTGATGGCGGCCATCAACACAGCGGCGGCAATAAACATCGTGCGCCAGCCGAAGTGGTCGGCCACCACGCTGGACACCGGCCGCGCCAGGAGGATCCCCAGCAGCAGCCCGCCCATGATCCCGCCCACCACGCGGCCGCGAGATTCGGCTGGCGCCAGGTGGGCGGCCAGGGGAATGAGGATCTGCACCGACACCGAACTGAACCCGATCAGCAGCGAAACCAGGAGAAAGGCATTGGGTGTGGTGGTGAACGCGGCCCACAGCAGGCTGGCGATGGCCACCAGGGTGGTGGTGATCATCAGGCGACGGTTTTCCAGGAGGTCGCCCAGGGGCACCAGGAAAAACAGGCCCAGGGCGTAACCGATCTGGGTCAGGGACACGATCAGGCTGGCCAGGGTGCTGGACAGGCCGACATCCGGCGCAATCAACTCGATGATCGGCTGGGCGTAGTAGATGTTGGCAACAATGGCGCCGCAGCAAAAGGCAAACAGCAACACCATGCCTCGGGTCATTGTCGTGCTGGCAGCGTGCAGCGCTTGGGTGGTGGAAGTCATCGCGGTTCTCTTGGCGGCGAAAAGGATGTGGGCGAGGTTAAGAGGCGAGCCCATGGCGCGGTAGAGAGGGCAGGGCAATAGTATTTATTCCCGCTGGGAATAAATGCTCGGCGCGGGTCAAGCGGCGGGTTGAAGGGGCGACCGACGTCAGGCTCTGATGATACATTTACTTACATCTGCTTCGATAGCGTGCTTACGTTTTTCACGGCCTTCGGCGTGCCTGCCTTTGCACGCTGTCCTCAGAGGAAACCTGCCCCATGAATCGGTCTGTTCGTTGTCTGCTCAGGGGCGTTCAAGCCCTGTCTTTCATCACCTTGGCGGCCTTGGGCACGGCCCAGGCCCAGGACGCCCCGGGCATGCGCATGGGCGTGCGTGGGGAAATCACTGCGGTCAACGGTGACACGTTGCGGGTGCAGGCCAGCAGCGGTGAGAGCGCCACCATCCAATTGACGCCCCAGACCCAGGTGCGTGCCGTGACCTTGGCCAATATCGAGGACATCAAGCCCGGCAGCTACATCGGTTCGGCCGCTGTGCCCATGGCCGACGGCACCCTCAAGGCCCTGGAAGTCCATGTGTTCCCGCCGCAAATGGCCGGCACCGGTGAAGGGCATCGCCCGTTCGACCTGGTCAAAGGCAGCAGCATGACCAATGGCAGCGTTGGTGACTTGGTGGTGAGCAACGGCCGCACCCTGACTGTGAACTACAAGGGCGGCCAGCAGAAAATCCTGGTGCCGGACGATGTACCCATCGTCAATCTGACCCCAGGTGACCGTAGCCTGTTGAAGGCCGGGGTCAAGGTGGTCATGTTCGTGACCCAAAGTGCCGACGGTACCTTGACCGCGCAATCGATCTCGGCCGGCAAGGACGGGGTGACGCCGCCGATGTGACGGCTGGGCTGTGCACGTCTTTTACGGTGTAGGGATGTGTCGTTGCATTACCAAGTGTTGCGGTGATGGCCTTTCGATGGAACTCCGGGCGGGCTTGGTTTAGGGTTTTCTGTCGCCCTATAGGCCAGGAGGCTCCATGCAAAAATCCACGTTCAATCCGCCAAGTGTTTTCAACTCGCTGCAATATGGTTTCAGCCAGGCTGTCGAGGTGCGTGGCGGTCGGCGCTTGCTGCTGTCCGGTCAGGTCGGTGTCGACGAACACGAATCCACTGTCGGCCCCGGGCTGCGGGAGCAGACCGAACAGGCGTTTGACAATATCGAGCGGGTGCTGGCCCAGGCGGGCGGTGAACTGAGTCATGTGGTGATGCTGAGGATCTACATTGCCGAAGCGGCCCGCGACCAGCAGGAGTGGATCAGCCAAGTGCTGCTCCAGCGTTTTCCCAACGACCCTCCGGCCTCATCCTGGATCATCGTCAGTGGCTTGTCGTTACCCGAGTGGCTGATCGAGGTCGAGGCTGAAGCCATGTTGCCGGAGCGGCAACCGGCCCAGGAGGCGGCGCTGTTGAGCCCGGTGGTGGGCCTCTAGCCCTTGCGTCTCAAGCGGCAGGCATAAAAAAAGCGACCATCAAGGTCGCTTTTTTTTGTCACTGCGCTTACTTGGCGTCGCCGTAGATCTGGTCGAAGACCCCGCCATCATTGAAGTGGGTCTTTTGCACGCTGCGCCAGTCGCCGAAGGTTTTCTCCACCGAGAGGAAGTCGACTTTCGGGAAGCGGTCGGTGTACTTGGCCAGGACTTTCGGGTCCCGTGGGCGCAGGTAGTTGTTGGCGGCAATTTCCTGGCCTTCAGGCGACCACAGGTACTTCAGGTATTCCTCGGCAGCGGCGCGGGTGCCTTTCTTGTCCACCACTTTGTCGACCACTGAAACGGGCGGCTCGGCTTCGGCGGAGACGCTTGGGTAGATCACTTCGAACTGATCGCGACCAAACTCCCGGGCAATCATTTCCGCTTCGTTTTCGAAGGTCACCAGTACGTCGCCGATCTGGTTGGTCATGAAGGTAGTGGTGGCGGCGCGGCCGCCGGTATCCAGCACGGGCGCCTGCTTGAACAGCTTGCCGACAAAGGCCTTGGCCTTGTTCTCATCGCCGCCGTTCTTCAGCACATAACCCCAGGCCGAGAGGTAGGTGTAACGGCCGTTACCCGAGGTTTTCGGGTTGGGCACAATCACTTGCACGCCATCCTTGAGCAGGTCCGGCCAGTCTTTCAGGGCCTTGGGGTTGCCTTTGCGCACGATAAACACCGTGGCGGAGGTGAACGGCGCGCTGTTGTTCGGCAGGCGGGTGACCCAGTTGTCGGGCACCAGTTGGCCGTTGTCCACCAAGGCGTTGATGTCGGTCGCCATGTTCATGGTGATGATGTCGGCCGGCAGGCCATCGATCACTGAGCGCGCCTGTTTGCTGGAGCCGCCGAAGGACATCTGCAGGGTGATGTTCTCTTTGTGCTCGGCTTGCCAGTGTTTCTGGAAGGCCGCGTTGTAGTCCTTGTAGAAATCGCGCATCACGTCGTAGGAAACGTTCAACAGGGTCGGGGCCGCTTGGGCGACGCTGCCCAGGGCCAGGCCGGCGGCGAGGAGTGAGGCGCTAACGAGTTTTTTCACTGCACATTCCTTTTATTCGAGAGTGAAGGCAATTTGCCGCCGACTATAGCCGGGGCGCTATAGGTCTTTAAAGATTAAAAAGCACTTTGCTTATGCCGTTTTCTTGAACAGCGCATTGCCGCATCGAGAGCAGAACGCCGCCTGTTGTTCGTGGTTGTCTTTCTGGCACACCGGGCAGTCGTGCTTGAGCTGGCCACCGCGCATGGCATTGGCCAGTTCGGCGGTGAAAATCCCAGTGGGCACGGCGATGATCGAGTAACCGGTGATCATCACCATGGAGGAGATGATCTGCCCGAGGATGGTCTTGGGCACGATGTCGCCGTAACCGACGGTGGTCAGGGTGACGATGGCCCAGTAGATGCCCTTCGGAATACTGGTGAAGCCGTGTTCCGGGCCCTCGACCACGTACATCAGGGTGCCGAACACCGTGACCAGGGTGCAGACGCTGAGCAGGAACACCAGGATCTTCTGCTTGCTGCCGCGCAGGGCGTCCAGCAGGTAGTGGGCCTGTTTCAGGTAGGGGCCGAGCTTGAGCACACGGAAGATGCGCAGCATGCGGATCACCCGGATGATCAACAGGTACTGGGCGTCGCTGTAGTAGAGGGCGAGGATCCCGGGGACGATCGCCAGCAAGTCCACCAGCCCATAGAAGCTGAAGGCGTAGCGCAGGGGCTTGGGCGAGCAGTACAGGCGCAGGCCGTACTCGATGAGGAAGATCAGGGTGAAGCCCCATTCGATCGCCGCCAGCACCCCGGCGTAATTGCGATGCACCTCGTCGATGCTGTCGAGGATCACGATCACCAGGCTGGCGAGAATGATCAGCAACAGGCTGCTGTCGAAGCGTCGTCCGGCCACGGTGTCGGTCTGGAAAATCATCACATAGAGGCGTTGCCGCCAGGTGTCGCTGCTGTCCATTGGGCCTGCCTGAGTCGAAGATCAGCGAAGCCTAGGGGGATTGCCCCGGGTTGCGCAAGGCGCACTGTCACGGGCTGCTTGTTGCAGCACGCGGGCCCCGGCACGTGCCAGCCAGCAGGCGAGGATAAAAGGTGCGGTCAGGGTGGGCAGGCCCAGGCTGCTGAAGCCCGGGGTGACCAGCAATGCCAGGGCAATGCCCAGCAGTGGCAGCCAGGGGCGGCGGGTTACTTGGCTCAGGGCCAAGGCTGCCAGGGCGCTGTTGTACCCGCCCAGGCCCTGTAAGGCGCTGGCGTTTTCGTGGTGCAGCCAGGTGAATGCAAGGCCGGCCACGGAGCCCGCCAGGGCCCAGGTTGCGGCACGGCGGTTGGCCACCCATAAGCCGCTGGCAATCAAGGCGCCGGCCAGGGGCTGGTCGAGAAACATCACCTGGCCAATGCCCATGAAGACCGCCCCTAGCCAGTCGCCCGCGGCGGCGCTGACGGGTACCGCTGAGTAGGGCAAGGCTGGCTCGCTCAGGGTCAGCAGTAACCAGGCAAGCCCGACAAAGGGCGCGGTGTAGGCCGGCAGTTGGCTTGATGGGCGGGCCCGCTTGAGCCATTGCTGGGTGAGGATTGCGCTGAGGCCCGAGCTGGCGATGATCAGCGGCGGCAACAAGGGCGACCAGGGCAGTTGTTGGCTCAGCAGCAAGCCCAGCAGGATGCCGTTGTAACTGAACAGCCCGGCTTGCCGATGGGCCTTGGCATAGCCCCGGCACTGAGCGGTGAGCAGGCCGCCCAACGCGCCGAGCAGGGCTGCGCCCAGCAGCGTGGGAGCCGCCGTCAGGATGGCCAGCAAACACAGCAGGCCGAAAAAGGGGTGGCGTTGCAAAAACACTTGGCTGAAACCGTTGAGCAAGGCTTCGGCCCAGTCGGGGCAATGGTGGTTGAACGTCTTGGCGGGCATGTAAGGCTTCGATCGATCACCACCCGCCGCGACCTGATGCCGTGGCGGGTGGTGGCATGGGGTTCAGATCAGGGTTTCGATCCGCAGCGAATTGGTCGAGCCCGGCTGGCCAAAGGGCACGCCCGTGGTGATCAGCAAGGTATCGCCGCGTTTGGCCAGGCCTTGGGCCTGGGCGATTTCCAAGGCCGTGGAGCACACTTCATCCACCTGTCGCAGCCGGTCGTTGACCACCGAGTGCACACCCCAGGCCACGGTCAGGCGGCGAGCGGTGGACAGGTTGGGCGTCAGGTTGAGAATCGGCACCCGTGGTCGTTCCCGTGCTGCGCGCAGGCTGGAGGCGCCAGATTCGCTGTAGTTCACCAGCACCGCCACCGGCAGGATGCTGCTGATGCGACGGATCGCACAGCTGATGGCGTCGGACACGGTGGCCTCGGCCTGGGGCCGGCTGACGTCCAATTGATTCTGGTAGTCCGGGCCGCCCTCCACCTGGCGAATGATTTTGCTCATCATCTGCACGGCCTCCAGCGGGTATTCGCCGGAGGCGGTTTCCGCCGACAGCATCACCGCGTCGGCGCCCTCTGCCACGGCGTTGGCCACATCGGTGACCTCGGCACGGGTCGGTGCCGGGGAAAAACGCATGGACTCCAGCATCTGGGTGGCGACCACCACCGGTTTGCCCAGTTGGCGGCAGGTGCTGATGATGTTTTTCTGAATCTGCGGCACGCTCTCGGCCGGCACTTCCACCCCTAGGTCACCCCGCGCCACCATGATGGCGTCGCTCAGGGCGGCGATTTCCCGCAACTGGGTGACGGCGCTTGGCTTCTCGATCTTGGCCATCAGGAAGGCCTTGTCGCCGATCAGGGCACGGGCTTCGTGAATGTCTTCCGGGCGCTGCACGAATGACAGCGCCACCCAGTCCACCCCCAGTTCCAGGCCGAAGCTCAGGTCGCGACGGTCTTTGGTGGTCAGCGGGCTGAGGTTGAGCAGGGCTTCAGGGACGTTGACGCCTTTGCGGTCCGACAGCTCGCCGCCGTTGAGCACGGTGGTGTCGATGGCGTCGGCGTGCTTGGCAACCACCCGCAGGCGCAGTTTGCCGTCGTCCAGCAGCAAGTCCATGCCGGGCTCCAGAGCCGCGATGATTTCCGGGTGCGGCAGGCTGACCCGAGTCTGGTCACCGGGGGTGTTATCCAGGTCCAGGCGCAGGGCCTGGCCACGCGCCAGTTGGACCTTGCCGGCGGCAAAGGTGCCGACCCGCAGTTTCGGACCTTGCAGGTCCATGAGGATGCCCAGGGGGTAGTTCAGTTGCTGCTCGACTTCACGGATCCATTGGTAGCGCAGGGCGTGGTCGCTGTGGCTGCCGTGGCTGAAGTTGAGGCGGAAGATGTTGACCCCGGCCTTCACCAGGTCGCGGATATCGTCGATGCCTTGGATGGCCGGGCCGAGGGTGGCGAGGATTTTGACCTTTTTATCAGGCGTCATGTGCAGGGCTCTCAAGAATCAGGATGGCGCGGAAGTCGTTGACGTTGGTGCGGGTTGGCTCGGTGACGATCAGGTTGTCGAGCGCGGCGAAGTAGCCGTAGCCGTTGTTATTGTCCAGTTCGTCACTGGCGCTCAGGCCCAGGGCGGCGGCGCGGGCGTAGCTGGTGGGGGTCATGAGGGCGCCGGCGTTGTCCTCGGAACCGTCGATGCCATCGGTGTCGCCGGCCAGGGCGTAGACCCCGGGCAGGCCTTTGAGGCTTTCGGTCAGGCTCAGGAGAAACTCGGCATTGCGCCCGCCCCGGCCGTTGCCGCGCACGGTGACGGTGGTTTCGCCGCCGGAGAGGATCACGCAGGGGGCGGCCAGGGGTTGGCCGTGCAGTAGAACCTGGCGGGCGATACCGGCGTGCACCTTGGCCACTTGCCGGGATTCCCCCTCCAGGTCGCCGAGGATCAGCGGGCTGAAGCCGGCCTGGCGGGCTTTGACGGCGGCGGCCTCCAGGGACTGCTGGGGCCTGGCGATCAACTGGAAGTGGCTGCGGGCCAGGCTCGGGTCGCCGGGCTTGACGGTTTCCGACTCGGGGCTCTGTAGCCAGTTGCGCACGGCTGCTGGCACCTCGATGGCATAGCGTTTGAGGATCGCCAGGGCTTCTGTCGAAGTGCTGGGATCGGCCACGGTGGGGCCGGAGGCGATGACGGTGGCCAGGTCGCCCGGCACATCGGAGATGGCGTAGGTGTACACCGTGGCGGGCCAGCAGGCCTTGGCCAGGCGGCCACCCTTGATCGCCGAGAGGTGCTTGCGCACGCAATTCATCTCGCCGATGGTGGCGCCGGATTTGAGCAGGGCCTTGTTGATTGCCTGCTTGTCCGCCAGGGTGATGCCGGCGGCGGGTAGGGCCAGCAAGGCCGAGCCGCCACCGGACAGGAGAAAGATCACCCGATCGCTTTCATTGAGGCCGCTGACCATCTGCAACACTCGGGTGGCGACCGCCAAGCCGGCGGCGTCGGGAACCGGGTGGGCAGCTTCCACCACTTCGATTTTTTCGCAGGGGGCGCCGTGGCCGTAGCGGGTGACCACCAGCCCTGAGACTTCACCCTGCCAGCAGCGCTCCACCACTTGGGCCATGGCGGCAGCAGCCTTGCCTGCGCCAATCACGATCACCCGACCGCTGCGATCAGTGGGTAGATGGGCTTCAAGGACGTGTTGCGGGTGGGCGGCGTCGATGGCTGTATCGAAAAGCTCGCGCAGGAATTGTTGTGGATCGACCGACATAAGCGGGCTCCCGGGGCATTCTTATTATTGGAAGTGCAGGAGCCGGCTTGCCGGCGGTGGCGGCCTCAAGCCTTGTGCAAATGCAACTGGCCTCATCGCCGGCAAACCGGGCTCCTACAGAGGGGAGGGCGTGGCGGGGTTATTTATCGCGAATCGAAAAGTTCGCCATATGCTCCAGGCCCTTGATCAGTGCCGAGTGGTCCCAATTGCTGCCACCGATGGCCGCGCAGGTGCTGAACACTTGCTGGGTGTTGGCGGTGTTGGGCAGGTTGACCCCCAGTTCCCGTGCGCCGGCCAGGGCCAGGTTGAGGTCCTTCTGGTGCAGGCTGATGCGGAAGCCCGGATCGAAGGTGCCCTTGATCATGCGGTCGCCGTGGACTTCGAGGATCTTCGACGAGGCGAACCCGCCCATCAGGGCTTCACGCACCTTGGCCGGATCGGCACCGTTCTTGGCGGCGAACAGCAGTGCTTCGGCCACGGCCTGGATGTTCAGGGCGACGATGATCTGGTTGGCCACCTTGGCGGTCTGGCCGTCACCGTTGCCACCGACCAAGGTGATGTTCTTGCCCATGCTCTGGAACAACGGCAGGGCGCGTTCGAAGGCTTGACTGTCGCCGCCGACCATGATGCTCAAGGTCGCGGCCTTGGCCCCGACCTCACCGCCGGATACCGGAGCGTCCAGGTATTGCGCGCCTTTTTCGTTGATCTGAGCGGCAAACGCCTTGGTCGCCGTTGGGGAAATCGAACTCATGTCGATGACAATCTTGCCCTTGCCGATCCCGGCAGCTACGCCGTCGGCACGCAACAAAACGTCTTCCACCTGGGGGGTGTCGGGAACCATGATGATGACGAATTCGGCTTCCTGGGCCACTTCCTTCGGGTTGGCCAAGGCCACGGCGCCGGCGGCGATCAGTTCGGCCGGTGCGGTGCCGTAATGCTCGGACAGGAACAGGCTGTGCCCGGCTTTTTGCAGGTTCTGCGCCATGGGCAGGCCCATGATGCCGGTGCCGATAAATCCGATTTTAGCCATGATAAAAATCCTCTAGTCAGGCGGACCTTGTAGGAGCTGGCTTGCCAGCGATAGCGGTCTTGATGGCCGTGCAGGGCTTAAGTGCCTCTTCGCCGGCGATCCGGCTCCTACCAGGTGGGAGTCAGATTGCGTTATGGGTTTTCAGCCAGCCGAGGCCTGCTTCAGTGGTGGTCAACGGCTTGTACTCACAGCCGACCCAGCCCTGGTAATTGATCTTGTCCAAGTGTTCGAACAGGAAGCGGTAGTTGATTTCACCGGTGCCCGGCTCGTTGCGCCCGGGGTTGTCCGCCAGCTGGATATGGTTGATTTCGCCCAGGTGATTGGCCATGGTCCGGGCCAGGTCACCCTCCATGATTTGCATGTGGTAGATGTCGTACTGCAGGAACAGGTTGGGGCTGCCCACCTGTTCACGGATCGACAGGGCCTGGGCGGTGTTGTTCAGGTAGAAGCCGGGAATGTCGCGGGTGTTGATGGCTTCCATCACCAGCTTGATGCCGACGGCCTGCAGCTTGTCGGCGGCGTACTTGAGGTTGGCGACGAAGGTCTTTTCCAGGGTCGCATCGTCGATGCCCTGTGGGCGGATCCCGGCCAGGCAGTTGATCTGGGTGTTGCCCAGGACCTTGGCATAGGCGATGGCCAGGTCGACCCCGCCACGGAACTCCTCGACCCGGTCCGGCAGGCAAGCGATTCCGCGCTCACCCTTGGCCCAGTCGCCGGCCGGCAGGTTGAACAGCACCTGGGTCAGGCCATGGGCATCCAGTTGGGCCTTGATCTCGGCGGAGTTGAATTCGTAGGGGAACAGGTATTCGACACCGCTGAAGCCGGCGTTGGCGGCAGCTTCGAAGCGGGCCAGGAAGTCCTGTTCGGTGAACAGCATGGACAGGTTGGCGGCAAAACGCGGCATGGGGGGGCTCCTGTTAACAGCGTCGTTCCCGGCGTGCCCCGGGAACGATCAATGGCGAATGGTCAGTCCAGCAGGGAGATCGCAGTCGGGGCGTCATTGCCCACCAACGCCAGGTCTTCGAACTCGTTGACGGCGTTGATCTCGGTGCCCATGGAGATGTTGGTGACGCGCTCGAGGATGATCTCCACCACCACCGGCACCTTGAAGGTCTGGAGCATTTCCTGGGCCTTGCGCAGGGCCGGCTGGATTTCGCTCGGTTCGAACACCCGCAGGGCCTTACAACCCAGGCCTTCGGCGACCGCGACGTGGTCGACGCCATAACCGTTGAGTTCCGGGGCATTGAGGTTGTCGAAAGACAGCTGCACGCAGTAGTCCATGTCGAAACCGCGCTGGGCCTGGCGAATCAGCCCTAGGTAGGAGTTGTTCACCACGACGTGGATGTACGGAAGCTTGAACTGCGCGCCGACAGCCAGCTCTTCGATCATGAACTGGAAGTCGTAATCGCCGGACAGCGCCACCACCTTGCGACTCGGGTCGGCCTTGACCACGCCCAAGGCTGCTGGAATGGTCCAGCCCAACGGGCCGGCCTGGCCGCAGTTGATCCAGTGACGCGGCTTGTAGACGTGGAGGAACTGCGCCCCGGCGATTTGCGACAGGCCGATGGTGCTGACGTAGCAGGTGTCTTTGCCGAACACCTGGTTCATCTCTTCGTAGACCCGCTGTGGCTTGACCGGCACGTTGTCGAAGTGGGTCTTGCGGTGCAGGCTGGCCTTGCGCTGCTGGCAATCCTGCAGCCAGGCACTGCGGTTTTTCAGCTTGCCGGCGGTTTGCCATTCACGAGCCACTTCCAGGAGCACGGTCAGGGCCGAGCCTGCGTCGGAGACGATGCCCAGGTCCGGGGTGAAGACGCGGCCAATCTGGGTCGGCTCGATATCGATGTGAATGAATTTTCGGCCTTCGGTGTAAACCTCTACCGAGCCGGTGTGGCGGTTGGCCCAGCGGTTGCCGATGCCCAGGACCACGTCGGACTTGAGCAGGGTGGCGTTGCCGTAGCGATGGGAGGTTTGCAGGCCGACCATGCCCACCATTTGTGGGTGATCGTCCGGAATGGTGCCCCAGCCCATGAGCGTCGGGATGACCGGGATGCCGGTCAGTTCGGCGAACTCCACCAGCAGCTCGCTGGCATCGGCGTTGATGATGCCGCCACCGGCCACCAGCAAGGGACGCTCGGCCTGGTCCAGCAGGGCCAGGGCTTTTTCTGCCTGGATCCGAGTGGCCGAAGGTTTGGCCAGGGGCAGGGGCTGGTAGGCGTCGATGTCGAATTCGATTTCCGCCATTTGCACATCGAACGGCAGGTCGATCAGCACCGGGCCTGGGCGGCCGGAGCGCATCTCATAAAAGGCTTTCTGGAAGGCGTAGGGCACTTGGCCCGGCTCGAGGACGGTGGTCGCCCATTTGGTCACCGGCTTGACGATGCTGGTGATGTCCACGGCCTGGAAGTCTTCCTTGTGCAGCCGGGCGCGAGGGGCCTGGCCGGTGATGCAAAGGATGGGAATCGAGTCGGCCGAGGCACTGTACAGCCCGGTGACCATGTCGGTGCCGGCGGGGCCGGAGGTGCCGATGCATACGCCGATGTTGCCGGCCTTGGTGCGGGTGTAGCCCTCGGCCATGTGCGAGGCGCCTTCAACGTGGCGAGCGAGGACGTGATCGATGCCTCCGACTTTCTGCAGTGCCGAATACAGTGGGTTGATGGCGGCACCCGGGATGCCAAAAGCGGTATCGACCCCTTCGCGGCGCATCACCAGAACGGCGGCTTCGATTGCTCTCATTTTGCTCATGGTTTTGTGCCTCTTAGGTTTTGTAATTGTATACAAGTGGCTTTGCGCAAAGTGTATTCACGGCTGGCTGCGCAGGTCAATCCATTTTCTCAAGCCGCTGATGCTTTCGACGGAAGGCCCATATGCAGGGGGTTTTTCGTCGGATGACAGGATTTGTCAAAAATATTGTATACAAAATAATAATTCATTGTGTTCTATTTGTGCCATTGGACTTCTTATCAAGAAGCTTCCGCAGACGTTCTCAATAACAAGATAAGGACGGCACCCATGAGCGCTTTAACCTTGAAAGTCGCAGTCAACCTGGCCACTCAGGCCATCGTCGCCGGGCGCAAGATCGCTGCGGCGCCACTGACTATCGCGGTGCTGGATGCCGGTGGGCATCTGGTGGCGTTGCAACGAGAAGACGGGGCCAGTTTGCTGCGGCCGCAGATTGCGGTAGGCAAGGCCTGGGGCGCGATTGCCCTGGGCAAGGGCTCGCGTTTGCTGGCGCTGGATGCTCAGCAGCGGCCGGCGTTTATCGCCGCGCTCAACAGCCTCGGGCAGGGCAGTGTGGTGCCGGCGCCGGGGGGCGTATTGATCCGCGATCAGGCCGGGGCGGTCATTGGGGCGATCGGTATTAGTGGCGACACCTCGGACATTGACGAGCAATGCGCGATCAGCGCCATCGAGGCCCAGGGTTTGTGGGCGGATGCGGGGGTGAGTGCTTGAGGGGCTAGCGGCTGGACGTGCCCACTCCGGTCGGAGTGGGCGGGTTGGGTTCGGGGGTTACTGGTCCGGGGCGCAGCCTTTGAGCACCAGGCGGATGATGGTTTGCGCGGCGGCTTCGTAGTCGGATTCATCGAGCTTGGCCTTGCCCGTGACCACGGAAATCTGCCAGTCGAAGTCGGCGTAAGTCTGGGTCGCGGCCCAGATGCTGAACATCAGGTGGTTGGGGTCGATCGCAGCGATCTGGCCGCGGTCGATCCAGGTCTGGATGCAGTCGATGTTGTGCCGGGCCTGGGCGTTGAGTTGTTCCACCTGCTCGGGGCTCAGGTGCGGCGCGCCGTGCATGATTTCGCTGGCGAACACTTTTGAGGCAAACGGCAGGTCGCGGGAGATACGAATCTTAGAGCGGATGTAGCCGCTGAGCACTTCACTGGGTTCGCCATCGGCGTTGAAGGGCGTGGAGGCCTGGAGAATCGGCTCGATGATGCTTTCCAGCACCTCGCGATAGAGGTTTTCCTTGGACTTGAAGTAGTAATAGACATTGGGCTTGGGCAGCCCCGCCTTGGCTGCGATATCGCTGGTTTTGGTCGCGGCAAAACCCTTGTCGGCAAATTCTTCACTGGCAGCCCGCAGGATCAGTTCTTTGTTGCGCTCGCGGATGGTGCTCATAAACCAGGGGATTCCTTGCCTGTTCTGGCGGTTGCGCATGGTAGCACCGGCGTTACACGGCGCTCAAGAATGCCCCCCACGGTGCCTGAAGCCACGGTATGCTGCGCGGAATTTATCTCTGAAGGGAACCTGATTCATGGCAGGAAGCAGTTTGCTGGTACTGATCGACGACATCGCCGCAGTACTCGACGATGTGGCGTTGATGACCAAAGTGGCAGCCAAGAAAACTGCCGGGGTGCTGGGTGATGACCTGGCACTCAATGCCCAACAGGTGACTGGGGTTCGTGCCGAGCGTGAGATTCCCGTGGTTTGGGCCGTGGCCAAGGGGTCGTTTCTCAACAAGCTGATCCTGGTGCCGGCGGCGCTGGCCATCAGTGCGTTCGCCCCTTGGCTGGTGACGCCGCTGTTGATGATCGGTGGCGCCTACCTGTGTTTCGAAGGTTTTGAAAAGCTCGCCCACCGGTTTTTGCACAGCAAGGACGAAGACCAGGCCGACCACGATCAGTTGATCGAGGCCGTTGCCGATCCGGCGACGGACCTGGTGGCGTTTGAAAAGGACAAGATCAAGGGCGCTGTGCGCACCGACTTTATCCTTTCGGCGGAAATCATCGCCATTACCCTGGGCACCGTTGCCGATGCGCCGCTGATGCAGCAGGTGGTGGTGCTGTCGGGGATCGCCATTGTCATGACCATCGGCGTCTACGGCCTGGTGGCCGGTATCGTCAAGCTGGATGACCTGGGGCTGTGGTTGACCCAAAAGCCCGGGCAGGTGGCCAGAAGCATTGGCGGCGCCATCCTGCGGGCGGCGCCTTACATGATGAAAAGCCTGTCGGTGATTGGCACGGCCGCGATGTTCCTGGTCGGTGGCGGGATCCTGACCCACGGCGTGCCGGCGGCTCACCATTGGATCGAGAGCGTTACCGAGCACAGCACACCGCTGATCGGCGGCTTTGCGCTGGTGCTGCCCACCCTGATCAACGCTGTAGCCGGCATCATCGCCGGTGCCGCGGTGCTGGTGGTGGTCAGCCTGGTGGGCAAGCTGGTCAAGGGCGCCAAGGCCTAAGCTTGACCCCAAGCAAAAAGGCCATTCGAGTTGCTCGAATGGCCTTTTTTGTGGGCGGGGGAAAGGCCTATTCGGCGATCTGCAGCTTGCGGGATTCGGTGTACACGTAGCGCACCTTCTCGTACTCGAACGGCGAGTTCAGCTGGCCGTAGCGGAAGCTGGTCTGGTAGCGCTTGTCCACGCCTCGCAGTACCCAGATTTCCGGGTGGTTGCTGCTGACTTCGGAGACGTTGAGGAAGTTGATGGCCGACTCGGCGCTGTAGTCCACCACCAGGCCGGTGGTGTCTCGCAGGTTCGAGGGGCCGAAGATTGGCAGCACCAGGTAGGCGCCCCCCGGAACCCCGTAGAAACCCAGGGTCTGGCCGAAGTCTTCACTTTGCCGTGGTAGGCCCATGCGGGTCGCTGGGTCCCACAGGCCGGCGATGCCGATGGTGGTGTTGAGCAGCAGCCGAGCCGTGGTTTCCATCGAGCGCTGGCCCTTGAGCTGCAGCAGGCTGTTGACCAGGTTGGGCACGTCGCCGAGGTTGTTGAAGAAGTTGCTCACGCCGCTGCGCAGGAAGCCCGGCGTCACGTAGCGATAGCCGTCCACCACAGGCAGGAAGACCCATTGGTCGAAGCGGTAGTTGAAGTGGTAGACCCGGCGGTTCCACGACTCCAGCGGGTCGTAGACATTCAAGGCGTTGAGGGTCGAGCGCTCGAATTCCCGTTGGTCCAGCCCGGCGTTGAACTTGAGTTTCTTCAAGGGTTCGGTGAAACCATCGGCATCCACCACGGTGGGAGCGTTGGCCTTGCTGTTGTCGGCCTGGGCATAGCCGGCACAGAGCAACGCAGCGATAAGCAGGAGATGTTTAGCCACGGAAGAACTCCAGCATGGCGTCGCTGTTGACGCGATAGTTGAGGTTGCCGCAATGGCCGCCGTGAGGGTAGACGGTCAAGCGGTCGCCAAAGGTTTTACGCAGAAAGCCCAGGTCGCCAGGGCCGAGGATCACATCGTCAGCGTTGTGCATAACGGCGATTTTCGGGCTGTTGTGCAGGTAGTCTTGCAGGGCGTACAGGCTCACTTGGTCAATCAGTTGCAGCAGGCTGCCGCCGTCGGTGCGGGCACGCCACATCGGAATGACTTGCTCGGTCAGGTAGCAGTCGAAGTCGCATTGCAGGGCACGTTTGAGGAACGGCGTGAGGCTGGTGCCTTCGCTGATGGGGTACTTGGGTGGAATGATCAGGCCGCGGCGGTTGATCAGGTCCGAGGTAAAGGCGATGTCGGCGGCCGAGAAACGGAACGAGGTGCCGATCAGCATGGCCATCTGTTCGTTGGTCAGGTGCTGCTTGGACTGTTGGAAGTCGTAGAGCAGGGCATCGTTGAGGTCGATGTAGCCCTTTTGCTGGAAGTAGCGAGTCAGCTTGTTCAGCACCAGCTCATAAAAAGTGGTGCTGTTGTTGATGCCCTTGACCTCGGTTTGCACCAGCTTGTCGAGGTTGCTGATGGAGGTGTAGAGGTTGACCGGCGGGTTGAGCAGCAGGACTTTCTTGAAGTTGAAGCTGCGCCGGGTTTCATCCAGTTTGCTGACGAAGGCCGCGTCCAGTGCACCGAGGCTATAGCCGGTGAGGTAGAAGTCGGTGATCGGCAGCTTGGGGTTTTGCGCCCGCACCGCCTGCATGACCCGGTACATGTCCTCGGCGTCTTCCTGGGTCACACCCGGTGTAGCGAAGCGCGAGGCGGCACTGATGAAGTCGAAGCTGGTGGGTGAGGACAGCTGCACCACGTGGTAGCCGGCCTTGTAGTACAGCTTCTTCAGGTATTCGTTGAGGCTGCTGTCGAAGCGCGCACCAGTGCCGGCAATCAGGAAGATCAGCGGGGCTGCGTGGTCCTGGGTAGCGATGCGGTAGGTGAGTTTTTTCACCGCCCAGAAGTTGTCCGGCAGGATGAACTCGCGCTCCGGGCGCAGGTTCAGGCTGCGGTCAGCCTGGTTGATGTCGTCATCGGACGGCAATTCCGGGCGTAACTCCGGCGGTGTGGTGGCGATGGTCGCTTCGAACGGGTTGGTCAAAGGGTAGCCATAGCTGGCGGCGTCGATGTCCACCGCCAGAGCGGACGCACTCAAGATAAGGCCGCCGAAAAGGGCAGCGAAGCGCAAGGAACGGAGCATGACTAAATCCCTTAGAGAAAGGTACCGGATAAGGTTCGCAGGCTATGACCACCGCGCTAGTGCCGAAGTGCCATGGTTCGGCACAAAAAAACGCTCAAGGCAAGGCGGGCTGGGGGTAATAGTAGCGGGACGATACACTTTGCCGGCATTGGCTGAACAGTTATCTGTGCAACACGCTTGCTTGGCGCTCTTGGAGGCTTATGCTGGGCGCCGTTTTCGCCTTATCGGAGTGTTTCATGTCCCGCCGTCTTCCCGTGATCCTGCTGCTCATTGTCTTGCCTTTGTGGCTGGCCGCCAGTTATGGCGCGCGCTACGGCTTTATGGAGGACGCACAATGGGTGGGCGTCTGTGTGGATGAGGCCAGTCGCTGGGAATGTCAGTTGCGCGCCAACCTGGGTTGGTTGATCCACTTTCAGGTGTTGGGCTGGTCAGCCTTGGGTGCGGCGCTGCTGGCCTTTGTCCTGCCGGGGCGTGTGGGCTGGGGGTTGGCAGTCGTTGCGTTGTTGCTGGGGCTGCCGGCGCTGGCGCTGTACAACACCACGCTGGCGGTGTTTGCGGTGGTGTTGGCGGCGTTGCGCCTGGTGCGGGCGACCCGCCCAGCCCATTGATGGCTGGCTGATTTCCATGAAAAAGGGATGACCGTGGTCATCCCTTTTTTATGCCTGGGTGTCAGGCCTTGCGGATGCGCAAGCTGCGCCACAATGCGGCCACCAACAACAGGCTGACCAGCGCCCAGCCCCAGGCTTGCTGGTTTTGCAGCCCTTCGCGGTACAACTGCGGCGCGATGCCGGCACCGATGATAAAGGTCAGCAGGGCAATTTCCCGGCGCGGCACGCTCACTGGGCGGCACAGGTAGACCAGGGCGGGCAGTAGCAGGGCGGCGCTAGGGAAGCTGCGGTAGCGTGGGTCGAACACCAGCTCCAGCATCATCACGGCTCCGGCGAAGCCGGCGGCGGCCAGCAGCCAGCCGGCGCGTTGTTCCAGGGCCTTGAACGCCCGGCCGCGCCAGCCGTCGCAGTTGCTCAGGGCCAAGGCGGTATGGGCCAGCACCAGCAGGTTCAGGCCCAGCAGCAAGGCAGCCCAGAGCCACTCTCCGGTAAAACGGCTGGTGACTCGCGCCAGCTCGCCCCAGGTGCCGATGCAACAGGCACCCAAGGCGCCGAGCGCTGGCAGGAGCAACGCCGCGCGGGGGTTGCGAACCCGTCCGCCCAGAACCAGGGTGGCCAGGAACAGCGCCCCGCCAACGCCCAGCCACAACGGCCAATAAGGCAGGTTGGAGACTGGCCCGGCGAGGATGCCCTTGTCCTGGCGATCCGCGTCAAACAGGCCCCAGTAGCCGCCGACGGCCCCTTCACTGGCACGTTTCCAGGGCTGATCAAAGGCTTCGATCAGGTTGTAGTGCCAGCCGTTGGCTTCGGCCATGGCGACAAAACCACGGATGAACTGGGCCTCATTGACCCGACTTGGCAGGGCGGTTTCGCGCTGGCGGCCTTCGCTGGGCCAGCCGGTCTCGCCGATCATCACGTCCTTGGGTGCAAAGCGGTTGCCGAACACCTGGCGCACCTCGGCCACATGGTTCAGGGCGGCGTTGATGTTCGACGGATCGTCTTCCCAATACGGCAGCAAGTGAATGGTCAGGAAGTCCACCGCCGGGGCAATTTCCGGGTGCTTGAGCCAGAACTCCCAAACGTCGGCGTAGGTCACCGGCTGCTTGACGTTGGCCTTGACCTTGAGGATCAGCCGAGCCAGTTGGGCGCCGGTGACTTCCTTGCGCAGCAAGGCCTCGTTGCCGACGATCACCGCGCTGACCACGTCGGGGTTGGCGTTGGCCGAGGCGATCAACAGGTCGACTTCCTTCTCGGTGTCCACCGGGTTGCTGTTGACCCAGGCGCCGATCATCAGCTTCAGGCCGTGCTTGCGCGCCAGGTCCGGCAGGGCGTCGAGGCCGGTCATGGAGTAGGTGCGGATGCACTCGAAACGGGTGGCCAGCAGGGCCAGGTCAGCGTCCATGCGCTCCGGACGCAGCTTGAACGGCTGGTCGAACGGCGACTGGTCTTTGTCGAACGGGGTGTAAGAGGCGCATTGCAGCTTGTGGCTGGCGCTGGCGACATCTGGCAGCACCACGGGTTGGCCGAGGCCGTACCAGTAGCCGCACAGGGCGAACACGCCCAGTAGGCAGGCCAGTAAGTAGGGCAGGAGGGGGAAGCGGGCAGTCGCAGACATGGTCAGGCCGTGTGGGAGCAAAGCCGGGCATCTTACCTGCATTCATCGGCCCCTAGGTGGGCTGCATGATTTTGACATGCAAAGTTCGGGCGGGCCGGGAGGCAGGCGGTTCCGGGTGGCTGGTTGCTGGCTATCTGATGTCGTTGCTTGTTGCCTTGAGGTCGTAGACAGAGCAGGTCGCTGGAGGCTGCGGGTTGATTATCCAAGCATCAGTACTCCGCTGATGTTCGAACGAGTTTGCGGTGAGGCGTGATGGGGGCGCTGTGCACCATAACCATACGTTGACGCGCCGGGCACCCGCCTGGTGCAGCACTTTCGGGGAAGTAACGATGAAGATGCGAAGCATTTTAGGCGCAGGTGCCGCGATGGTCCTTGCGATGAGCTCCACCCTCGCCAGCGCCGACAGCAAGACCCTGAGCATCGGCTATGTCGACGGTTGGTCGGACAGCGTGGCGACCACTCACGTGGCGGCAGAGGTGATCAAGCAGAAGCTCGGTTATGACGTCAAGTTGCAGGCTGTGGCCACCGGCATCATGTGGCAGGGCGTGGCCACCGGTAAGCTCGACGCCATGCTCTCGGCCTGGTTGCCGGTGACCCACGGCGAGTACTGGGCCAAGAACAAGGATAAAGTGGTCGACTACGGCCCCAATTTCAAAGACGCGAAGATCGGTTTGATCGTGCCGGAGTACGTCAAGGCCAAGTCCATCGAGGACCTGAAAACCGACACCACCTTCAAGAACAAGATCGTGGGGATCGACGCTGGCTCGGGCGTGATGCTCAAGACCGACCAGGCGATCAAGGATTACGGCCTGGACTACAAGCTGCAGGCCAGTTCCGGCGCGGCGATGATCGCTGAGCTGACCCGTGCTGAAGAGAAGAATGAGTCCATTGCCGTCACCGGCTGGGTGCCGCACTGGATGTTCGCCAAGTGGAAACTGCGCTTCCTCGACGACCCGAAAGGCGTGTACGGCGCGGCTGAAACCGTCAACAGCATCGGTAGCAAAGGGCTGGAGAAGAAGGCGCCGGAAGTGGCGGCCTTCCTGAAGAAGTTCCAGTGGACCTCGAAAGACGAAATTGGTGAGGTCATGTTGGCCATTCAAGAGGGCGCAAAACCGGATGCGGCAGCCAAGGACTGGGTGGCCAAACACCCGGATCGGGTTGCCGAGTGGACTGCTAAGTAATAGACAAAGCGTCTAGAACAGCCTTCTAAAGACCGCCTGGGGTTCGCCCCTGGCGGTTTTTGTTTTTTCTGCGGGAGAAATTGGCGGCCGCGCTAATGTCGTTCTAATACTAAGGTCGTCTGGAACCTGCTCCATAGCCGCATAGAGTGGAATACGTTCTAACTAAAATCTGTGCTGCGAGGATAAAAACAATGAACGACAGCATTTACCTCTCGATTCAAAACAGCCCGCGTTTCAAGGAGCTGGTCAGCAAGCGAGAGCGGTTCGCCTGGATTCTATCGGCGATCATGCTTGGGCTTTACTCGGGCTTCATTCTGTTGATCGCTTACGGACCCCAGATCCTGGGGGCGAAACTCAGTCCGACGTCATCCATCACCTGGGGCATTCCCATCGGTGTGGGGCTGATTCTTTCGGCCTTTATCCTGACGGGGATCTATGTGCGACGTGCCAATGGTGAATTCGACGACCTGAACAATGCGATTCTCAAGGAGGCTCAGCAATGATCCGGCGTCTACTGGCAGCTCTCGGCATTGCAGCCTTCGCCCCGGCCGTTTGGGCCGCCGATGCACTGACTGGCGAAGTCCATAAACAACCCCTCAATGTGTCGGCGATCCTGATGTTCGTGGTGTTCGTCGGTGCGACCCTGTGCATCACTTACTGGGCGTCCAAGCGCAACAAGTCGGCGGCCGACTATTACGCGGCGGGCGGCAAGATCACCGGCTTCCAGAACGGCCTGGCGATTGCCGGCGACTACATGTCGGCGGCGTCCTTCCTGGGGATTTCCGCGCTGGTGTATACCTCTGGCTATGACGGCCTGATTTACTCCATCGGCTTCCTGGTGGGCTGGCCGATCATTCTGTTCCTGATCGCTGAGCGTCTGCGTAACCTGGGCAAATATACCTTCGCCGACGTGGCTTCCTATCGCCTTGGGCAGACGCAGATCCGTTCTTTGTCGGCCTGTGGTTCGCTGGTGGTAGTGGCGTTCTACCTGATCGCGCAGATGGTGGGTGCCGGTAAGCTGATCCAGCTGTTGTTCGGCCTTGATTACCATGTGGCGGTGATCCTGGTGGGCATCCTGATGTGCCTCTATGTGTTGTTCGGCGGCATGCTGGCAACCACCTGGGTACAGATCATCAAGGCGGTGCTGTTGCTGTCCGGTGCGTCCTTCATGGCACTGATGGTGATGAAGCACGTCAACTTCGACTTCAACGCCCTGTTCTCCGAAGCGATCAAGGTTCACCCCAAAGGTGAGGCAATCATGAGCCCTGGCGGCTTGGTGAAGGATCCGATCTCGGCCTTCTCCCTGGGCCTGGCGCTGATGTTCGGTACCGCGGGCCTGCCCCATATCCTGATGCGCTTCTTCACGGTGAGTGACGCGAAAGAAGCTCGTAAGAGCGTGCTTTATGCCACAGGCTTCATCGGCTACTTCTACATCCTGACGTTCATCATCGGTTTTGGCGCGATCTTGCTGGTCAGCACCAACCCTGCGTTCAAGGATGCGGCGGGTGCGCTGTTGGGCGGTAACAACATGGCGGCGGTACATTTGGCCGATGCCGTGGGCGGTAGCATCTTCCTGGGCTTTATCTCGGCAGTGGCCTTCGCCACCATCCTCGCCGTAGTGGCTGGCCTCACGTTGGCGGGTGCTTCGGCGGTGTCCCATGACCTGTACGCCAGCGTGATCAAGAAGGGCAAGGCCAACGACAAGGATGAGATCCGCGTCTCGAAGATCACCACCATCGCCCTGGGCGTGCTGGCGATCGGCCTGGGCATTCTCTTCGAAAGCCAGAACATTGCGTTCATGGTGGGCCTGGCGTTCTCCATTGCTGCAAGCTGCAACTTCCCGGTTCTGCTGCTTTCCATGTACTGGAAGAAACTCACCACCCGCGGTGCCATGATTGGTGGCTGGCTGGGGCTGATCAGTGCAGTGGGGCTGATGATCCTTGGGCCGACCATCTGGGTGCAGATCCTCCATCACGAGAAGGCGATCTTCCCGTATGAGTACCCTGCGCTGTTCTCGATGATCATTGCCTTTGTCGGGATCTGGTTCTTCTCCATCACTGACAAGTCGACTGCGGCAGAGAATGAGCGGGCGCTGTTCTTCCCGCAGTTCGTACGTTCGCAGACCGGCCTGGGTGCCAGTGGAGCGGTGTCGCACTGAGTCGGAACTGAGTATCGGCTTCTATATATAAGCTGTGTGATATTGAAATGCCTTGATCGAGAGATCAGGGCATTTTTTTATACCCGCCATCCAGTCAGGGTCGCAGGAGCTGGCTTGCCAGCGAAGGCGTCTCTGAGGCTGAGGATGGGTTTGGAGTTGGGTGCTGTGCTTGGGATCGATTCGCCGGCAAGCCGGTTCCCGCGAGAGGCTGGGACATGGGAGAGGAGGGCGGAAACAAATACGGCCTCTGTTTAGAGGCCGTATCCGCTGCAATCAAGACGTGTGCGCTAGGCGGGTCTTACTTGCGGTCTTCCAGTTTGCTGATGTCGCGCGATTCGTAGCCGGTGTACAGCTGGCGTGGACGGCCGATCTTGTACGGGCTGGAGAGCATTTCCTTCCAGTGGGAGATCCAGCCGACGGTCCGCGCCAGGGCGAAGATCACGGTGAACATGCTGGTTGGAATGCCGATCGCCTTGAGGATGATCCCCGAGTAGAAGTCGACGTTCGGGTACAGCGAGCGTTCGATGAAGTACGGGTCGGTCAGGGCGATCTCTTCCAGGCGCATAGCCAGTTCGAGTTGCGGATCGTTTTTGATGCCCAGTTCCTTCAACACTTCGTCGCAGGTCTGCTTCATTACGGTGGCGCGTGGGTCACGGTTCTTGTAGACGCGGTGACCGAAGCCCATGAGCTTGAACGGATCGTTCTTGTCCTTGGCCTTGGCGATGAACTTGTCGATGTTCGAGACATCGCCGATTTCATCGAGCATGGTCAGCACGGCTTCGTTGGCGCCGCCGTGAGCCGGGCCCCAGAGCGCAGCGATACCGGCAGCGATACAGGCGAACGGGTTGGCACCCGAGGAGCCTGCCAGGCGTACGGTGGAGGTCGATGCGTTCTGCTCGTGGTCGGCGTGGAGGATGAAGATCCGGTCCATTGCCTTGGCCAGTACCGGGCTGATCGGTTTGATCTCGCACGGGGTGTTGAACATCATGTGCAGGAAGTTTTCCGCGTACGACAGGTCGTTGCGCGGGTACATCATGGGTTGGCCCATGGAGTACTTGTAAACCATCGCGGCCAGGGTCGGCATCTTGGCGACCAGGCGCACCGCCGAGATTTCGCGGTGTTGCGGGTTATTGATGTCCAGGGAGTCGTGGTAGAACGCCGACAGGGCGCCGACGACACCACACATGACCGCCATCGGGTGGGCGTCACGACGGAAACCGTTGAAGAAGGTTTTCAGCTGTTCGTGAACCATGGTGTGGTTCTTGACGGTGCTGACGAACTGGGCCTTCTGTTCTGCGGTTGGCAGTTCGCCATTGAGCAGCAGGTAGCAGGTTTCCAGGTAGTCCGACTTCTCGGCCAGTTGCTCGATCGGGTAGCCCCGATGCAGCAGGATGCCGTTGTCACCATCAATATAGGTGATCTTCGACTCGCAGGAGGCAGTCGACATGAAACCAGGGTCAAAGGTGAAGCGGCCCGTGGCCGTCAGGCCCCGAACATCGATAACATCGGGACCAACGGTGCCGGTTAAAATGGGCAGCTCGACGGGGGCTGCGCCCTCGATGATCAACTGCGCTTTTTTGTCAGCCATGTGGCCTCCTATTTATGCTTGAAATCATCTGACAGACCCCCCACGCAGGGCCCGCACCACTATAGTGAGATAAATCTGAATGTCAATTTGCCTAAAGTCTTGCTCCAGAAGGCTTTAAGCCGAGTTTTTCCTCGAAATTCCCTGCCATTTACGCCTTTTATTACGGTAACGCAATCAGCTATTAGGGGGAGGTGTTTGCGTTGTCATTAGTAGCCTAACTGTCTATACTCGGCCACCGACCTCCGTAGGCTTCTGGGCCCGCTTTATTGGGGGTCGCACTCCCTGGGTAGTGGTTGCCTGACCAGTGCACTCCCCAACAACTTTGCCCTGATTGTTAGGGGCTCTTCAGTGTGAAAAAAGCCGTGAATAGCCAACGACCTGTAAACCTAGACCTAAGGACCATCAAACTCCCCATCACCGGCGTTACGTCGTTTCTCCACCGTGTTTCCGGCATCATCCTCTTCCTGGGCATCGGCATCATGCTTTACGCATTGAGCAAATCCCTGGGTTCCGAGGAAGGGTATGCCGAGGTGAAGGCGTGCTTGACCAGTCCGCTGGCCAAATTCGTTGCATGGGGCCTCCTGTCCGCCTTGCTGTATCACTTGGTGGCCGGTGTACGCCATCTGATCATGGACATGGGCATCGGTGAAACGCTGGAAGGCGGCAAGCTGGGCTCGAAAATCGTTATCGCCGTATCCGTGGTGGTAATCGTTCTGGCGGGAGTTTGGATATGGTAACCAGCGTTACGAACCTGTCGCGTTCGGGCCTTTATGACTGGATGGCGCAGCGTGTGTCTGCGGTCGTTCTCGCGGCTTATTTCATCTTCCTGATCGGGTACCTCGTTGCGAACCCTGGCCTTGGCTACGCCCAATGGCACGCTCTGTTCGCCAACAACTGGATGCGTATCTTCAGCCTGCTGGCCATGGTTGCTCTGGGCGCTCACGCCTGGGTCGGCATGTGGACCATCTCCACTGACTACCTGACGCCGATGGCGCTGGGCAAGTCGGCCACAGCAGTACGTTTCCTTTTCCAGGCAGTATGCGGCGTTGCGATGTTCGCTTACTTCGTCTGGGGTGTGCAGATTCTCTGGGGTATCTGATTCATGGCTAACATTCCAACGATTTCTTTCGATGCCATCATCATTGGCGGCGGCGGCGCAGGCATGCGTGCCGCACTGCAGCTGGCCCAAGGCGGCCACAAGACTGCGGTGATCACCAAGGTGTTCCCGACTCGTTCGCACACCGTGTCTGCCCAGGGTGGCATCACCTGCGCCATCGCTTCGGCCGATCCGAACGATGACTGGCGCTGGCACATGTACGATACCGTCAAGGGTTCCGACTACATCGGTGACCAGGACGCTATCGAATACATGTGTCAGGAAGGCCCGGCTGCGGTCTTCGAGCTGGACCACATGGGCCTGCCGTTCTCGCGTACCGAAACCGGTCGTATCTACCAGCGTCCTTTCGGCGGTCAGTCCAAGGACTACGGCAAGGGCGGCCAGGCTGCTCGTACATGCGCCGCATCCGACCGTACCGGTCACGCTCTGCTGCACACCCTTTATCAGGGCAACCTGAAAGCGGGTACCACCTTCCTTAATGAGTGGTATGCCGTTGACCTGGTGAAAAACGAAGACGGCGCGTTCGTCGGCGTTATCGCCATCTGCATCGAAACCGGCGAAACCACCTACATCCGTGCCAAGGCTACCGTTCTGGCCACTGGCGGTGCAGGTCGTATCTATGCGTCCACTACCAACGCCCTGATCAACACCGGTGACGGCGTCGGCATGGCTTTGCGTGCTGGCGTTCCGGTGCAAGACATCGAAATGTGGCAGTTCCACCCAACTGGTATCGCCGGCGCCGGTGTACTGGTGACCGAAGGTTGCCGTGGTGAAGGTGGTTACCTGATCAACAAGCACGGCGAGCGTTTCATGGAGCGTTATGCTCCGAACGCCAAAGACTTGGCGGGTCGTGACGTTGTAGCCCGTTCCATGGTTAAAGAGATCATCGCCGGCAACGGCTGTGGCCCTAACGGCGACCACGTGATGCTCAAGCTCGACCACCTGGGCGAGGAAGTGCTGCACAGCCGCCTGCCAGGCATCTGCGAGCTGTCCAAGACCTTTGCTCACGTTGACCCAGTGGTTGCTCCGGTTCCGGTTGTTCCAACCTGCCACTACATGATGGGCGGCGTTGCCACCAACATTCATGGTCAGGCCATCACTCAGGACGCCGAAGGCGTGGACACCATCATCCCTGGCTTGTTCGCAGTGGGTGAAGTGGCTTGCGTATCGGTTCACGGTGCCAACCGTCTGGGCGGCAACTCGCTGCTGGACCTGGTGGTCTTCGGTCGCGCGGCGGCCTGCACCTGGAAAAAGCCCTGACTGACGGTATCGAATACCGTGACGCCAGCGACACCAACGTTGAAGTTGCCCTGAACCGTCTGGCCAAGCTCAACGAGCGCACCACCGGTGAAGACGTGGCGACCCTGCGTCGTGAGCTGCAAAACTGCATGCAGAACTATTTCGGTGTATTCCGTACTGGCGAATACATGCAGAAGGGTATCGCTCAGTTGGCAGACCTGCGCGAGCGTATCGCTAACGTCAAGATCAACGACAAGTCCCAGGCGTTCAACACTGCCCGTATCGAAGCGCTTGAGCTGCAGAACCTGCTGGAAGTGGCCGAAGCCACCGCCATCGCTGCTGAAGTGCGTAAAGAGTCCCGCGGCGCCCACGCCCGTGAAGACTTTGAAGATCGCGACGACGAAAACTGGCTGTGCCACACCCTGTACTTCCCGGGTGAGAAGCGCGTTGCCAAGCGTGCCGTGAACTTCTCGCCGAAGACGGTTCCGACTTTTGAACCAAAAATTCGGACTTATTAAGGGTGGCCGATATGTTGAAAGTCAGTGTTTATCGTTACAACCCTGATCAGGACGCCGCGCCGTTCATGCAGGAGTTCCAGGTCGATACCGGTGGTAAAGACCTGATGGTGCTGGATGTCCTGGCACTGATCAAAGAGCAGGACGAAGGTTTCTCCTATCGTCGCTCCTGCCGTGAAGGTGTTTGTGGCTCCGATGGCATGAACATCAACGGCAAAAACGGCTTGGCATGCATCACGCCACTGTCTGCGGTCGTCAAAGGTAACAAGCTGGTTGTTCGTCCTCTGCCTGGTTTGCCGGTTATCCGTGACCTGGTCGTCGATATGAGCATCTTCTACAAGCAATACGAGAAGGTTAAGCCATTCCTGCAGAACGACACGCCGGCTCCGGCCATTGAGCGTCTGCAGTCCCCGGAAGAGCGCGAAAAGCTCGACGGTCTGTACGAGTGCATCCTGTGCGCTTGCTGCTCGACCTCTTGCCCGTCCTTCTGGTGGAACCCGGACAAGTTCCTGGGTCCAGCTGCTCTGCTGCAAGCTTATCGCTTCCTGGCAGACAGCCGCGACACCAAGACTACCGAGCGTCTGGCTTCGCTGGATGACCCGTTCAGCGTATTCCGCTGCCGCGGGATCATGAACTGCGTCAACGTTTGTCCGAAAGGCCTGAACCCGACTAAGGCCATCGGTCACATCCGTAACATGCTGCTGCAAAGCGGCGTTTGATTCAGCTGCTGTACCCGTAGAACCGCTTTACCCGTAGATGCTACGGCGCAGGCTTCAACCGGCGCCGTAGTTTTAACCTGAGCAGCAGCTCACAAAGTTGCCGCTCTATATTTTGAAGAAATGAGACAAGCAGGGGCATCCGGGCTGGTACCCGGACTATCAGCGTGATCCTAAGTGGCTTGTTTTAGTCGCTGCATTCGGACTTCTGCAAGTTTGCTCGGTGTCTTCGCAGGTGGTGTTCCCCTAACCGAGGGTGACCAAGCATGCAAGAAAGCGTGATGCAGCGCATGTGGAACAGCGCCTACCTATCCGGTAGTAACGCTGCCTATGTGGAAGAGCTCTACGAGCTCTACCTGCACGACCCTAACGCTGTGCCAGAAGAGTGGCGCACTTACTTCCAGAAGTTGCCTACCGACGGCAGCACTGCCATCGATGTTTCGCACTCCACAATCCGCGATCATTTCGTCTTGCTGGCAAAGAACCAGCGCCGCGCACAACCGGTATCTGCCGGCAGCGTGAGCAGTGAGCACGAGAAGAAGCAGGTTGAAGTGCTGCGATTGATCCAGGCCTACCGTATGCGTGGCCACCAGGCAGCCCAGCTTGACCCGCTGGGGCTGTGGCAGCGTCCTGCACCTGCAGACCTGTCGATCAATCATTACGGCTTGACCAATGCCGATCTTGATACGACCTTCCGTGCCGGCGACCTGTTCATCGGCAAAGAGGAAGCGAGCCTACGCGAAATTCACGAAGCGTTGCAGCAGACATATTGCCGCACCATCGGCGCTGAATTTACGCACATCGTCGATTCCGAACAGCGTCAGTGGTTCCAGCAGCGTCTGGAAAGCGTGCGTGGCCGTCCGACTTACTCCACGGACATCAAGAGCCACCTGCTTGAGCGCGTGACCGCAGCTGAAGGCCTCGAGAAATACCTGGGCACCAAGTACCCGGGTACCAAGCGTTTCGGTCTGGAAGGCGGCGAGAGCCTGATTCCGTTGCTTGATGAGCTGATCCAGCGTTCCGGTTCCTACGGCACCAAGGAAATCGTCATCGGCATGGCCCACCGTGGTCGCCTCAACGTACTGGTCAACACCTTCGGCAAAAACCCGCGCGAACTCTTCGACGAGTTTGAAGGCAAGAAGAAGGTCGAGCTGGGCTCCGGCGACGTGAAATATCACCAGGGCTTCTCGTCCAACGTGATGACCGCCGGCGGCGAAGTTCACCTGGCCATGGCCTTCAACCCTTCCCACCTGGAAATCGTTTCTCCAGTGGTCGAGGGTTCGGTGCGTGCTCGCCAGGATCGTCGTAACGACCTGAACGGTGACAAGGTACTGCCAATTTCCATCCACGGCGACGCTGCATTCGCAGGTCAGGGCGTGGTCATGGAAACCTTCCAGATGTCGCAGACCCGCGGCTTCAAGACTGGCGGCACCATCCACCTGGTGATCAACAACCAGGTCGGCTTCACCATCAGCAACCCGCTGGACTCGCGTTCCACCGAGTACGCCACCGACGTCGCGAAAATGATCCAGGCGCCGATCCTCCATGTGAATGGTGATGATCCGGAAGCCGTATTGTTCGTGACCCAGTTGGCCATCGACTACCGCATGCAGTACAAGCGCGACGTTGTGATCGACCTGGTCTGCTACCGTCGTCGCGGCCACAACGAGGCCGACGAGCCAAGCGGCACCCAGCCACTGATGTATCAGCAGATCGTCAAACAGCGCACCACTCGTGAACTGTATGCCGAACGCCTGACTCAGGGCGGTGTGCTCGACGCAGAGCGTGTTCAGGCGAAAGTCGACGAATACCGCAATGCGCTGGACAACGGTCTGCACGTGGTGAAAAGCCTGGTCAAAGAGCCGAACAAAGAGTTGTTCGTGGACTGGCGTCCGTACCTGGGCCACGCCTGGACTGCGCGTCACGACACCCGGTTCGACCTGAAGACCCTGCAAGAACTGTCTGCCAAGCTGCTGGAACTGCCGGAAGGCTTCGTGGTTCAGCGCCAAGTGGCGAAGATCTACGAAGACCGTCAGAAAATGCAAGCCGGCGGCCTGCCGATCAACTGGGGTTACGCCGAAACCATGGCGTACGCGACCCTGGCGTTCGAAGGTCACCCGATTCGCATGACCGGCCAGGACATCGGCCGTGGTACGTTCTCGCACCGTCACGCGGTGTTGCACAACCAGAAAGACGCGGGCACCTACATCCCGTTGCAGCACCTGTACGAAGGCCAGCCACGTTTCGACCTGTACGACTCGTTCCTGTCCGAAGAAGCCGTGCTGGCGTTCGAATACGGTTACTCGACCACCACGCCAAACGCGCTGGTGATCTGGGAAGCCCAGTTCGGCGACTTCGCCAACGGTGCCCAAGTAGTGATCGACCAGTTCATCACCAGCGGCGAGCACAAGTGGGGCCGTCTCTGCGGTCTGACCATGCTGCTGCCACACGGTTATGAAGGTCAGGGTCCTGAGCACTCCTCGGCCCGTCTGGAGCGTTACCTGCAGCTGTGCGCCGAGCACAACATCCAGGTGTGCGTACCGACCACTCCGGCCCAGATCTACCACTTGCTGCGTCGCCAGGTGATTCGTCCCCTGCGCAAGCCGCTGGTAGTCCTGACGCCGAAATCGCTGCTGCGTCATAAATTGGCCATCTCGACCCTGGAAGATCTGGCGGAAGGTTCCTTCCAGACCGTTATTCCGGAAATCGATGCCCAAGATCCAAAAGATGTAGGTCGCATCGTTCTGTGTAGCGGCAAGGTCTACTACGACTTGCTGGAAAAACGCCGTGCCGAAGGTCGTGATGACATCGCCATCGTGCGGATCGAGCAGCTGTACCCATTCCCTGAGGACGACTTGATTGAAGTCCTGGCTCCGTACAAAAACGTCAAACACATCGTTTGGTGTCAGGAAGAGCCGATGAACCAGGGTGCCTGGTACTGCAGCCAGCATCACATGCGTCGCATCATCAGCGGTCACAACAAGTCGCTCGTACTCGAGTACGCGGGCCGTGACGCTTCTGCTGCACCTGCATGTGGTTACGCATCGATGCACGCCGAGCAGCAAGAAAAACTGCTGCAAGATGCCTTCACTGTTTAATGCCTTCGCGCACCTGAAACCGAATTTAAGGAACCACAGATAATGGCTATCGAGATCAAAGCCCCCACTTTCCCGGAATCGGTTGCCGATGGCACCGTTGCCACCTGGCACAAACAACCGGGCGACGCCGTCAAGCGTGACGAACTGATCGTCGACATCGAAACCGACAAGGTTGTGCTGGAAGTGTTGGCGACTGCCGACGGCGTGTTGGGCGCTATCGTCAAGAACGAAGGCGACACCGTTCTGTCCGACGAAGTCCTGGGCTCCATCGTGGAAGGCGGCGCTGCTGCCGCTGCACCTGCCGCCGCCGCTGCTCCAGCGGCTGCCCAGGCTGCCGCTCCAGCCGCTGCTGGCGAAGACGATCCTGTTGCTGCTCCTGCTGCACGCAAGCTGGCTGAAGAAAACGGCATCAACATCGCTTCCGTTGCCGGTACTGGCAAAGGCGGTCGCGTGACCAAGGAAGACGTGGTTGCCGCTGTTGCTGCCAAGAAAGCCGCTCCGGCTGCCGCGCCTGCCAAGGCTGCTGCACCGGCTGCCGCTGCTCCTGTGTTCGCCGCTGGCGACCGCATCGAGAAGCGCGTACCGATGACCCGCGTTCGTGCAACCGTTGCCAAGCGTCTGGTTGAAGCTCAGTCGAACATGGCGATGCTGACCACCTTCAACGAAGTTGACATGACCGAAGTCATGGCCCTGCGTTCGAAGTACAAGGATCTGTTCGAGAAGAGCCACAACGGCGTACGCCTGGGCTTCATGTCGTTCTTCGTCAAGGCTGCCACCGAAGCGCTGAAACGCTTCCCGGCGGTCAACGCGTCGATCGATGGTGGCGACATCGTTTACCACGGCTACGCCGACGTCGGTGTTGCGGTCTCCAGCGACCGTGGCCTGGTGGTTCCGGTTCTGCGTAACGCCGAACTGATGAGCCTGGCTGAAATTGAAGGCGGCATCGCCACCTTCGGCAAGAAAGCCCGTGACGGCAAACTGTCGATGGACGAAATGACCGGTGGTACGTTCACCATCACCAACGGCGGTACTTTCGGTTCGATGATGTCGACCCCGATCGTCAACCCGCCGCAAGCAGCAATCCTGGGCATGCACAACATTCTGCAACGTCCGATGGCCATCAACGGTCAAGTCGTTATCCGTCCGATGATGTACCTGGCTCTGTCCTACGATCACCGTCTGATCGATGGCAAAGAAGCTGTGACCTTCCTGGTCACCATCAAGAACCTGCTGGAAGATCCGGCTCGTCTGCTGCTGGATATCTGATAAAGCAGCTGTGAGCTGCAGGCCGAAAGCTGCAAGAAAATGCAGCTTGGCTTGCCGCTCGCGGCTTGAAGCTTGTTGCTAAAAGAGGATCTTTTTACATGACTCAGAAATTCGACGTGGTAGTGATTGGTGCGGGCCCTGGCGGTTATGTAGCCGCCATTAAAGCTGCGCAACTTGGCCTTTCCACTGCCTGCATCGAGAAGTACACCGACAAAGAGGGCAAGCTGGCCCTGGGTGGTACTTGCCTGAACGTGGGTTGCATTCCTTCCAAGGCACTGCTGGACAGCTCCTGGAAATTCCACGAAGCCCAAGACGGTTTCGCGATCCACGGTATCAACCACGCTGGCGTGACCATGGACGTGCCAGCAATGGTCGGCCGTAAGGCCAACATCGTCAAAGGCCTGACCTCTGGCGTTGCGACCCTGTTCAAAGCCAACGGTGTGACCTCGATCCAAGGCCACGGCAAGCTGCTGGCCGGCAAGAAAGTCGAAGTCACCAAGCCTGACGGTTCGGTTGAAGTGATCGAAGCCGAGAACGTGATCCTGGCTCCAGGTTCGCGCCCAATCGACATTCCACCGGCTCCAGTCGATCAGAACGTGATCGTCGACTCCACCGGCGCCCTGGAATTCCAAGCTGTGCCAAAACGCCTGGGCGTGATCGGCGCTGGCGTCATTGGCCTGGAACTGGGTTCGGTCTGGTCGCGTCTGGGCGCACAAGTGACTGTCCTGGAAGCCCTGGACACCTTCCTGATGGCTGCTGACACCGCCGTCTCCAAGGAAGCGCTGAAAACCCTGACCAAACAAGGTCTGGACATCAAGCTGGGCGCTCGCGTGACCGGTTCCAAGGTCAACGGCGACGAAGTGGTCGTGACCTACACCGACGCCAACGGCGAACAGACCATCACCTTCGACAAGCTGATCGTAGCCGTTGGTCGTCGTCCGGTGACCACCGACCTGCTGGCCGCTGATTGCGGCGTGACCCTCGACGAGCGCGGTTTCGTGCACGTTGACGATCACTGCGCCACCACCGTACCGGGCGTCTACGCCATCGGCGACGTGGTCCGCGGCATGATGCTGGCTCACAAGGCTTCGGAAGAGGGCATCATGGTCGTCGAGCGCATTAAGGGCCACAAAGCCCAGATGAACTATGACCTGATCCCATCGGTTATTTATACTCACCCGGAAATTGCATGGGTCGGTAAAACCGAGCAGGCCTTGAAAGCTGAAGGCGTTGAAGTTAACGTCGGCACCTTCCCGTTTGCAGCCAGCGGCCGTGCCATGGCAGCGAACGACACTGGCGGTTTCGTCAAAGTCATCGCCGATGCCAAGACTGATCGCGTATTGGGCGTCCACGTGATTGGCCCAAGCGCTGCGGAACTGGTTCAGCAAGGTGCAATCGGCATGGAATTCGGCACCAGTGCCGAAGACCTGGGCATGATGGTCTTCTCCCATCCGACCCTGTCCGAAGCCCTGCACGAAGCTGCACTGGCAGTGAATGGCGGCGCCATCCACATCGCCAACCGCAAAAAGCGTTAAGACAATAAGAAACCACGGCGGATTGCCCGTCGTGAGCCTTGCGAGCAAGACTCACCGCGGAATCTCCGCTGGACTCGACCTCTCGAGGTAGCGCCGCACACTGGACCGGAGCCCTGGCTCCTGGTTCATGGGCGGCGCTGGTTTGAGAGTAGCGGTCACAGGTGGTGCGGCACTCATCATGAGCGCAGCGCCGAATGCGCAGTACCTAACGAAGACGGTAAAAAGCATGAATCTTCACGAGTATCAGGGTAAGCAGCTGTTCGCTGAGTACGGCCTGCCAGTATCCAAAGGCTACGCGGTAGACACCCCCGAAGAAGCAGCAGAAGCTTGCGACAAAATCGGCGGTTCGGAGTGGGTTGTTAAAGCCCAGGTCCACGCAGGTGGTCGCGGTAAAGCGGGCGGCGTTAAGCTGGTTCGCAGCAAAGAAGACGCTAAAGCATTCGCTCAACAGTGGTTGGGCAAGCGTCTGGTGACTTATCAGACTGACGCCAATGGCCAGCCTGTCACCAAGATCCTGGTTGAATCGTGCACTGATATCGCTAAAGAGCTGTACCTGGGCGCTGTCGTTGACCGTTCGAGCCGTCGCATCGTGTTCATGGCTTCCACCGAAGGTGGCGTGGACATCGAGAAAATCGCTCACGACACTCCAGAAAAAATTCTGAAAGCCACCATCGATCCACTGGTTGGCGCTCAGCCATTCCAGGGTCGCGAGCTGGCATTCCAGCTGGGCCTGGAAGGCAAGCAAGTTGCTCAGTTCGCCAAGATCTTCGTAGGTCTGGCCAAGCTGTTCAAGGATCACGACCTGGCTCTGCTGGAAGTGAACCCGCTGGTGATCAAGGCTGACGGCGATCTGCATTGCCTGGACGCGAAGATCAACATCGACGCCAACGCCATGTACCGTCAGCCTAAGCTGAAGACTTTCCACGATCCGTCGCAAGACGATCCGCGCGAAGCGCACGCTGCCAAGTTCGAACTGAACTACGTAGCCCTGGAAGGCAACATCGGCTGCATGGTCAACGGTGCTGGCCTGGCCATGGGTACCATGGACATCGTCAACCTGCATGGCGGCAAACCAGCCAACTTCCTCGACGTGGGCGGTGGTGCTACCAAAGAACGCGTAACCGAAGCCTTCAAGATCATCCTGTCCGACACTAACGTCGCTGCAGTACTGGTCAACATCTTCGGCGGCATCGTTCGTTGCGACATGATTGCCGAAGGCATCATCGGTGCAGTGAAAGAAGTCGGCGTGAAAATCCCGGTTGTTGTTCGCCTTGAAGGTAACAACGCTGAACTGGGCGCTAAAGTACTGGCAGAAAGCGGCTTGAACATCATCGCTGCTACCAGCCTGACCGACGCTGCTCAACAAGTTGTCAAAGCTGCGGAGGGCAAATAATGAGCGTCCTGATCAATAAAGACACCAAAGTTATCTGCCAGGGTATTACCGGTTCGCAAGGTAGTTTCCACACCCAGCAAGCCATCGAGTACGGCACCCAAATGGTGGGCGGCGTCACTCCAGGCAAAGGCGGCACCGAGCACCTGGGCCTGCCAGTGTTCAACACCGTGAAAGACGCTGTAGCTGCCACTGGCGCCACTGCCAGCGTGATCTACGTTCCAGCTCCTTTCTGCAAAGACTCCATCCTGGAAGCAGCATTCGGCGGCATCAAGCTGATCGTTTGCATCACCGAAGGCATTCCTACCCTGGACATGCTGGACGCTAAAGTTAAGTGCGACGAGCTGGGCGTTGTCCTGATCGGCCCTAACTGCCCAGGCGTGATCACCCCAGGCGAATGCAAGATCGGCATCATGCCAGGTCACATTCACTTGCCAGGTAAGGTCGGTATCGTTTCCCGTTCCGGCACCCTGACTTACGAAGCTGTTAAGCAGACCACTGACGCCGGTTTCGGTCAGTCGACTTGCGTCGGCATCGGCGGTGACCCGATCCCAGGCTCCAACTTCATCGACATCCTGAAACTGTTCCAGGAAGACCCGAAGACCGAAGCGATCGTAATGATCGGCGAGATCGGCGGTTCGGCTGAAGAAGAAGCGGCTGCCTACATCAAGGCTCACGTGACCAAACCGGTTGTTTCCTACATCGCTGGTGTGACTGCTCCTCCGGGCAAGCGCATGGGCCATGCTGGCGCAATCATCTCTGGCGGCAAAGGCACAGCAGACGAGAAATTCGCTGCTCTGCAAGACGCAGGCGTTAAAACCGTGCGTTCGCTGGCAGACATCGGCAAGGCCCTGGCCGAGCTGACCGGTTGGGCTGTCAAGTAAGCCTCGCGCTTAGCTGAAACCCCAATACGACAAAAGCCACCTTCGGGTGGCTTTTGTTGTTTTGGGGCAGCTACAAGTGGCGATTTTTTAGCTTCAAGCTTGAAGCCCAAGGCTGTTGCTTGCCGCTTATGGCTGCTTTTCTTTCAAAAACGCGACACGGAAATGTCGCTTATCAGATAGTTCGCCCTCTAACGGTGCGTTTGTCTTGTGAAATCTGTAATCTACCCGCCTCTTTTTGCGTCTGCTGCCCACAAGGTCGCGGCGCGCTAAACGGGTCAGTCTTATACGGATTGACAGCATTTCCCTCACTCATAGGGAAATCCCTCTCTAAATTCCGATTCAGTAGTGTGGTATTTCCTTAATGAACGTGTTGAAAGGTCAGGACATCCTGGCACTTGGTTTTATGACATTTGCCCTGTTCGTCGGGGCCGGCAACATCATCTTCCCCCCCATCGTCGGTTTGCAGTCCGGGCCTCATGTCTGGATGGCGGCGTTGGGCTTCCTGATCACCGCCGTCGGCCTGCCAGTGGTCACCGTAGTGGCCTTGGCCAAGGTGGGCGGGGCGATGGATGCGCTGAGCAGCCCCATCGGCAAGGTCGCCGGCGGCCTGCTGGCGGCGGTGTGCTACCTGGCGGTCGGTCCGCTGTTCGCCACCCCACGTACCGCCACCGTGTCCTTTGAAGTGGGCCTCGCGCCGCTGACCGGTGAAAGCCCGCTGGCGCTGTTCCTATACAGCTCGGTGTACTTCCTCCTGGTGTTCTTCGTTTCCTTGTACCCGGGGCGTCTGCTGGACACCGTTGGGCGCTTCCTGGCGCCGCTGAAGATCATTGCCCTGGCCGTGTTGGGCATTGCCGCGTTCGCGCTGCCGGCGGGGGATATCGGCACGGCCACCCCTGAATACGTGGCGGCACCGTTTTCCCAAGGCTTTATCAATGGCTACCTGACCATGGATACCCTGGGCGCACTGGTGTTCGGCATCGTCATCGTCAATGCCATCCGCTCTCGGGGTGTCGAGTCGCCGCGCCTGATCACCCGCTACGCCATCATTGCCGGGCTGATTGCCGGTGTCGGTCTGGCGCTGGTGTACATCAGCCTGTTCCGCCTGGGTTCGGGCAGCCATGAAGTGGCCGCCGGTGCCAACAACGGTGCTGCGGTGTTGCACGCTTATGTACAACACACCTTCGGTTCCCTGGGCAGCGGTTTCCTCGCGGTGCTGATCTCCCTGGCATGCCTGGTGACTGCGGTCGGCCTGACCTGCGCCTGCGCCGAATACTTCAGCCGGGTGTTGCCGCTGTCCTACAAGACGCTGGTCATCATCCTTGCGCTGTTCTCGCTGCTGGTGTCCAACCTGGGCCTGACCAAGCTGATCGCCTTCTCCATCCCGGTGCTGACCGCCATCTACCCGCCGTGCATCGCTCTGGTCGCCCTGAGCTTCTGCAAGGATTTCTGGCATGAACAGGGGCGCATTGTTGGTCCGGTGATGCTGGTGGCCTTCCTGTTCGGCACCATCGATGCTCTGAAAGGCACTCCGCTGGCGAGCCGTATGCCGCAGGTGTTGCTCGACCTGCCGTTGAGCCAGCAAGGCCTGGCCTGGCTGGTGCCTTCGGTGATTGTCCTGGTGCTGGCAGTGGTCTGCGACCGCATGCTGGGCAAGCGCGCCGAAGTCTTGGCTTGATCGCCCCGGGCTCGCCACAAGCGGGCCTTGAGGAGTGACCGAAATGCCCCGTATCCATCGATACGGGGCATTTTTTATGGGCGCTGGCGGGTGTCTTTTTCACTGCTGCGGCGTCGAAGCAGTGCCTGTTTGTTTTACCCTCTGCCAACGCCTTGATAGGGAATTGCATGTCGTTCGTTGAAGCCAACCTGGTCCATATCCTCGCTGCCCTGTGGTTTGCCATCTGCTGGGGCGGTTACACCCGCTACGCCACCTGGAAAGGGCGCGATACCGCCTGCCTGGCCAGTGTGATGCACCTGTACCGTGAAGACTGGATGCGCCGCATGCTGCTGCGGGACAACCGCATTGCCGACGCCAGCGTGATCGGTAACCTGGAACGCAATGCCTCGTTCTTTGCCTCCAGCACCCTGATTATCCTGGCCGGTATTCTCACCGTGCTCGGTGCGTCGGAGCGTGCGGTGTCGCTGTTGGCGGACATCCCCATGGTCCAGCAAGCATCCCAGGGCATGTCGGAGATCAAACTGCTGTGCCTGGCGCTGGTATTTGTCTACGCCTTCTTTACCTTCAGTTGGTGCATGCGCCAGTACAACTTTGCCGCGGTGCTGGTGGGGTCGGCACCGATGATCGGTGAGCGTCATGTTTCCGAGCAGGAGCGCAAGGCCTTTGCCTCGCGGGCGGCGCGGGTGATCTCCATGGCGGCCAACCAGTTCAACTTCGGTTTGCGTTCCTATTACTTCGGCATGACCATGCTGGCCTGGTTCGTCAGCCCCTGGTTGTTCATGCTGATGAGTGCCGGGGTGGTGTTCGTGTTGTATCAGCGGGAGTTTCATTCCGATGTACTGGACGTCATGGTCTATACCCCGACTGAAATGCCTGTGAGCGATGGGGCCAAAGAGGGCGTTTGATCTCACTATCTATCGATGGGCCTGTGCCCGGTTAAAAGGATATGACCGATGAACAACTCCCGTGCCCTGAAGTGTTTGTGCTTGTTGTTTTTTGTGTTGTCGGGCTGTCGAGTGCAAACCCTGTACCTGAACGGACAGGCCCGTGGCCAGGTGGTGGACGCCATGAGCGGCGTGCCGATTGCGGGGGCCAAAGGGGTGTTCTGTGGTGCGCGGTTCCTGACCCGCGATGACGGCGGCTTTGAGGTCGAGGAAGCGACCGACTGGGAGTGGGTCATGGTATTGGCCGGCCGTTCGCCACAGGACACCCCTCATCCTTGCTACATGAGCATTGCGGCTCCGGGGTATCAGGCGCGCCAATGGCTGGCGCCGTTTGCCGTGGGTTACGACTTCCCAATCCGCTTGCTGCCGACTATCAGCACCTTGCATTACAGGCTGGAGGCTCCGGTCAATGACGAAGGGCTGATGCCCTCGTTGCAGATGCCCCCGCAACGGGACGAGGTGTTCCCGGAGGCGGGAAACTAGTCTTCGACGTGTTTATTCTTTCCCTCATGGGCAGCCTGTTTTACGGGCAAGAAAAAGCCCGCGCGAGGCGGGCTTTTTTGTTCTGCACTAAAACCACGGTTAGTTGGTTTTAGGCGCTGCTTCAGTGGCGTTCTCTTCAGCAGCGGCTTTGTTGGATTCAGCCTGATCTTTGGCGGCTTCGGCGTTTTCTTTCGCCGCGTCGTTCACTTTATCCTGAGCCTCGTTCATTTTCTGTTGAGCTTGCTCAGCATGTTGGTTGGCATCTTGAGCTTTGTCCTCGGATTTTTTATCGCAGGCAGCGAGACCGAGGGAAGCGGTCAGCATCAGGGCAATAGCTAAAGTCTTACGCATGGGGTGTTTCTCCTTATTGAAGATATCTAGTGGCCTTTCGAGCACAGCCGCAAAGCTTAAGTTCCTCGTAGTTCACAGATATATAAAGTTCGCTTTTGTTGGAACTTTTACGCTCTTTGTTAACTGCGGTGTTGCAACACTAAACAGAGACTTCCGGCCATGGCGCAAACCCCTATTTTTGAGCGTGCGACGCGTTTTTTGTCGGCGTTGCGGCACTGTCAGGTGCTGGGCCTTGAGGTTCACAGCGCCTCGACGGACGGCATCACCTTGAGCCTTCCCTATAGCCCGCACATTGTCGGCAACCCCGAGACCGGGGTCATCCACGGTGGAGCCCTGACCTCGTTGATGGACAGCGCCTGTGGCATGGCCACTTTGTGTGCATTGCCGGAGTTCGAGGTCTGCCCGACCCTGGACCTGCGCATCGACTACATGCGTTCCGCCGAGCCCCATAAAGGCGTGTACGGGTTTGCCCAGTGCTATCGAGTGACCACAGACGTGATCTTTATCCGCGGCTTTGCCTATCAGGACGATCCCGAGCAGCCGATTGCCCATGCGGTCGGCACCTTTATGCGCATGGGCACAGGGATCAAGGGCAGCAAGGGCTTCGCCGGCGCGTTGAAAGGGCAAGGGCAATGACTGAAGACTTCAAGGAACAACTGAGGCAGGCCCACGAGCGGGGCGATTATGGGGTGCTGTTGCAGCGCATCCCCTACGCCAAATTGATCGGTGTCGAATGCTCGCGATTGGGTGACGAACTGCTGTTTTGTCTGCCGGCCAACCGGGACAACATCGGTAACCCTTTGCTGCCGGCCATCCACGGTGGGGTGATTGCCGGCTTCATGGAACTGGCGGCAGCCTTGCATCTGTTGGTGTTCACCGGGTCCCCCGGGGTGCCGAAAATCATCGACTTCTCCCTGGACTACCTGCGTGCCGGGCAGTTTCGCGACACCTACGCCAAATGCCAGGTCTGTCGCCAGGGACGGAGGGTGGCCAACGTCGCCATTACCGCGTGGCAAAGCACCGAAGCCGAACCGATTGCCACTGCTCGGGCACATTTCAAGATTGAGGAATGCCCCAGCCCTTGAAATCCTCGGATCAACCCCCAACTTTGATGACATCCCGCCGTTGGCCCTTTGGTTACGGCTTATGCCATCTGATTTGGAGTTTGATGACCATGAGTGTGGAAACTCAAAAGGAAACCCTGGGCTTCCAGACCGAGGTGAAGCAACTGCTGCACCTCATGATCCATTCGCTGTATTCCAACAAGGAAATCTTCCTTCGCGAATTGATCTCGAACGCCTCTGACGCTGTCGACAAATTGCGTTTCGAAGCCTTGTCCAAGCCTGAGTTGCTGGAAGGTGGCGCCGAACTGAAAATCCGTGTGAGCTTCGATAAGGACGCGAAAACCGTCACCCTCGAAGACAACGGCATCGGCATGAGCCGTGAAGATGTGATCACCCACCTGGGGACCATCGCCAAGTCCGGCACCGCCGACTTCATGAAAAACCTCAGCGGCGACCAGAAGAAGGACTCGCACCTGATCGGTCAGTTCGGTGTCGGTTTCTACTCCGCGTTTATCGTCGCCGACCAGGTTGAAGTGTTCAGCCGCCGTGCCGGTCTGGCCGCCAGCGAAGGCGTGCATTGGTCGTCCAAGGGCGAGGGCGAGTTTGAAGTCGCCACCGTCGAGAAGGCCGATCGCGGTACCCGCATCGTGCTGCACCTGAAGTCCGGCGAAGACGAATTTGCCGATGGCTGGCGCCTGCGCAACATCATCAAGAAGTACTCCGACCACATCGCCTTGCCGATCGAGCTGCCGAAAGAACAAGCCGCTGCCGAAGGTGAAGAGGCCCCGGCGCTGGAATGGGAAACCGTCAACCGCGCCAGCGCGCTGTGGACCCGTCCGCGCACCGAGGTCAAGGACGAGGAATACCAGGAGTTCTACAAGCACATCGCTCACGACTTCGAGAACCCGCTGAGCTGGAGCCACAACAAGGTCGAAGGCAAGCTGGAATACAGCTCGCTGCTCTATGTGCCGGCCCGCGCGCCGTTCGACCTGTACCAGCGTGAAGCGCCGAAAGGCCTGAAGCTGTATGTGCAGCGTGTCTTCGTCATGGATCAGGCCGAGTCCTTCCTGCCGCTGTACCTGCGTTTCATCAAGGGCGTGGTCGATTCCAACGACCTGTCCCTGAACGTCTCGCGGGAAATCCTGCAGAAAGACCCGATCATCGATTCCATGAAGTCGGCACTGACCAAGCGCGTCCTCGACATGCTGGAAAAACTGGCGAAGAACGAGCCTGAGCAATACAAAGGCTTCTGGAAAAACTTCGGCCAAGTCATGAAAGAAGGCCCGGCTGAAGATTTCGCCAACAAGGAAAAAATCGCCGGCCTGCTGCGTTTCGCCTCGACCCACGGTGATGACGGCGAGCAAAACGTCGCCCTGTCCGAGTACCTGGCACGCGCCAAGGAAGGCCAGGACAAGATCTACTACCTGACCGGTGAAACCTACGCCCAGGTGAAAAACAGCCCGCACCTGGAAGTCTTCCGCAAGAAAGGCATCGAAGTGCTGTTGCTCACCGACCGTATCGACGAGTGGCTGATGAGCTACCTCAGCGATTTCGACGGCAAAGGGTTTGTCGACGTGGCTCGTGGCGACCTGGACCTGGGCAACCTGGACTCGGAAGAGGACAAGAAGGCCGCAGAGGAATTCGCCAAGACCAAAGAAGGTTTGGTTGAGCGGATCAAGACTGCCCTGGGCGAGTCGGTCAGCGAAGTGCGGGTTTCCCACCGTCTTACCGATTCTCCGGCGATCCTGGCCATTGGCGAACAAGACCTGGGCCTGCAAATGCGTCAGATCCTTGAAGCCAGCGGGCAGAAGGTGCCGGACTCCAAGCCAATCTTCGAATTCAACCCGACTCACCCGTTGATCGAGAAACTCGACAACGAGCAGAGCGAAGAGCGTTTTGGCGACCTGTCGCACATCCTCTTCGATCAGGCGGCCCTGGCGGCCGGCGACAGCTTGAAAGACCCGGCGGCCTATGTGCGCCGCCTGAACAAGCTGTTGGTTGAACTGTCGGTTTAACCTCGTAGCAAGAAAACCCCGCTTCGGCGGGGTTTTTCGTTCTAGCGAACTTCAACTGGAGAAAATGATGAGCCAAGTCACCGTGCGTTCCGTGGTCTATCAGGTTGATGGCCAGTCTTATGAAAGCCGCCTGGCCTTTGATGCCAGCCACCAGGGCCCGCAGCCGGGCTTGCTGATGGCGCCGAACTGGATGGGTGTCAGCGCCGCAGCCGAAGAGATTGCCAAGGCCGTGGCCGGCAAGGGCTATGTGGTGTTGATCGCTGATCTCTACGGGCAGCGTGTGCGTCCGCAAAACGGCGATGAAGCCGGCGCCGCGATGATGCCGCTGAAAAATGACCGGGCACTGCTGCGCAAGCGCATGCAGGCGGCGTTCGAACAACTGCAAGGCCAGTCGGAAGCGGCTGTCGATACCTCGAAGCTGGCCACGTTCGGCTTCTGTTTTGGTGGTTGCTGCTCCCTGGAGCTGGCGCGTACCGGCGCCCCGGTGAAAGCGACGGTGTCGTTCCACGGCACCCTGGATACGCCGACCCCGGCCGATGCCAAGAACATCAGCGGTTCGGTTCTGGTGCTGCACGGCGCCGCCGACCCGCTGGTGGACAAGGCCCAGTTGCCGGCGTTCGAGGCGGAAATGGATGCGGCAGGCGTGGACTGGCAACTGCTCAGCTATGGCGGTGCGGTGCATTCCTTCACCGACCCCCACGCCAACGTGCCGGGCAAAATGATGTATGACGCCAAGACCTCTGCCCGAGCCTTTACCGCCATGCACAACCTGCTGGATGAAGTGTTCAAGGGCTGATGCCTGATCGCCGGCAAGCGCGCTCCTACTGTAGGAGCCGGCTTGCCAGCGATGCCGATAATCCGGCCGGCTCCAACCTCAAGCCTTACTCCCCGGCAACTCGATCCGCTCAACTTCCCCTGGCACCCTTGGCCAATCCCCGGCTGCCCAGCGTCGGCGTGCGTCATCGATCCGTGCCGGGTCGCTGGCCACGAAGTTCCAGTTGATCCGCCGTGGCCCATCCAGCGGCGCACCGCCCAGGATCACCAGGTGGCACTCGGTTTCAGCAAACAGCGTGGCGCTGTCTCCCGCTGGCAGGACCACCAGCGAATGAGGTTCCAACGTCTCGCCCTCCAACTGTGCTTCACCTTCCAGCACATACAGCGCGCGTTCCTGATGTTCATCGGGGATCAGCAGGCTGGTGGCGGTCTGCATCTGTACTTCGGCGTAGAGGGTGGGGGAGAGCACCGGCACCGGCGACTCCAGGCAGAAGCCTGAACCGGCGATCATGCGGATGCGTACGCCGAGGTTATCGCTGACCGGCAAGCTGGTCGCCGGGTGATGGCTGTAATGCCCCGGCCCTTGTTCATGCTCCTTGGGCGAGGCCAGCCAGACTTGCAGGCCATGCAGGCTGAAGCCCTGCTCCATGAGCGCCTGCGGGGTGCGTTCGACATGGGCGATGGCGCTGCCGGCAGTCATCCAGCTGACGTCCCCGGCTTGCACCACTTGGTCGGAGCCCAAGCTGTCCTTGTGCTGGATCTGCCCTTCGAACAGGTAGGTCAGGGTGGACAGGCCAATGTGCGGATGCTGGCGGATATTCATCCCATGCCCGGCCGGGTAGCGGGTGCTGAGCATGTGGTCAAAGAACACGAAGGGCCCGACGCTGCGGCACTGAGCTGAAGGCAGTGGCCGAAGGATGGGTTGGCCTTCGACGTCTTCGGCGCGGGGACGGATTACCAGGGGAGTCGGCATGGCGGTATTCCAGGCTGGGCGGGTGATGCCGAGGAGCATAACCCGCTTCGACAGGCCTGGGCGTTATTGGCTGAAGGCGCCTTCGGAGAGATGGGTTTCGACCGTGACTTCGGCGCTGGTCATCAGTTTATGAATCGGGCAGCGGTCGGCCACACGGTGCAATTCGTCACGCTGGGCGTCGGTGAGCACGCCCTTGAGGGTGAGTTTGACGTGCAGGGCGTACAGGCCTTTCTGCTCTTGGCTATTGTCGTGCTTGACCTCCACCGTGACGCCGGTGAGCGGGATGTTCTTTTTCTGCGCATACAGCTTGAGGGTCAGCGCCTTGCAGGCCCCGAGGGCGGCGTCGAAGAAGTCATGGGGTTCCGGCGCCGAGCCCTCGCCACCGGCGCTGACGGGCAGGTCGGCAAAGAGTTGATGGTCGTCGATCTGGATGCTGTGGCGAAAACCTTCGCTGGACTCGGTATTGACGGTGATGGTCATGGCAAACCTCGGGCAGTAATGGATGTCGGAACGGGCTTACTAAAGGTGCTGAAGTTATAGAGCATTCATCGCTGCGAGCGTTCCTCTTTTCTGAACCGCTGCTGGTGGCCGAGGGTCTATCCTGCTCGACCTTGCTGGAGATTGCCCCGTGCACTGGACTCACCTGACGGCTTTGCTGTTGTTGCTACCCGGCGCCTGGGTCCAGGCCGGTGACGATGTCCAGCGAAATAATCTGCCCAAGGGTTATGCCTACAGCGACGCGCACCTGCATTACGTGGATTTTTTCCAGGAGTCGGCCGGCATGGACAAGCTGCTCAAGTCCATGGACGACAATCGGATCGAGCATGTAATGATTTCCGGTATTCCGGTGGCCAAGAAATGGCATGAAGACGAGCCCAAGCGTCCCCGCTACTACGCCGGTGATGATGCCGACGCTTACTGGTACAGCGCCACCGATGTGCTGGTGGCGGCGGCGGTCAGCCAGCTGCCTGCGGAGCAGCGGCGGCGCTTTCATCCGTTTCTGTCGGGCTTCAACCCCAATGACAAGAACTCCGCCGCCCATATCCAGCGCATGCTGGACCTCAATCCGGGCCTTTGGCAGGGGCTGGGGGAGGTCTTTACCCGGCATGACGATCTCACCGCACTGACCTCCGGCGACACCCCCAGGGCCAACAACGAAGCCATGACCCGCATCTACCACCTGGCGGCGGAGAACGACCTGCCGGTGATGCTGCACTCCAACATCACCTCCAAGCGTGAACGCAACCCGCTGTACCTGGCGGAGATCGAAGAGCCGCTGCGCAATCATCCCCACACGCGATTCATCTGGGCCCACGCCGGGACCAGCATGGAAATCCACCGCCATCAGGTGCAGCTGGATTTTCTCCTGCCAACCCTGACGCGGCTGCTCGAGGCCTACCCCAATCTGTACGTGGACCTGTCCTGGAGCGTGCTCAGGCCTTACTTGCTGGACGATGCCGGCAAGCCCCGCCCTGAATGGCTGGCGCTGGTCCAGCGCTTTCCTGAGCGCTTTATGCTCGGCTCGGACGTGGTCGGGCGTTTCAACAAATTGGGCAAGGCCTTGACCGCCTTCGATCCATTTCTCGACGCCTTGCCCGAGGACGTGGCCCGCCGGGTGGCGCGGGATAACTTCCTGGCGATCCTGCCGCGCTCGGCCGCCCGATAAGGCCCGGCCCGGGGCTGCTGTGCGCCGCTGTGGGAATGTCATCAGCCTGTCATGCCTGCGTCATAGGCTCGCGCCATCTCAATCAAGGAGCGCGATATGCACCTCACTCGTTTAAGCGCACTGGCGGCGCTGATGCTGCTCAGTGGCCTGGCCTCTGCCGAAGTTCACGTTGAAGGCCCGGTGGAATACGGCGTGTTTGAAGGCCCCAAGGCCCAGTTGCAGTCCGGCGAGCGTGTGTTGCGCCGCAACAACGAAGCCATCCTGCAGACCGAGGTGGTGCCGGCCAAGCTGGGGACCAAGTTCGGCATGCGTTACCAGTTGGTGGGTAAAGTGGCCGAGGATGTGCCCTTGACCCTGCTGTATTTCACCCCAGGCATTCGCACCGCCGATGGCCTGCGCCACGACAAGTTTGAAGTGACTCAGAAGCTGGTGCCGGGTGCGCCTCAGGAAGTCATGGCCTACGAATTCACCGAAAGCCATGAGGTGGTGCCCGGTGAGTGGCGTTTTATGGTGTTCCAAGGGGACCGTTTGTTGGCCCAGCAGCGTTTCACCGTGCGCTGAATCGTTTTACGCCCAAGTATCGAAGTGCTTGGGCGGTTTGATATCACGTTTTCGTCTTACGCAAATTTTCCAAGGGCCGATACCTTCTAAAGCAGCCGACTGCATGGACGATGCAGTGCTCTTGGAAGGAACCAGAGAATGAGCCTAAGAAGTCTTAATATTGCACCCCGTGCCGGCCTGGGTTTTGGGTTGTTGGCGCTGATGGTGTTTGGCCTAGGGGCGTTCGCCCTGATGCAGATGGCCAATATGCGCCAGCAGTCCGAAGCGGTAGAGCGAAACTGGCTACCCAGCGTGATGGCGGTGGGCGAGATGAGTCAGGATCTGCTACGGATTCGTGCCTTGACCCTGCGCCTGCTGATCAATCGCGACCCCCAGTCGGTGTCACAGAACGCCAGCAAGATCGCGGACATCAAGACCGGCTTGAGCGCCGCCCAGGCGCGTTATGAAGCCTTGATTGTCTTGCCCCGTGAGCGTGAGCTGTTCGATCGCTTCAAGGTCATCGAGCAGCAGTACCTGGAGCGCCAGGAGCAGGTGATGGCCCACTCCAGCCAGAACCAGCTGGAAGAGGCGGCCAAGGTGGTCAACGGCGAGATGAACCAGTTGGCCGACCAGATGGCGGCGACCCTGCACGACCTGACCGACCTGAACAAGCAAAGCGCGACTCAGGCTACTGACCTGGCTCGGGCAGTGTTCAGCAGTTCCCGGGTCTGGGTGGTGGTGATGATCGCCGTGGCGGCGCTGATCACCATTGGCCTGGCGCTGGTGTTGACCCGCAGCATTGTGCGGCCTTTGGTGCAGTCACTGGGTGTCGCCGAAGTGGTGGCGAGCGGCGACCTGACCGGTGTGATCCAGGTCGAGGGCAAGGATGAGCCGGCACGCCTGCAGCAAGCCCTCAAGGTCATGCAACAGAGCCTGCGCGATACCATCCGGCGCATCTCCGACTCCTCCAGCCAGTTGGCCTCGGCCTCGGAAGAGCTCAGCAGTGTCACTGAAGATGCCACCCGCGGCCTGCACCAGCAGAGCCTGGAGATCGAGCAGGCGGCCACGGCGGTGAACCAGATGACCGCGGCGGTGGAGGAGGTGGCGAGCAATGCGGTGGCCACCTCCGAAGCGTCCCGGGAGTCCGACCGGATTGCCCAGCACGGTCGCCAACAGGTGCAGCAGACAGTGTCATCGATTCAATCCCTGGCCGAGGACGTGACCGCCAACGCCAGCCAGGTCGAAGACTTGGCGCAGAAGGTCTATGGCATCAGCAAAGTGCTTGAAGTGATTCGCTCCATTGCTGAACAGACCAACTTGCTGGCGTTGAATGCGGCAATCGAGGCAGCGCGGGCCGGTGATGCCGGTCGGGGTTTTGCCGTGGTGGCGGACGAGGTACGGGCCCTGGCTCATCGCACCCAGCAGTCGACCCGGGAAATCGAGCAGATGATCAGTGGCATTCAACAGGGCACGGACCTGGCGGTCAGCTCGATGCAGCAGAGCAACAGTCGCGCCCACTCGACCCTGGAGGTGGCCAGGGCAGCGGGGCAGGCCCTGGAAGACATCGCCTCGGCGTTCACCCTGATCAACGAGCGCAACCTGGTGATTGCCAGCGCCTCGGAACAGCAGGCGGCAGTGGCCAGGGAGGTGGACCGTAATCTGATGAATATTCGTGATTTGGCGTTGCAGACATCGGCGGGTGCCAATCAGACCAGCGCAGCCAGCCACGAGCTGTCGCGGTTGGCGGTGGACCTGAATAGCATGGTGGCGCGGTTTTCGGTGTAGGAGGGGAGCTGTTGCCAGTGACAAGCTTCAAGCCCCAAGCAGGCGAGCTGCTTTAGGCTTGAAGCTTGTGGCTTACCGTTTGTAGCTTATTTCCAGCGTTTCAGGACCAGGGTGGCGTTGGTGCCACCGAAGCCGAAGCTGTTGCTCATTACGGTGTCGATTTTTGCGTTTTCAACGGTCTTGGTCAGGATCGGCATATCGGCGACGACCGGATCGATCTCGTCGATGTTGGCCGAACCGGCCATGAAGTTGCCTTCCATCATCAGCAAGCAGTAGATCGCTTCGTGAACGCCAGCGGCGCCCAGGGAGTGACCCGACAGGCTCTTGGTGGAGCTGATGGCTGGAGCCTTGTCGCCGAATACCGCACGCACGCCTTCCATTTCCTTGGCATCGCCGACCGGAGTCGAGGTGCCGTGGGTGTTCAGGTAGTCGATCGGGGTATCCACGGTGGACATGGCCATCTGCATGCAGCGGATGGCACCTTCGCCGCTTGGCGCGACCATGTCGTAGCCGTCGGAAGTGGCGCCGTAGCCGACGATTTCCGCGTAGATCTTCGCGCCACGGGCCAGAGCGTGTTCCAGCTCCTCGACCACCACCATGCCGCCACCGCCGGCGATGACGAAACCGTCACGCTTGGCGTCGTAGGCGCGGGAGGCCTTTTCCGGGGTTTCGTTGTACTGGGTGGACAGTGCGCCCATGGCGTCGAACAGGAACGACTGGCTCCAATGTTCTTCTTCACCGCCGCCGGCGAATACGATGTCCTGCTTGCCCAACTGGATCTGCTCGACCGCAGTACCAATGCAGTGGGCACTGGTGGCGCAAGCGGAGGAGATCGAGTAGTTCACGCCCTTGATCTGGAACGGCGTGGCCAGGCAGGCGGAAACGGTGCTGCCCATGGTCCGTGTGACGCGGTACGGGCCAACACGCTTGACGCCTTTTTCGCGCAGGATATCCAGCGCTTCCATCTGGTTCAGGGTGGACGCGCCACCCGAACCGGCGATCAGGCCGGTGCGCACGTTCGATACCTGATCTTCGCTCAGGCCGGAGTCGGCGATGGCGTCTTTCATGGCCAGGTAGGCGTAGGCAGCAGCGTGGCCGACGAAGCGGTAGATCTTGCGATCGATCAGTTCTTCGAGGGGCAGGTCAATGGAGCCGGAAACCTGGCTACGCAGACCCATTTCGGCATATTCCGGGTTGAAGCGGATGCCAGGGCGACTTGCACGCAGGTTAGCGGAGACGGTCTCTTTGTCATTGCCCAGGCACGAAACGATGCCCAGACCAGTGATAACGACGCGGCGCATGCGGATAACCCTTAGAAGTTGTCAGTGGAGGTGAAGACGCCGACCCGAAGGCCTTCGGCGGTGTAGATTTCGCGGCCGTCGACGCTGACCGAACCATCGGCGATGGCCATGTTCAGCTTGCCTTTGAGGACGCGCTTGATGTGAATGTTATAGGTGACTTTCTTGGCGGTCGGCAGCACTTGGCCGAAGAATTTCACTTCGCCCGAGCCCAGCGCACGGCCGCGGCCCGGCAGGCCTTGCCAGCCGAGGAAGAAACCGACCAGTTGCCACATGGCATCCAGGCCCAGGCAGCCCGGCATCACCGGATCACCTTCGAAGTGGCAGGCGAAGAACCACAGGTCTGGAGTGATATCCAGCTCGGCGACCAACTCACCTTTGCCGTACTTGCCACCCTCTTCACTGATATGGGTGATGCGATCCACCATCAGCATGTTCGGGGCGGGCAGTTGCGCGTTACCTGGGCCGAACAGCTCACCGCGACTGCAGCGCAGCAGGTCTTCCCGAGTAAAGGCGTTTTGTTTGGTCATGCGAGCTCCTCAATAGTCCCATGCGGCAGGTGGGGCAAATCTTCCCGGCCGATCGAAGCGTTCATGCCTCGAGCCGGCAGCCTACTCATAGACTATTGCGTTGTGGTGAAAGTCACAGCACAAGGAACATGAATGTACACTTGTGCACTGAAATTTTTTGACCGGCCCGTTTCCGGGTCCGTTCGGGTGCCTAAGACTGCCGCACTTTCGCCCATCACGCCAGTCGCAGATGGTCGAAAACTGCCAGCTATTGCACCCAGCGCTGGAGAATTTGCTGCAGGTCCGCGCGTTTGAAAGGCTTGGCCAGGTAATCGCTCATGCCCGCCGAGAGGCAGGCTTCTCGGTCGCCCTGCAAGGCGTTGGCGGTCAGGGCAATGATCGGCAGATCGGCGCAGCCGGGCAGTTGGCGGATTTGCCGGGTGGCTTCGTAGCCATCGATCAGCGGCAAGCGGCAATCCATCAGGATCGCTTCGAAGATCAGGCTCTCTGCGCTGCGAATGGCCTGGGCGCCGTCGCTGGCGATGCTGACATTGAAGCCCAGGCTGCGCAGCATGGCCTGGATCACCGTCTGGTTGACCGGGTTGTCCTCCACCAGCAGCACGTTGCGCCCTTCGCCGTGGGTATCGCTGCTGGGTACGCGGGGTGCCAGTGCCGGCGGGTTGTGCTGGAACAGCGCCAGGGGTATCTCCAGGGTAAACACCGAACCGCGGCCTTCTTCGCTCTGGGCGCGCAGGGTGCCGCCCATGCGCTCGGCCAGGGTGCGGGCGATCGGCAGCCCCAGGCCGGTGCCGCCGTAACGCCGGGAAATCGAGCTGTCGGCCTGCTGGAAGGCATTGAACATCAGCTCCAGGCTGTCCGCGCTGATGCCGATCCCGCTGTCGCGCACGCTGCAGGTGAACCACAGCAACTCATGGTCCAGGGTCTGCCAGTGCGGCTCGACGGTGACGCTGCCGCGTTCGGTGAATTTCAAGGCGTTGCCGATCAGGTTGACCAGGATCTGGCGGATCCGCGTCGGGTCGCCCTTGACCTGCAACGACGCCATCCCTGGGGGCAGGCGCAGTTGCAGGTCGAGGCCACGTTGCGCCGCGCTGTGCTGGAAGGCCTGGGCCGAACTGACGATCAACTCGCCCAGGTTGAACGGGATATGTTCCAGCTCCAGGGCCGAACGCTCGATGCGCGAGAAGTCGAGGATGTCGTTGATGACCTTCAGCAAGTGCTCGGTGGATTCCGAGGCCAGGGCCGCGTATTCGCTCTGCTCCTGGGTCATCTCGGTGGTTTCCAGCAATTGCAGCATGCCCAGCACGCCGTTCATCGGTGTGCGCAGTTCGTGGCTCATCATGGCCAGGAAGTCCGACTTGGCCTTGTTCGCTCGCTCCGCTTCTTCGCGGGTCTGGATCAACTGGGCCATGGCTTGTTGCTGTTCCTGGCTGGCCTGTTCGAGGCCAGCGGCGAGGTTGTTGATGTGCCGCGCCAAGTCCCCCAGCTCGGCGTCATCGACGATCGGCAAGGGCGTCTTGAAGTCGCCTTCCTGGATCGCCTTGACCGCCTGGCCCATGGCGCTGATGGGCTGCGACAGGCTGGACGCCAGGCGGCGTGCCAGGAGAAAGGTGAACAGCAGGGCGCAGAGCGCCAGCACCGCGGCCTTGAGGACGATCTCCTGCTGGCGTTCGCTGAAGGCGTCATTCGACATGCCGACGATCACTCGGCCCAGGTAACCGTCGCCCGAGGTGGGGACGTTGACGTCGTCGTTCTGGAAAAAGTCGTTGTGCAGTTGAATCCGCTGCAGCCGCACCGGGGCCTGGAAGACTTTGACCTGCTGCGCACGGCGGTGGTTGGCCGAGGGTTGCTCGACGTACACCAGAATATTGTTGGCACTGTCCTGGACTTCGAGAAAGTGCACGTGGGGCGTGGCCAGGGTGGCTTTGAGCAGGCTTTCCAGGCCTTCGCTGTTGCCGGAAATCACCCCGTACTCGGTGGCCGGTGCCAGTTGGTTGGCGATCAGTTGGCCCGTGTGGTTGAGCTCCTGGCGCAAGTCCTGGATCCGCACGAAGGTGAAGAAGCTGATCAACAGCAAGGTCAGCAGCAGGGCCGGGCCAAGGCTGATGATCTGGGTACGGGTGTGGATATCCCAATGGCGTCGGAAGGTCATGGGCGGGTTTCTCCTTCTGCCAGCCGGGTCGCGACCTGGCCTGGGTCAATCTCTTCGATACCCAGCGAGCGGGCCACTTGGGGGTTGCTCAACACCTTGAAGTGTCGTGGGTACAGCGAGCGTGGCCAGTGCGTGGGCGGCTGGTCAAGCAGGTCGTGGAGGGTCAGCAGCCAATCCTGTTGGTCGCTGTAGGTGCTGGCCAGGCTGCCCGCCTTGACGAATGCGGCATCAGGGCCGACCAGCGCCAACTGTCGGGCGTAGCTGCTGAGCAGCAGGTTCTTGGCGGTCTTGGGGTTGAACAGGTTCGGGTCGTCCAGCCCCAGCAGTACGTCGCTGCTTTTCAGCAAGTCTTGCAGCGGGCGGCTGTCGTAAGGGTTGTCCCAGCGTTTGCCGACGATCTCCAGGCCCAGGCGCTTGGCCTCGGGTTGCAGCTCCTTGAGCAGGAACTGGCTGTCGGCGCCGTACAACACGCCGACGCGCCGGGCCTGGGGCAGGATGGCGCGGATCAGGCGCAGTTGGCGTCCCAGGGGCGGGTCGCTCCACAGCAGGCTCAAGCGTTGCCAGGCCGGGCCCTGAGGGCGGGCCTGGGCCTGCAAGCGGCTGATACGCAACACCAGCGTCATCGGGCCATGGGCATCCTGCAGGCGCCAGTCGAGGCTGTCGCTGTCCAGCAGAATCAGGCGTGTTGCCGGCGGCAGCTTGCTGGCGGCGGGCAGGTCGTGCAGCGGTACAAAGCGCACGGTGTCGGCCGGGCGCTGTGCGGCCAGGGCCTGGGTGAATGCCTGGACGCCGGCATTGTCTTCGCCACCGGTCAACAGCACCTCGGCGGCCCGGCTCGGCAGCACCAGCAGCAGGCTGGCCAGCAACAGCAGGCCGGCCACGAGCGTGCGGCCCGGGGCAGGCGTCATCCTTGGCTGGCCTGGGCGCATGCTAGAGCTCCAGCTCCGCACTGAAATAGACCACGTGACGCTGTTCGTAGTGGTTGTCGATAAAGGTGGTGGGCTGGTGGTCCAGGCGTTGCTGCAGCATGCCGGCCAGTTCCAGGTTGCCTCGGCCCAGCCTGAAACGCTTGGCGATACGGCTGTCGACGCGTTCGAAACGGTAGCCGTTGAGGGCGTTGTCGCCGTAGTAAAAGAGGGCGCTGGACCAGCCACGGCCCCAGTTGCGCATCCAGCCTGCCGAGCCGCTGTGGCTGGCGGTCAGGCGCTGGTCCAGGGGGTTGCTGGCGTCGGCGTGGACATAGGCGTAGGTCAGGCGCAGCCGGTCGGCCCTGCTCAGGCGCCAGTCCAGTTGGGTTTCGGCGCCGGAGAAGCGTGCCGAGTTGCCGTTGCTGGCGATGTACTGGTTGTTGCGCAAGGGTTCGCTGACCATGCCGCTGATTTCGTCATGGAACAGCTTCACGTCGAGGTTGAGCCCCAGGTCGACGAAGAAACCGTTGTAGCCCAGCTCGCGGGAGCGCATGTGCTCCTGGTCGAGGTTGCCCGGGCCCCGGGTCTTGACGAAGTATTCGGCGCTGGATTGGCCGGCGACCCTGGGTGTCAGCTCGGTGACCCGGTAGCTCCAGTTGACGTTGTTCTCGAACATGTCTGGCGAGCGGATGGCCTCGGAGTACACCGCCCGCAGGCCATGGCGCGGGTTGATCAGGTAATTGATCGCCACCCTCGGGGTCAGGGAGTCGCCGGTCAATCGGGTGTCTTCGTACATTGCCCCGCCCTGGAGCAGCCAGTGCTCGCTGGCCCGCCATTCCAGATGGCCGAACGCGCGCCACGTGGTGTCATCGAGAGTGCCATTGAAGTAGGTCTCGGAATCGGCCCGGTCGTAACGATAGTTCATGCCGCTGACCAGCCGCAGGCTGTCGGACAGGCTCAGGGTGTCTTGCAGCTCCAGGTCATAGCGCGACTCTCGGGCGCTCTGGTCGATGACGCCGCACACCGTGTCTTTGCCACCCGCCTGCCACTGGGCGATGACCTGATTGCCCAGGTCGCGCTCTGCGGTGCTGCCGGCGGGGGCTCCGGGGCCGATAAAACTGCCGATGTTGCGCACCAGGCGCTCGGCGTAGTTCGGGTTGAGTTGCCACAGGCGTGTCAGCTCGGGGCTGAAGGACAGGGCGGCGTCACAGGCCCGCCAGGTCTGCTGTCGATCCCAGTGTTGGGCCGAGCCCTGTATATAAAGGCTGTGCTCCGGGTTCAGCTCCAGGTTCCAGCGCACTGAACCGGCGTAGTCCTTGGCTATCACATCGGAGTTGTTGCCGGCGTCGGTGATGCCGGCAAACACCGGGCGATAGGTATAGGGTCGTTGGTTGGTGCCGTCTTTGGCGTTCAGTTGCCAGTCCAGGCTCTGCTGCTCATCGAGGGTCTGGCTGACAGCCAGGTTGAAGCGGTTCAGGCGCCTGCTGTCGCGATAATCGGCGCCGTTGCGGTCGGTGTCGAAGCCGTCGTCTTCCTGGCCGGACAACGACAGGCGCAGGGCGCCGCCGTCCCAGGCGCTGCCCTGGCTGGCGTACCAGTCGCTGATGCCGCGCTGGCCACGGGTGACCTTGAACCTTGTGCCGTGGCTGTCGGCCGGTGCGCGGGTGATGATATTGACCACCGCCATCAGCGCATTGGCCCCGTAGCTGACGGTGTTGGGGCCGCGAAACACCTCGATACGCTCGACGTCCTCCAGGGCCACCGGGATGTCACTCCAGTCCACGGTGGCCAGGCCCGCGCGATACACCGAGCGACCGTCGATCAGCACCTGCATGCGTCGCGCTTCGCTGGCATTGCTGCCGTGGTAGTTCACCGCTGCCTGGTTACCATTGATGGCGCCGACCATCATCCCCGGCACCAGCCGCAGCAACTCGCTGATGTCCCGGGCGCCACTGGCCTCGATCAGTTCGCTGTCGATCAGGGTCATGCTGCCGGGTACGGCCGCCGGCGACTGTTTCAGGCGGGTAGCCGTGAGTACCTGCGGCAAAGGCAGGTGCCGGAGAAACAGATCGTCGGCCAGCACCAAGGGGCTGAACATCAGCGCCAGCAGCAACGAAGGGCGGGAAGGTCCTGAGTACAAGGTGCAGCCTAGAATCCAGGGAATGGGCGCGCATGTTAACCGAGATGGTCGAGTTTTCCAGTCGAGAAGCCCGACATTCCCCGGCTGTTCTCGACAAGTGCGCGAATCGTCGTGGGGGCTGGTGGTCGCAGGGCTGCCCCGTATAATGCGCCATCGCCACTGGTATGGATTGACGGATTGCATATGACTGAACAGCACCCTATCGCGGTCCTGGGAGGCGGAAGTTTTGGTACCGCCGTGGCCAATCTGCTGGCCGAGAACGGTCATCAGGTGCGGCAATGGATGCGTGATCCCGAGCAGGCCGAGGCCATTCGGGTCAATCGCGAAAATCCGCGCTACCTCAAAGGCATCAAGATCCACCCGGCGGTGGAGCCGGTCACGGATCTGCTGGCCACCCTCAATCAGTGCGACTTGTGCTTTGTCGCCTTGCCCTCCAGCGCCCTGCGCACGGTGCTGGCGCCCCACGCCGAGTTGCTCGGCGGCAAGCTGCTGGTCAGCCTGACCAAAGGCATCGAGGCCCAGAGCTTCAAATTGATGAGCGAGATCCTCCAGGACATCGCCCCGCAAGCGCGGATCGGTGTGCTGTCGGGGCCGAACCTGGCGCGGGAAGTGGCCGAGCACGCCCTGACCGCCACCGTGGTCGCCAGTGAAGACGAAGAACTCTGCCAACGCGTCCAGGCGGCGTTGCATGGCCGGACCTTCCGCGTCTATGCCAGTGCCGACCGTTTTGGTGTCGAACTGGGCGGTGCGCTGAAGAACGTCTACGCGATCATCGCCGGCATGGCGGTGGCCCTGGGCATGGGCGAGAACACCAAGAGCATGTTGATTACCCGGGCCCTGGCCGAGATGACTCGCTTTGCCGTGAGCCAGGGTGCCAACCCCATGACTTTCCTCGGCCTGGCCGGCGTGGGCGATTTGATCGTCACCTGTTCTTCGCCCAAAAGCCGTAACTACCAGGTCGGTTTCGCCCTGGGCCAGGGTTTGAGCCTGGACGAGGCGGTGACCCGTCTCGGCGAAGTGGCCGAGGGCGTCAATACCCTCAAGGTACTCAAGGTCAAGGCGCAGGAACTGGGGGTGTACATGCCGCTGGTGGCCGGGCTGCATGCGATTTTGTTTGAAGGGCGTACCCTGAACCAGGTGATCGAGTTGCTGATGCGTGGCGAGCCGAAAACCGACGTCGACTTTATTTCCACCAGTGGCTTCAACTGAGTGGCACAGGAGCGAGACATGAACGATACGAATCCCGAAGGCAAATACGAGTCCATCCTCCTGCGTGTGTTGTGGATGCTGGTGTACCTGCTGGTCTGGCAAGTGGCGCAGTTCATCCTCGGTGCCCTGGTGCTGGTGCAACTGATTTATCGCCTGATCTACAGCGCGCCCAGCGCCAGCATGATGAATTTCGGCGACAGTCTGAGCCAGTTCCTGGCGCAGATCGGCCGTTTCGGCAGCTTCCACAGTGACCAGAAACCGTGGCCATTCGCCGATTGGCCGACGCCCCGTGCACCTGAAGGCGAAGCTCCCCATAGCGTGCCGCCCGCGCCTCACCCGGCCCGTGACGAGGAGCCCAAGCTATGAAGCTCTGGGTACTGCGTCACGGTGAAGCCGAGTCCCAGGCCCGCAGCGATGCCGAGCGCAACCTGACCGAGCATGGCCGCAAGGAAGTGCTCGAGAGTGCTGCGCAGCTGATTGGCCAGCCCATCGGCGCGATCCTCGCCAGCCCCTATGTGCGGGCCCAGCAGACGGCGCAATTGGTGCGCGAAGCCCTGGGGTTTGCCGGCGAGATCCGCACCGTGTCCTGGCTGACCCCCGAGAGCAATCCCCTGGCCACCCTGGAACAGCTCAACAGCGCCGACAACCTGCTGCTGGTCAGCCACCAACCGTTGGTGGGCAGCCTGATCAGCCTGCTGCAGTACGGCCATCTGCGCAGCCCGCAGCCGATGGGCACCGCCAGCCTCGCCGAGCTGGAAGGTGACTGGCCATTGGCCGGGCTGATGAGCCTCAACCAGATTCACCACGTTTGAAACCGGCGCCGCAGCATGGCGGCCGGCTACATTTCTTCACTTGCAGCGCCCCTTTGTGCGTGAAATAGTCAGCCAAGCAAGTGCTTGGTTGGTCATTTCACGGTCAGAATAAAAACAAAGGAGCGAGTCGCATGTCTGCCGCTTTTCGTTTGCCGCTGGAAGTGTTCTACGAGCGTGAAGCTCGCCATCCCCGCCAACGTTTCCTGGTCCAACCTTCAAGCGGAGGGCAGGTCGAGGAACTGAGCTGGGCGGATGTCGGCCACCAGGCGCGTTGCGCCGCTCACTGGCTACGGGCGCAGGAACTGCCCCAGGGCAGTCACGTCGCGATTATTTCCAAGAACTGTGCCCACTGGATCATTGCCGACCTGGCGATTTGGATGGCCGGCCATGTGTCGGTGCCCTTGTACCCCAACCTCACCGCTGAATCGGTGGCGCAGGTGCTTGAGCATTCCGAGTCGGCCCTGGTGTTTATCGGCAAGCTGGACGACTGGCCGGGCATGGCGGCCGGGGTCCGGCCCGGGCTGCCGACCATCAGCCTGCCGCTGCATCCTCCAGGTGATTTCGACTTCAGTTGGGACGACTTGCAGCGCAGCTCGCCGATCCAGGACAACCCCAGCCCCGCCGCTGAACAGTTGGCAACCATTATCTACACCTCCGGCACCACCGGGCTGCCCAAGGGGGTGATGCACAGCTTTGGCAACCTCGGTTTTGCTGCCACCCACGGGGCCCAGTTGTTCCAGTTGGGCCCCTCTGATCGCCTGTTGTCGTATTTGCCGCTGTGCCATGTGGCCGAACGCATGTTTGTCGAGATGGCGGCGATCTACACCGGGCAAACGGTGTTCTTCGCCGAGAGCCTGGAGACCTTCCTCACCGATCTGAAACGCGCCCGGCCCACCGCGTTGTTCGGCGTGCCGCGGATCTGGAGCAAGTTCCAGATGGGGGTCTACGCCAAGGTCCCGGCCAAGCGTTTGGACTGGCTCCTGGGGCTGCCGCTGATCGGCAAGCGGGTTGGCCAGCGGGTGCTCGCCGGGCTCGGCCTGGACGCCTTGCGCGTGGCCCTTTCCGGGGCGGCACCGGTGCCCCAGAGCCTGCTTCACTGGTACCAGCGCCTGGGCCTGGATGTGCTGGAGGTGTATGGCATGACCGAAAGCTGCGGGTACTCCCACATCGGTCGCAGTGGCGAGTACGTGCCCGGCTGGATCGGCCGGCCGTGCCCGCAGGTGGACGTGCGCATCGATGCTTCGGGCGAAGTGCTGGTGCGCAGCGGGGCCACCATGCTCGGTTACTACAAGGACCCGCAGAAGACCGCCGAGACCCTCACCGAGGATGGCTTCCTGCGTACCGGGGACAAGGGCGAGCAGGATGCCCAGGGGCGCTTGCGCCTGACCGGTCGGATCAAGGAAATCTTCAAGACCAGCAAAGGCAAATACGTGGCCCCGGCGCCGATCGAGAACCGCCTGGCGGTGCATTCACGGATCGAGCAGGTGTGTGTGGTCGGCGACGGCCTGAGTGCGCCCCTGGGGCTTTGCGTGCTCTCGGCCGTGGGATGGCAGGAGGCCTCCAGCGCTGCCCGCAACGGCCTGCAGCGCAGCCTGGAAACCTTGCTGGCCGAGGTCAATGGTGCCTTGGACAAACATGAGCGCTTGCACCGCCTGGTGGTGGTGAAGGACAGTTGGGCGGTGGAAAACGGCTTTCTCACACCCACGCTGAAGATCAAGCGCAATGTGATCGAGGCCCGCTATGGCGAGCGCTTCCAGGCGTGGAGCGAGCACAGCGAGGCCGTGCTGTGGCAGGATTGAACCCGATAAAAAACCAAAGGATGCAGCGATGAGCTTGTGGCGTACCACCCCGAATATCGAGCAACTGAATGCGGCGCAGAAGAACACCATCGGTGAAGTGCTGGATATCCGTTTTGAGTCCTTCGACGAAGAGTCCCTGACCGCCAGCATGGTCATCGACCATCGCACCCACCAGCCCTATGGCCTGTTGCATGGTGGGGCGTCGGTGGTGCTGGCGGAAACCGTGGGCTCCATGGCCAGCTACCTGTGCATCGACGCCAGCCAGTTCTACTGCGTGGGGCTGGAGATCAATGCCAACCATTTGCGTGGCTTGCGCAGTGGCCGGGTGACCGCCGTGGCCAAGGCCATTCATATCGGTCGCACCACCCATGTCTGGGACATCCGCCTGACCAGCGATGAAGGCAAGTCCAGCTGCATCTCGCGCCTGACCATGGCCGTGGTGCCCCTGGGACAAACGCCGCCCCCGCGTTGAGGGGCGTTATGGGCTGAGCCGGAGTGTCATCATTCCTGTCCGTTACTGTCATTGCTGCGTTGCGCTGGCGTACGGACAATCAGCCGAGTTTTTGTGAATGGGACGTTCGGTATGTCGCAACAGGTGTTTTTCGCTCACGCCAATGGTTTTCCCTCGGGCACCTACGGCAAGTTGTTCGCCGCCCTGGCGCCCGAGTACGACGTGGCCCATTTGCAGCAGCATGCCCACGATCCGCGTTTCCCGGTGGATGACAACTGGCACAACCTGGTGGACGAGCTGATCCATCACTTGCAACAGCAGGCGCAGCCGGTGTGGGGCGTGGGCCACTCCTTGGGTGGGGTGTTGCATTTGCATGCGGCCCTGCGCTGTCCCGAGTTGTACCGCGGGGTGGTGATGCTCGATTCGCCGGTGCTGACCCTGGCCGACCAATGGGTGATTCGCGCGGCCAAGCGCTTTGGCTTCATCGATCGCCTGACCCCGGCAGGGCGCACCTTGGGGCGTCGTGAGGAGTTCGCCGACCTGGATGCCGCCCGACGCTATTTCTCCACCAAGACCCTGTTCCGCGGTTTCGACCCCGATTGTTTCGACGCCTACCTGCAGCATGGTCTGCATCAGGTGGGCGACCGCTGGCGCCTGCGTTTCGACCCGGCCACGGAAATCAGCATTTACCGCGGCGTGCCCCATACCAGCCCGGGTCGAGCCCGGCAGTTGCAAGTGCCCCTGGCGGTGGTGCGCGGGCGCCAGAGCCGGGTGGTGATGCGCCATCACGCCAGCGCCGTTGGCCGCATGCCGTTGGGCGAGTCCCTGAGCATGCCTGGCGGGCATATGTTTCCCCTGGAGCGACCGCAGGACACCGCGACCTTGCTTAAAGACCTGTTCAGCCGCTGGGCCGGTCGCAGCACACGGAGTTGCGCATGAGCCCGGTGGTGGAAGAAGTGCGCCTGAGCCTGCCCCATATCGAGTTGGCCGCTCACCTGTTCGGCCCGGAAGACGGGTTGCCGGTGATTGCCTTGCACGGTTGGCTGGACAACGCCAACAGCTTCGCGCGGTTGGCGCCGAAACTCGATGGCTTGCGCATCGTCGCCCTCGACCTGGCCGGCCATGGGCATTCCGGGCACCGGCCGGTGGGGGCGAGCTATGCGCTGTGGGATTACGTCTACGATGTGCTGCAAGTGGCCGAGCAATTGGGCTGGCAGCGTTTTGCCCTGATGGGGCATTCCCTGGGGGCCATCGTGTCGTTGGTGCTGGCGGGCGCGTTGCCGCAGCGCGTGAGCCACCTGGCGCTGATCGACGGGGTAATCCCGCCCACCGCCAGCGGCGACACGGCTGCCGAGCGCCTGGGCATGGCCCTGCAAGCGCAACTGGCCCTGCAGGATAAGCGCAAGCCGGTCTACACCAGCCTGGAGCGTGCCATCGAAGCGCGCATGAAGGGCCTGGTGGCGGTGAGCCGCGAGGCCGCGGAACTGCTCGCCCAGCGCGGGCTGATGCCGGTTCCCGGCGGTTATACCTGGCGCAGTGACAGCCGCCTGACCCTGGCCTCGCCCCTGCGTTTGACCGAAGAACAGGCCATGGCCTTCGTCCAGCACGTAGCCTGCCCGACCCAACTGGTGGTCGCGGCTGACGGCATGCTGGCCAAGCACCCGGCGTTGCTGGAGCGTCTACCCTTCAGCCACGAACAGCTGCCGGGCGGTCATCACCTGCACCTCAATGACGAGGCGGGCGCCACCTTTGTCGCAGACTGTTTCAATAGGTTTTTCGCCGTTCCTTGACTTGCCGCGGTCAACTGTCGAGGCTGGGCGGGTTGAAATGGGAGACAACCATGATAGATCTGTACACCGCTGCGACCCCCAATGGCCACAAGGTCTCTATCGTGCTCAAGGAGTTCGCCATGCCCTGCAACGTGCGTGGTCTGAGCTTCGACAAAAAGGAAAAAACCGCACCAACCCTTCTGAAGAACACGGCCCGCGGGCGGATGGCAGCGATTGCTGAGCGTGCCTCTGGCGATTTTCGAGTGTCCGATTCCCTCACCCTCCAGGGTGCCCAGGCGATGCTGATCCGATGAGCCTGGCCATGCGATCGGCCAGTGTTTTTCTATTGTCCTGCTTCAGCCCCCTGCTGTTTGCCGCCGACATTCCCGGCAGTCAAGACCTGCCCCAGGTGCCGCGCCTGGCCGATGCGCAGATCGTCGATTACCGGCCGGCGATGGAGCTGGAGCGTATCTACCCCATGGGCTCCATTCGCAAGATCAGCGGGCAATTGCGTTTTGACGGCCAGGTCAGTGCCCGGGGCAAGGTCACGTCGGTGACGTACCAGTTGCCTCCCGAGCGGGCCTCCAACGAAGCCTTCACTCTGGCCCGAGAGGCCTTGCAGAAGCAGGGGGCTGAACTGTTGTTCTGGTGCCAGGCCCGTGATTGCGGTGAAAGCAGCCTGTGGGCCAATGAAGTCTTCGGCAACGCCAAGCTGTATGGCGCCGACGAGCAGCAGTCTTACCTGCTGTTGCGTCTGGCCGAGCCCCAGGACAATTCGCTGGTGGCCTTGTACAGCATCACCCGTGGCAACCGCCGGGCGTACCTGCATGTCGAGCAATTCGACAGCAGCGCGCCGTTGGGCGAATTGTTGCCGACCTCCGCGACCTTGCTCCGGCAGTTGAAAGACACCGGCCGCCTGGACTTTCCCAAATTGGCTGCCGAGCCAACACCGGTTTGGCTGAGTTTGCTGTCCCGAGGGTTGAACCTGGACGCAACGATGCGGGTCAGTGTCTCCGGGAGCAATGCCGAAGCCTGGCGCCAGGCACTGATCGGGCAGGGCGTACGCGCTGCTCGGATGGAAACCGGCAGCAGCGAGACGACCGGCCTGCACATCGAATTGTTGCGCTAGGCTCCCTCAAGGCGAACCCGTGAAGCGCGGTTCGCCTATTCTCCCTCCGTCGACCTTGCACGAGACCTTTCATGCTTAATAACGATCGCCTGTTGGTGCAGATCCTGCTCCTGGTGCTTTTCGGTGCCAGTTTCTGGGTGATGGCGCCATTCTGGTCCGCGCTGTTCTGGGGGGCGGTGCTGGCGTTTGCCAGTTGGCCGCTGATGCGTCTGCTGACCCGTTGGCTCAATGGCCGCGAGTCCCTGGCCGCGGCCGTGCTGACCTTGGGCTGGATGGTGCTGGTGGCGGCGCCCCTGGTCTGGCTGGGCTTCAACCTGGCGGACCATGTGCGCGATGCCACGGGCTTCATCAAGGATGTCCAGGTCGACGGCCTGCCGGCGGCGCCCGAGTGGCTGGGCGGGATTCCGTTGGTGGGTGAGCGTCTTGTGGCGTTGTGGGACAGCATCGATCAGCAGGGCGCGGCGATGATGCTGGCGGTCAAGCCTTACCTGGGGCAAGTCGGCAACTGGTTGCTGGCCCGCAGCGCACAGATCGGCGGCGGCATTCTCGAGCTGACCCTGAGTATCGTCTTTGTGTTTTTCTTCTACCGCGATGGCCCGCGTCTGGCGCTGTTCGTGCACAAGTTGCTGGAGCGCCTGATTGGTGATCGTGCCGGTTACTACATCGAATTGGTGGCGGGCACCGTGCAACGGGTGGTCAATGGCGTGATCGGTACCGCAGCGGCCCAGGCCGTGCTGGCGCTGATCGGCTTCCTGATTGCCGGGGTGCCGGGTGCGCTGGTGCTGGGTATTGTCACCTTCCTCCTCAGCCTGATCCCCATGGGGCCGCCTCTGGTGTGGATTCCGGCCACGGCCTGGCTGGCCTGGAAGGGTGAATACGGAATGGCGGTGTTTCTCGGGATCTGGGGCACTTTCATCATCAGTGGCGTCGACAACGTGCTGAAGCCGTACCTGATCAGCCGTGGCGGCAACCTGCCGTTGGTGATTGTGCTGCTGGGGGTGTTTGGTGGCCTGATCGCCTTCGGCTTTATTGGGCTGTTTATCGGCCCGACCTTGTTGGCCGTAGCCTACAGCCTGCTGACCGACTGGACCGCGAGCCAGGCCCACCCCCAGAGCCCGACCAAGAACCCGGCAGAGGACAAGCGCTGATCGCCGGCAAACCTCAGGCGTTGCCCCGACTCCTGCATCCCTGTAGAAGCCGGCTTGCCGGCGATGCCGATCAGGCGGCGACGTTCACGCTGCTGCCCAGGGTCGCGACGTTATCCAACTGATATTGCTTGCTCAGGTTGGCGATCATTTTGCTCAGGGCCTCGGCGACGCCGGCCTGATCGGTCTGCGCCGTGCTGTCCTGGCTGCGACCGGCGTCCAGTGCCGCTTTCAACTCATCGCTGCTGACGCCGCCGCTGCTGTCACTGTCGAGAACCTTGAGCAGGGCCGCGCTGGTGTCGGTGCTCGAAGTGCTATCGCTGGCCTGCAGGGCGCTGGTCAATTCGCTTTCAGTGATGCTGCCGTCACCGTCGGTGTCCAGTTGGCTGAACAGCTCTTCGCTCGACGCCTGCTGGGGCGGTGGTGGTGGCGGTGCCAGGCTGGCGGCCAGTTCATCGGCGCTGACGTTACCGTCCTGGTTCTTGTCCAGGGCGGAGAAGATTTCCGTGCTGTCGGCGCTGCTGCCGGCACTGCTCAGGCCCGCGCTCAACTCGTCGCTGCTGACCACGCCGTCGCCGTCGGTGTCGAGGGCACTGATCAGTGCGTCCGCCAGTTCGGTGTTGGGTGCCTGGTCCTGGGCGGGCGGCGGTGGCGCCATGGCGGCCATCTCCTCGCTGCTCAGGCTGCCGCTTTCGTCACTGTCCAGGTCGCTGAAGTTCTTGCTCAGGCTGACCAGGATGCCGTTGTCGCTTTTTTGCGACAGGGCACTGCTGAGCTCGTCCTGATCGACCGAGCCGTCGCTGTTGCTGTCGAGCTTGGCGAACAGTTCCTTCTGCAGTTCCTGGGCGCGGTTGTTGTTGCTGGTGCTGCTGGTGGAGCTGAAATAACTCGAATAGTTACTGACGCTACCGATCATGGGGCTCACTCCCTGCGGATGGATAAGGCCGGTTGGTGTACCGGCTTATGCAGCCTCAGGGGCCGATTTGTCCTGGGTATGTGGGCTTTGTAGCCGGCTGCACACATCGGCCTCAGGCCCGGGGCAGAAACACCACGGCCGTCAGGCCGCCGCCCGGGGTTTCTTCCAGGCTGAGCTCGCCCCCCAGGCGCCCCGCGGCTTCGCGAGCAATGGTCATGCCCAGGCCGACGCCGCCGGAATTGCGGTTGCGCGAACCTTCCAGGCGATAGAAGGGTTCGAACACCGCTTCACGCTTGTCGGCGGCGATCCCCGGCCCGCGGTCGATGACCCGGATCACCAGGTGATCGCGGCTGTCTTCAAGGGTGATCAGGGCGTGGCCGGCATAACGCAGGGCGTTGTCCAGCAGGTTGTTGACGCAGGAGCGCAGGGCCATGGGCTGCACGTGCAGGGGCGCGCAGTGGCCGCTGACTTGGACATCGGCCCCCTGGTCCTGGGCGTTTTCGCTCAGCGACTCCACCAGCGCCTGCACGTCCATCCATTGCTGGGCTTCGCTGGTGCGCTGTTCGTGCAGGTAGCTCAGAGTGGCGTCGAGCATGCTGATCATGTCGTCGAGGTCCTGGCGCATCTGGCCCTGCAGTTTGCTGTCTTCGATCTGTTCCAGGCGCAGCTTGAGGCGCGACAGGGGCGTGCGCAGGTCATGGGATACGGCACCGAGCATACGCCCGCGTTGCTGCACCTGTTCGCGTATCCGTCGTTGCATCAGGTTGAAGGTATGGGCCGCCTGCCGTGCTTCCCGCGGGCCGGATTCGTCGAGGGGCTCGCTGTTGAGGTTTTCGCTGAGGCGCTCGGCGGCGTCGCTGAGGCGCTGGATTGGCCGGGTCAGCAACTTGGCGCCGTACCAGGCGGCAATCACCAGGGAAATGATCTGAATCGTCAGCGGCACCACCGGCCCACCGAACCAGGGTCTCGGCGGGCGGGTTCCGGGCTGTGGCCCAGGCGCCGCACGTTGCCCTTCGGCTTGTCCGGCGGTGTGTGGGTAGGGCGGTGGGGGAGGCGGTGGTCCGTAATGCTGGAACCACAGGTAGCCGAGCAAATGGGCGAGTACGATCGCGATCAGCAGCACCCCGTACAGGCGGCCGAACAGCGTATCGAAACGCCCGCGCATCAGCCGATGTCTCGGGCGTCGAACAGGTAACCCTCACCGCGCACGGTCTTGATCAACTGTGGGGATTTGGGGTCGTCACCGAGCTTTTGCCGCAGGCGCGACACCAGCAGGTCGATGCTGCGATCGAAGGCTTCGATGGAGCGACCGCGGGCGGCGTCCAGCAGTTGTTCGCGGCTCAGCACCCGGCGGGGCCGTTCGATAAACACCCAGAGCAGGCGGAATTCGGCGTTGGACAGCGGCACCACCAGGCCATCGGCGGAGATCAGCTGGCGCAGAACGCTGTTCAGGCGCCAGTTGTCGAAGCGGATATTGGCCCGCTGTTCGCTACGGTCATCACGGACCCGGCGCAGGATGGTCTGGATACGGGCCACCAATTCCCGGGGCTCGAAGGGCTTGGCCATGTAGTCGTCGGCACCCAGTTCCAGGCCGATGATGCGGTCGGTGGGTTCGCAACGGGCGGTGAGCATGAGGATCGGAATGTCCGATTCGGTGCGCAGCCAGCGGCACAGGGACAGGCCGTCTTCACCCGGCAGCATCAGGTCGAGCACCACCACGTCGAAGTGTTCGGCCTGCAGGGCCAGGCGCATGGCCGCGCCATCGGTGACGCCGCTGGCGTGGATATTGAAACGGGCCAGGTAGTCGATCAGCAATTCTCGGATCGGAACATCATCGTCGACGATCAGCGCGCGGGTGTTCCAGCGTTTGTCATCACCGCTGACGGGGGCTTTTTGATCGTCGTTGAGAGGAGCTGGAGTGTTGTGCATGGGTGCGATGATCTGCCAGGTTGGCTGCCAACCACAAAGATGGGCTGCGGGGTTGTGGCTTCAGCATAGGCGTCCGGCCGGGGGGCTGGAAGTGCTGTTCGGGGGTGTTGCGGCTGGCGAGGGTAGCTGGCGCGATTGTTGTGGGCGTGTCGGAAGTGTATCTGAACTGACACAAAGGCCCTGAGGCCGTGGCTTTTTTTCGAACCGCCACTCTCCACAGTTGCCGCTGAGCATGATTTACCGATCATCGGGTCCCGGAGCGCCGTCGCTTGCGCTACAATCCGCGCCGATTTCGACTTGCCTGAGAGCCCCTTCATGTCCGCCTGCCAGACTCCTATCATCGTCGCCCTGGATTTCCCTACCCGTGACGCCGCACTGAAACTGGCTGATCAGCTGGACCCGAAACTGTGCCGGGTCAAAGTCGGCAAGGAACTGTTCACCAGCTGTGCCGCCGAGATTGTCGGCACCCTGCGGGACAAGGGTTTCGAAGTGTTCCTCGACCTGAAATTCCACGACATTCCCAACACCACGGCCATGGCGGTCAAGGCGGCGGCGGAGATGGGCGTGTGGATGGTCAATGTGCATTGCTCCGGTGGCCTGCGCATGATGGCCGCTTGCCGCGAGGTGTTGGACCAGCGCAGCGGGCCCAAGCCGTTGCTGATTGGCGTCACTGTGCTGACCAGCATGGAGCGTGAAGACCTGGCCGGTATCGGCCTGGACATCGAGCCTCAGGAGCAAGTGTTGCGTCTGGCGGCTTTGGCGCAAAAAGCCGGCATGGACGGCTTGGTGTGCTCGGCCCTGGAAGCCCAGGCGCTGAAAGCCGCTCATCCGTCCCTGCAACTGGTGACCCCGGGGATTCGTCCGGCGGGCAGCGCCCAGGACGACCAGCGGCGCATTCTGACCCCGCGTCAGGCGCTGGATGCCGGTTCCGACTACCTGGTGATCGGCCGTCCGATCAGCCAGGCAGCCGACCCGGCCAAGGCCCTGGCTGACGTCGTCGCCGAACTGGCCCTGTAACACGCCTCCCTTGTAGGAGCCAGCTTGCCGGCGATAGCGGTTTAGCGGTTGGCGGCCCTTTCCGGCCGCCGTTGCGGATCACCGGCAAGCCGGCTCCTACAGGTTCAGACTTTCAGCACCAGCTTGCCGAAGTTCTCTCCGCTGAACAGTTTCATCAGGGTCTCGGGGAATGTTTCCAGGCCTTCGACGATGTCTTCCTTGCTCTTGAGCTGCCCCTTGGCCATCCAGCCGGCCATCTCTTGCCCGGCCGCGGCAAACTGGCTGGCGTAGTCCATCACCACAAAACCTTCCATGCGCGCGCGGTTGACCAGCAGTGACAGGTAGTTGGCCGGGCCCTTGATCGCTTCCTTGTTGTTGTACTGGCTGATAGCGCCGCAGATCACCACCCGGGCCTTGAGGGCCAGGCGGCTGAGCACGGCGTCGAGAATGTCGCCGCCGACGTTATCGAAATACACATCGACGCCTTTCGGGCATTCACGCTTGAGCCCGGCATGCACGTCTTCGCTCTTGTAGTCGATGGCGCCGTCGAAACCCAGTTCATCGATGAGGAACTTGCATTTGTCCTGGCCGCCGGCGATGCCGATCACCCGGCAGCCTTTGATCTTGGCAATCTGCCCGGCAATGCTGCCCACGGCCCCGGCGGCGCCGGAGAGCACCACGGTGTCGCCGGCCTTGGGCGCGCCGACATCCAGCAGGGCGAAGTAGGCGGTCATGCCGGTCATGCCCAGCGCCGAGAGGTAGCGGGGCAGGGGCGCCAGCTTGGGATCGACCTTGTAGAAGCCCCGGGGCTCACCGAGGAAATAATCCTGCACCCCCAAGGCGCCGTTGACGTAATCGCCCACGGCAAAGCCCGGGTGGTTCGACGCAATGACCTGGCCCACGCCCAGGGCGCGCATCACTTCGCCAATGCCCACCGGCGGGATGTAGGACTTGCCTTCATTCATCCAGCCGCGCATGGCCGGGTCCAGGGACAGGTACTGGTTGTGCACCAGAATCTGCCCGGCCGCCGGTTCGCCGACCGCCACTTCCTGGTAGTTGAAGGTCTCGCGGGTGGCCGCGCCGACAGGGCGTTTGGCGAGCAGGAACTGGCGATTGATCTGGGTCGTCATGGCAGGCACTCAAGGGGGAAAAGAAGCCTTAGTTGATAGACCCTCGCGCCGTCCGCCGCAAGGTTTGCTGATGCAGCGAATAAGGGCCAATCCAGTGGCGTGATGGTGAGGCCGGTGCTTTTATCACTCAGACCCATAAGCACTCAAACGGCCGTTTGATAGTGCTGCCGCCGCGTCCGCGCCTGTGGCTAGATGGCCCGGCGTGATTTGAAGCATCCCATCGAGGAGTTGAGCAATGAGCATGACGTTTTCTGGCGAGGTTGCCCTGGTGACCGGGGCTGCCAACGGCATCGGCCGGGCCACGGCCCTGGCGTTTGCCGCCGAAGGCTTGAAAGTGGTGGTGGCGGACCTGGATGTCACCGGCGGCGAGGGCACGGTGGAGTTGATTCGTGGCGCCGGGGGCGACGCCGTGTTCGTGAGCTGCAACGTGACCCTAGAGAGCGAGGTGCAGAACCTGATGGCGCAGACCCTCAGCGCCTACGGTCGGCTCGACTATGCCTTCAACAACGCCGGCATCGAGATCGAAAAGGGCAAGTTGGCCGACGGCACGCTGGATGAGTTCGACGCAATCATGGCGGTCAACGTCAAGGGCGTCTGGCTGTGCATGAAGCACCAGTTGCCGCTGTTGCTGGCCCAGGGCGCGGGCGCCATCGTCAACACCGCCTCGGTGGCGGGTTTGGGGGCGGCGCCGAAGATGAGCATTTATGCGGCCTCCAAGCATGCGGTGATTGGCCTGACCAAGTCGGCGGCCATCGAATATGCGAAGAAGAACATCCGCGTGAATGCGGTGTGCCCGGCGGTGATCGATACCGATATGTTCCGCCGTGCCCATGAGGCTGATCCGCGCAAAGCGGACTTTGCGGCCGCCATGCACCCGGTGGGGCGCATCGGTCGCGTCGAGGAAATCGCAGCGGCGGTGCTCTACCTGTGCAGTGACGGTGCGGCCTTTACCACCGGGCATGCGCTGGCGGTGGACGGCGGCGCCACGGCGATCTGAAGACGGCCTAACCTCTTGAGTGCCCGGTGCCAGCCGGGCACCGAATTTTATCGAATCGACCTCGACCGTCCTGAAAGCGACCAGGGCGTAGCTTTTTGCCATTATTCCGACGCCAGAGACTTGTGCTCTGGCACACGGCGTTGCGACTCTTCAGGACTAGAAAATGGCTGGGTTGCCATTGGAGACTGGAAGGGGACTGCGCGCCATGAATTCGCCCACGAACGGACGTTTTGCCAACCTCGGCATGGCCAAGAAGCTGGCCATCGGTTTTGCCCTGGTCCTGCTGCTGACGGCGCTGGTGGCGGCCATTGGTGTCTGGTCGTTGCAAACCATCAGTCAGCGTTTCGATGGCCTCAAGCAGATGTCAGCACTGAACAGCGGCGTGCTCAAACTGCGCTTGCTGGAGCAGGATTACGCCCTGCACAGCGATGCCAAGACCGTGGATGCCTTGCATGCAAGTGTGGATGGGTTGTTGGCCCAGGCGCTGGAGCTCAAGCAGCAGTCAGCGGCGAACGAGCCGGCCATGGTGGATGTGGAGCAGGCCTTGGCGGCGTATCGCAAGGCGTTCGATGAGTTCGTCGACCTGACCCAGGCCAAGGACCTGGCGCTGGAGATGGCCAGTTGGTCGGTGTCCAGCGTGGCCAATAACCTGGATGTGCTGCAGGCGGGGTTGGCTGACGACGGCACTTACACCCTCAAGGAGTCCCAGGGTAAAGAGGGGGCGGAGTTTATCGAGCAGGCCAACCAGGTCAGCCAGGTGTCGCGCTTGATGCTCCAGGCCATGAACGAAGCGCGGGTGCGCCTCGACCAAAGCCGCAAGGGCGATGAAGAGGCCGAGCAAGGCAAGATCGAACAGGCCGATCAGGCCCTGGCCCAGGTCGAGCAATTGAAAACAGCGGTCAAGGACGCCGGCTATCAGACGGTGCTCAATGAGGTGTCTGGCCACATCGCCGGGTTTGGCGAGAAGCTGGGTGAATACACCGGCCTGTTGGCTCAGGAAAAGCAGGTTTATCAACAACTGCGCGAGCGTGCCGCCCAGGTGATGGACCGTGTGGACCAGGCCTATGGTGCGCAAGATCAGTCGATGCAAGCCGAGCTGAAAAAGAACGCCTTGTTGATCATCGGTTCATCGGCACTGGCCTTGTTGGTGGGGGTGTTGGCGGCCTGGTTGATCACGCGCCTGATTGTCGGGCCGCTGCGCAGTGTGATGCGGGTCGCCCAGCAGATCGCTGCCGGTGACCTGAGCGCCACCATCGAGGTCACCCGTCGCGATGAAATCGGCCAATTGATGTTGGCAATGCAGCAAATGGGCAGTGGCTTGAGCGGTATTGTCAGCGGCTTGCAGGCCGGCATTGAACAGTTGGCCAGCTCGGCCCAGTCGCTGTCGGCGGTGACCGAGCAGACCAACCTGGAGGTCAGCAGCCAGAAGGAAGAAACCGAGCAAGTGGCCACGGCGATGAATCAGATGACCGCCACGGTGCACGATGTGGCGCGCAACGCTGAACAAGCCGCGTCGGCGGCGCAAACCGCCGATGGCAAGGTCGAAAGCGGCCAGCAGGTGGTGCGTCAGAGTATGCAACGCATCGAGCAGTTGGCCGATTCGGCGGGACAGGCCAGCCACAGCATCGAAAGCCTGAGCGCGGAAATCCAGAACATCGGCACGGTGTTGAGCGTGATCAAGAGCGTCGCCGAGCAAACCAACCTGCTGGCGCTCAACGCGGCAATCGAGGCGGCTCGGGCCGGGGAGCAGGGGCGAGGGTTCGCGGTGGTGGCCGATGAGGTCCGGGCCCTGGCCAAGCGGACCCAGCAATCCACCGAAGAAATCGAGCGGCTGGTCCAGGCCCTGCATACGGCGGCGGACGTCTCGGTGCGACAGATCCGCAGCAGTGGCGATCTGGTCAAACTGGCCGTCAGCGATGCCCTGCAGACCGAAAGCGCCTTGGGCAGCATTGCTGCGGCAGTGTCATTGATTCAGCAGATGAACCAGCAGATTGCTGCCGCTGCCGAGCAGCAGAGTTCGGTGGCCGAGGAGATCAACCGCAGCGTCACCAGCATTCGCGCCAGCGCCGATCAGTCCTCGTTGGCCATGCAGGGCAATGCGGCGTCGAGCATCGAACTGGCGCAGTTGGGCGTGGAGTTGAAGGGGATGGTCGGGCATTTCCGCCTGTAGCGGCGGTGGGGGCAGGGCGGTGAGTCGTGTCGTGCAGGGTGTGCTGCATCCGTGCTGGATGCAGCCCCTTGTGTTCGATCAGTCGTAAATGACTTTCTTTTTCCAGTCGGCGTCGGCGTCGGCGACTTTCAGGCCTTCGGTCAATTGGTTGACCTCGCCTTCCACAGGCTTGGTGCTGTTGAGCACCATCTCGTTGGAGCGCACCAGGAGTTTCTCCAGGTATTCCAGCTGCTCTTTATAGACGGCCGGCTCCGGCTGCTTGCGCAGGTATTGAACCGCCCGCTCGAACGCCAGGCGCGCCTGGCCGGGTTGATTCTGCTGCAGGGAATGCTGGCCCAGGTTGTTGAAGAATTCGATGTGCAGCAGCACCAGGATGTGGCGAATTTCCTTGATCCAGTACTTGGCTTCGTTGGTCGGCAGGAAACCGTCGTGGGCCGCCCGCGTCACTTGGCCGTGCAGGGCTTCCAGCAGGAAACGCACGTCCTTGGCCTTGGCTTCGGTCTGGATGGGGTTGGGCGGGTTGTTCACCGGAATGGATTCGCCTTGGGCGACCAGAGCGTTGAGCTCGGTGATCCGCGCCTTGAGACCGGCGTTGGTCTTTTCCAGGTTCAGCAGGCGTTGATTGACGTTGAGTTCCAGACGGGTCAACAGCAGCTTGAGTTTCGGCGACATCAACTGGCCGGGGAAGGTCTCGGTGATCTCACCACAACGGCGCAGGCGATCCTGGAGTTCGACCTTGGTGCGGGCTTTTTCCAGTTTGTTGTTTTCCACCACATGGTTCATGTAGCCAATGGCGATCAGTATTGCGATCCCGGCTATTACCAGCAGGGTGATCATGAGTGGTGTCACCGTTAAAACCTCGATATGGGATTCGCGTGCGAGTGTAGTGGCTTAGCGTATAGGCGCATAGGGCCGTTCGATGAGCCGGCCGGAGCGGCGGTGCTTCTATCTATGGCGATGTCGGTGCTTCTCTCTATATAGCTCTATAGCAGCGCTGTGGATGGATGCACATTGCCACTATCTGCGGCTGCGGACTATAGCGTCTTGTCGGTGGTCAGAATACAGGCGTCAAAGCCCAGGCTCCATAAATCTCGGAACCGGGTGCAAAGCACGGCGAAGTCATTGATTTAAATAAATTTATATCAGGGGGTTGACGACCCCTCAAACCATCCATAGAATGCGCGCCACTTACAGCGTAAAGCACACAGCGAAACGCGGTAGGGAGTGAATGTTGTACGTGTGTCCCCTTCGTCTAGTGG